>DCFV01000188.1:10510-30742 GCA_002314435.1 Acidobacteriaceae bacterium UBA1795 | reverse complement strand
GGGATGATGGTTTCGTTGAGTATCAGTCCGCAGCCAGGGCCTCTTCGTCTCCGTTCCCGGATGCCCTCTTCTGCGTTGCCTGCTGCGCTGTTGGGAGAAAACGGCAGAGGTAAAGCACAGGATCTTCGGCCGCAGCCATCTGCCGCAGATGATACTTCCAGGCGTCGGGCTTGATGGATCGACGAGTGAATGGCTTGCGCGTTACGACGATGACCTCACCGCGGCTGTTCACGCGCGAATAGGTGATCGATGGCACGCTAAAGCTGATGCGTGCTCCGGTGCGCCAGTAGTAGCGGGCAAAGTCGTGGGAAAACAGTAGCGCGTAGTGACGGCTCTCAATGGACAGATAGCTGAGTGCTTGGTCGCGACCCGGCCACTCTGCGTGAATATGCTCTTGGAACCACCGTTGAAAGTCGAACCCGTTGTGCTGTGCCTGATTGACCAGCAGCTGCAACATCTCCTTCAAACTCATCCCCTCTCCCCTGATGAGAACGGCGGTATCGCTACCGCCAGTTGGGAGAGCCAGAAGGCACCGTACAGCTCCTGACCCACTAATATTGCTTAACGAGAAAACATACGCTCTTCCTTTTGCGTGTCTCGTAACTTGGTGCGATTTCCCCTACGTCCCTGCAATAGCTGAGAATAGAAGCGGCGCCGGTTCGCCGGTCAGTCCCTGGGAGGGTGTGTTGAGGTCGACCGCGGGTTGGTTGTGCAGGGTGTGTCTGGTGCTGTTGCTTGTCGGTATTGGGAGCAGCGCACGCGCCGCCGGGGTCCACACCAACGGACTCAACCGCGAGCCGCTGGTGCACGAGGCTTACGAGCACTTCTATAACCTGGATTATCCAGGCGCAGTGGAGCGGTTCGAGCTCTTCCACCAGCAGCACCCCAAAGACCCACAGGCCACTGCGCTCTTGCTCAATGCCGTCATCTTCGAAGAACTCTACCGGCTGGACCTGCTGGACACGACCTTCTACGCCGCCGATGGGTTTTTGAGCGGAAAACACGCCACGGAGGAAGACCCGAAAACGCGCGAACGCATTTTTGCTCTAGCCGATGAAGCGGTTCGCGAGGCTGACTGGCGCGTTGAAAGGAATTCGAGGGACGTGGACGCGCACTACGCGCGAGGCTGGGCTCGGAGTCTGCGCTGTGCCTACATGGCGATGGTCGAGCGTGGGTTTTCTCCTGGTTTTCGGCTGGCTATGAAGGCCCGCGACGATGAGACACGCGTCCTGCAGTTGGACCCGGACTACGTTGACGCCAAGCTTGTCGTTGGCGTCTACGAGTACGTTGTTGGGGCGCTGCCGTGGCCCTTCAAGCTGCTCATCGGGTTCGCAGGTGTCACCGGCTCCAAAAGCCGTGGCATGGAACTGTTGCGCGACGACGGAGCTCGCGGAGTGACCACAAGCGTGGAGGCACGCACGGTGATCGCGCTGTTTCTGCGCCGTGAGGGAAAGTACAAGGAGGCCATCCAGGTGGTGCGTGGGCTGGAGAGCCAGTACCCGCACAACTACCTGTTCCGGCTTGAGGAGGCTAACCTGCGCAAGGACAACGGCGAGGGTATGGTTGCGGTTGCTGCCTATCGCGAAATCCTGGCCGACAACGCCAGGCCTGGCTACTTTGCGCAGGCTCGGCTGGAGTTGGCCGACTTCGGCCTGGGCGACGCCCTGCGCGGCCAGCGTCATTACGCCGAGGCGGCGCAGGCGTATGAGCACGCGGCTACGGCGCCAGGTGTGGGCGTGGAACTGAGGCTTCGTTCGTGGTTGGCTGCCGGCGAGTGCCACGATCTGAACGGCGAACGCCAGCACGCCATTATCGACTACCAGGCTGTCATCGCCGCTGGCCTCAACACATCACGGGCCGATACCGCGCGCCGCCACCTCAAAACTCCTTATCAGGGCAACTAGGGAACTGTTAGCGCGCGCCAAACGTAGGTTAGGATGAGGTGGAACGGAAGTTCCGGGAGGGTTGGGTCATGGCTTTCTATTGCCATCGTTGCGGAACGGGATTGCCGTCCGGGGCGCGTTTCTGCTCGAGCTGTGGCACGGTTGTTGGCGCGGCGGCACCGCCTATGGGTCGGCCACTTATCCGGCCGCGCATGGGTCGCCAGATTGCCGGAGTCTGTCTGGCGGTGGCGCAGGCCAATGGTTGGGACGTGACCGCGGTGCGCATACTCACGGTGGTGGCGTTCATCTTCTCCAGCGGACTGGTTGGCGTGGCCTATCTGGCCGGCTGGATCGGTATTCCCGAGGAGCCATTTGTAGTGCCTGCTGCCTGGTCGGGCCCAGGCAGCTACCCTCCCCAGGGATAGACCCGGGTATAAGCTCGGACTATGAGCCATTTCTATGAGTCGGATGGCGCACGCCTTGCCTATGCGGACAGCGGTGCTGGCTTGCCTGTCGTCTTTCTGCATCCCACGCCCGTGGATCATGCCTTCTGGACGCCGCTGATCGAGCGTCTCTCAGGAGTGCGGTCGATTGCACCAGACCTGCGTGGCCACGGCGCGTCGGAGCTCGGCACTGGCCTGCCAGTAAGCGGATTCACCCGCGTGCCCGATGCGCCCGTGCTCACCATGGACCGGCTGGCAACTGACGTTCTCGCTCTTCTCGACCATCTGAACCTTCAAAGAGCCGTGTTCATTGGCTGCTCGATCGGAGGCTACGTTCTGCTGGAGCTTTGGCGGCGTGCGCCGGAGCGCATGCTCGGTCTGGGCTTTCTTTGCTCAAAGCCGCAGGCCGATCCTGAACCGGCCTGTGACAAGCGTGCTGTGACCATCGCCATGGCGCGCGAGGGCAAGAAAGAAGAGCTGTTTGACGGCATGGCGAAGATCTCTACCGGAGTGGCGTCACAAGCCGCGCGGCCCGAGATCGTGAATGAGCTGCGAGCGCGGATGACACTGACCACCGAGGCCCTGGTGGCCACGCAGGCAGGGCTGGCCACGCGACCCGATTCGGTGCCCACCGCAGCCACGATTCGCGTGCCGCTGCTTGCCGTTGCCGGAGGGCAGGACCTCGCCGTTGCCGCCGGAGATCTCCGCGCATTGCTTACTGCCGATGGGCCGCGCGTGGATTATACCTACCTTGCAAACGCGGGACACTTCGCCGCGTATGAACAGCCCGACACTGTTGCAGAGCTGGTGCGGAACTGGCTCCGGCTCTTCCCGATAGCTTAAGGGACCTGCGCATCTGCCGCTTTTTGGGAGGCTAGGCTGACCGAACCAGCAATCCACCTGACGCAAACCTTCCTCGAACTTGGCGCGGCCTCCATCGTGCTTGCGGTTCTTGCGCGCCTTTCGAGCCGGTGGAGTCTCTCTGCCATCCCGCTCTACCTACTGGCAGGCCTTGCCGTCGGCAACGGTGGCCTGTTGCCCCTCAACTTCTCTCACGATTTCATCCAGATCGGCGCCGAAATTGGCGTATTGCTGCTTCTGTTCATGCTCGGCCTTGAGTATTCGGGCCAGCAACTCAAGCAAAACCTGCGCGCCGGTGCCTCCGCCGGTTTGGCTGACTTTCTTTTCAACTTTTCCCCGGGATTCATCGCCGGCCAGCTACTTGGCTGGCGACCGCTTGCTTCAGTGCTTCTTGGTGGCGTCACCTTCATCTCATCGTCGGGCATTGTTGCCCGGGTACTATCCGAGCTCCGGCGTCTCGATTGCCCTGAAACTCCCACTGTGCTCGCCATCCTCGTTCTCGAGGACCTCGTCATGGCAATCTATCTGCCGCTGGTCGCGGCGCTTACCGCGGGCGGCGAACCGTATCGCGTCGCTATTTCAGTCTCCATCGCGGTTGTTGCGGTTCTAGCGGCTCTGTTCGCTGCCGTGCGTTACGGCCACTACTTCAGTCGTTGGCTGACCCATGAGTCCGACGAGGTTATCCTTCTCTCCACCTTCGGCACAGTGCTGCTGGTTGCTGGTCTTGCGCAACGCATTCAGGTTTCTTCGGCCATCGGAGCCTTTCTTTTTGGCATTGCGCTCTCCGGTCCCATCGCCGAGAGATCCCACCGCATACTCTCCCCGCTTCGCGATCTCTTCGCTGCCACTTTCTTCTTCTTCTTCGGTCTTGAAATAGATCCCCGCACGTTACCGCCTGTGCTGGTGGCTGCACTTCTGTTGGCCGGCGTCACCACGATCACCAAGATACTTACCGGCTACTGGGCGACGCGTCACGGGAACCTCAACTTTCGAGCCCGTCTCCGCGCCGGACTCACCTTGGTTGCGCACGGCGAATTCTCCATTGTGATTGCCGGTCTTGGTGTCAGTCTGGAGCCGCGGATTGGCTCGCTCTCGGCTGCGTATGTCCTCCTCATGGCCGTTCTTGGGCCGGTCACCGCACGTCTGGTGCGCTAAGCGGTACGGCGCGAATGAAGTACCCTTGAGGAAGCGCCCTTGTGCGTACCCTCTTAGCCTCACCAAGGGAATCACACGTTGACTTCTTCCTCCATGGCCTTGTCCCGTCCCTTTCAATACGCTCAGCCAAAGGGCGCGCTCTGCTGCGGCTCAGTCGCTCTCGAAGGCTTGGTACGGCGCTTCGGAACGCCGCTTTACGTCTACTCAGCCGACCAGATTGTTGAGAGACTGGGCCTGTTTCAGCAGGCATTTGCCGGGCGCGAACACCTGGTCTGCTATGCCGTCAAGGCCAACTCAGCTCTTGCAATCCTCAAACTGCTGGCCGCGCGCGGTGCCGGCTTTGACATCGTTTCAGGCGGCGAACTGGAGCGTGTGCGCAAGGCGGCTCCTGAAGCGCTGAGCCGCGTTGTCTTCTCCGGAGTGGGCAAGACCGCTGCGGAAATTGATCTGGCCATTGCCGCGGGCATCCTCGAATTCAACGTGGAGAGCGAAGCCGAGCTTGAACTGTTGGCCGCCCGTGCGCGACGCATGAAGACGCGGGCTCGGTTCGCATTGCGCGTCAACCCCGACGTATTTGCGGAAACGCACCCCTACATCTCTACTGGCCTGCGCGAACACAAGTTCGGCATCGACATTCGCCGCGCGCTAGCCCTCTACAAGCAATGGGCAGGGAACCGCTGGCTGCAAGCGCAGGGCGTCAGTGTCCACATTGGCTCGCAGATCCGTTCAGCTGATCCGTTTGGCGCGGCCATGGAGAGAGTGCACAAGCTGGTGCGGCAGCTCGCCGCAGCGGGTATCGCGCTCCGCTCAATCGACGCTGGCGGAGGCTTGGGCATCGACTACCACGGCTGCAGCTTCGACGCGGCGGCCAAGGTAGACGAGTACGCGGCGGCTGTCCAACAAGCGCTCAAGGGGTTCGACGGGATGTTGCTGCTGGAACCGGGACGTTTCCTCGTGGCGCAAGCTGGGGCGCTGGTGGCGCGTGTGCTGCAGGTGAAGCGCAGTGGGAGCAAGACCTTCGTGATCACCGACGCAGCCATGAATGACCTCATCCGCCCTGCGCTCTACCAGGCTCACCACGAGATCGTGCCCGTGACTCCGCGGCGTGGCCGCGTGCGCGTTGTGGATGTGGTGGGGCCGGTGTGCGAGTCCGGTGACTTTTTCGCCCGCGACCGCAAGCTCGCCCCGGTCGAGCCCGGAGACCTGGTGGCGTTGCTCGACGCCGGTGCCTATGGCATGGTGCAGAGTTCAAACTACAACACGCGCCTGCGCCCAGCCGAGGTGCTGGTGGAGCGCGGCAAGGCCCGGCTGATCCGGCGGCGCGAGACGATCGAGGATCTGCTGGCGCCCGAACTCGTGTAGCGCGGCCTGTGCCGGCAATCACGAAACCGTGTGACAAAGCGAATTACTGCAACCTGCACAGCCGTGGGTCCGTCCTGTTAACGTAACTCGCGGAGGATTTTCTGATGCAGAATCGCACGCAATGGGTGTGTGCCGCACTGGCGGCTGTGCTTTGTCTAGGGCTCACGCAGGCCACACTGGCCGACCCCCTCACGGTAAAGACGGCACAGGGCAAGGTACAAGGCAAGACGATTAATGATGGCAAGGTGCGGGCGTACCTCGGCCTGCCGTATGCAGCGCCGCCGGTGGGAGACCTGCGCTGGAAGGCACCCGAGCCGGCTGCAAAGTGGTCCGGGACTCGCGATGCTACCAAGTACGCCACGCACTGCGCACAGAATCACGTCTTTGACGACATGGTCTTCCAAGACAACGGCCCCAGTGAAGACTGCCTCTACCTGAATGTCTACGCCCCGGCCACAGCCTCTGCGAAGAGTAAGCTACCGGTGATGTTCTGGATTCACGGCGGCGGTTACACGGGCGGTGGAAGCAACGAGCCGCGGCACAACGGTGATTTTCTGCCCCTTAAGAACGTCGTGTTGGTCACGATCAACTACCGACTCGGCGTCTTCGGTTTTCTTGCCACCGACGAGTTGGCGAAGGAAGCCAACGGCGTGGCCGGCAACTATGGTTTGCAGGACATGGTTGCAGCGCTGCAGTGGGTCAACGGCAATATCGGCGCCTTTGGCGGCGATCCGAAAAATGTGACCATCTTCGGCGAAAGCGCAGGTTCGTTTGCCGTAAGTACGCTGATGGCTTCGCCAATGGCGCAGGGGCTCTTCGCCAAGGCAATTGGCGAAAGCGGCGCGGCCTTCCCGAGCGGCATCAACCTGGGCGGCGCAACGGTTGCTGAACGGGTCAAGCTGGACGGCGCATGGATGGAGTCGATCGGCGCGAAGTCCATTCAAGATCTACGCGCGATGACGACCGAGCAAGTTTTGGAGGCCTCGAAGAAGAACAAGGCCGGGTTTCCACCGGACATCGACGGCAAAGTGCTCACGGAGCCGGTGCCGGATACCTTTGCCGCGGGCAAGCAGGCGCACGTGCCGCTTTTAGCAGGTTGGAATGCGGACGAAGGCAGCTTCTTTGCCATGCGCGGCATGACCGCCGAACAGTGGAAAGGGATGGCGCAGGGGCTGTATAAGGAGCGCGCAGAGGAGTTCCTGAAGCTGTACCCGGCTGACACCGATGCGCGGGCGCTGCGCTCGGCAATTGACTACGGGAGCGACGCGTTCATTGCCTTCGGCACGTGGAAGTGGCTTGAGGCGCATCGCAAGACTGGCTCCGCGCCCGTCTATCGCTATCACTTTGAACTGGCTGCGCCCCCCAGCAAGTTCCATCCCGGTACATTTGCGTTCCACTCGGACGACATCGAGTATGTCTTCGGAACCCTGGACACACGACCGGGCTATACAGTGCGTCCCGAGGATCGCAAGCTGAGCGACCAGATGATGACCTACTGGTCCAATTTCGCGCGCACCGGCGATCCGAATGGTTCGGGGCTGCCGACATGGCCGACGTACAATGCTGGCGACGCGCTCATTCACCTGAACGACCCGATCAGCGCCGGGCCGGATACGACGCAGCCGCGGTATGAATTCCTTCTGAAGGGAATCGCTCCCATGCAGTTCTGAGTGGGTGAGGCGCGGAGCTGGTTTGTTGCCCTGGTTTGTGCCGTATTTCAAGAGTAGGGAAGCCGTCGAGAATTCAAAACGCAGCGGCAGAAAAAGCGGGGCGGCACCGGAAAGGCGCCGCCCCGCTTTTTATCTGTTTTGATGGTTGCTGACCTATCGATTGGTTACTTTTTCTCCTCCGCAGCCGGCGCTGTGGCGTTCGCAGGGGTCAGACCAGGAACCACGGGGGCCGCAGCAATCTTGCCTGAGGCCGCTTCGTTCAGATTGATGCCATAGTTCTGGAGCGTGGTAGCGAGTACCTGATGGAGCAGGGCACGATCCTTGGCGTAGGTCAGGTTTGCCGTGATCATGTTGTTGTCCGCAGTTGCCAGGTTGCGTTCCTGCTGCAGAACGTTGGCTGTTGTGGACGCCCCGAGGTGCAGTTTCTTCTGTTCCGCGTCGAGACTCTGCCGCGCGTATTCTTGTGCCGCTGCCGCAGCCTGCACCTGTGCCCGGTCATTGGACAGAGCGTACTGCTGCGCAACCACCTGCATTCGAATCTGCGTGTACAGCTGTTCCAAGTGCATCTCTGCCTGCCGGTACTCGATCAGCGAGCGTGCCTGGTCGGCCTGTGCCGTCCGGTTTCGGATCTGGATGCTGAACTTGAAACCAACGCCCTTGTCAGGCGAGCTGCCGTCCACCATTGCGCTCAATACATCCGGGTAGCTGGAACTGCTTGTCGCTGCGCACGAGATTGTTCCGAATTTGCAGTCCTCGTTTGGCTCGCCGCCAATGCCCTGGCCGCCGTAGAAGGCGTACACATCCAGCGTCGGCAGCAGAGCATTCTTGGCTCCACGGAGAGTGATCTCGTCCTTCTTGATGGAGAGCACGGCCTCTTCGAGTTCCGGCCGGTTCTTGAAGGCTATCTGCGCCAGTTCGTCCGGTGTTTGCTTTTCCTCCGGCAGCGGGTCAAGGCTCACCCGGTCCGTCGGAATAATGGGTGCTGCCACCAGCCCTGGATCGTTCAGGTTACGCGCGATCGCCTGCTTCAGAACCAGTTGCTGGTAGTTCAAATTGCTCTGTGAACTGATGAGAGCCTGTTTGTCGGTCGCGACCGTCGAGGCGGCATTGACCACGTCGAGCGGGGCCATCGTGCCAATCTCCAACTGCTTGCGCGTATCGCTGTCGACGCGGGTGCTTTGCTCAAGAGCCCTCTCCTTGGCTTGTACGTCCTCATATGCGCTCACCAGCACCCAGTAGATGTCCTCCACCTGGTTTACAGTGGACAGGATTTGCTGCCGGAACGTTGCGTCCGTAATCCGCCGGTTTAGCGTGGCCTCATACATGAAGCGGTTGTTCATCCAGATCCCGAAGCCTTCAAGAAGGTGCTGCGTGACCGTCGCTTTAAAGTTCGACGACAACTCCGGGCTATAGGAGCTGAAGCCGGTCGACGTGATGCGACCGTTATTCCACCCCAAATCCAGAGAAGTGCCCGGGGCAAAGCCTTGCGAATAGGTGAAGTCGTACGTGTTGGTGTTGGTGAACGCACGCGGCTGGAACGGGCTCGTCTGCGGCGACTTCGCCCGCTCAAGCTGAATCGTTCCGGTCACCAGCGGATCACGGCTCTCAGGCGTCGGGCCCGCGCCGTCTGTGCTTAACACAATGCCCGCAGTGCCCGCGGCCGCGCCGCTCACAGATCCCGGAGCGCCACTGGAACTCAACGTCTGCGATGTGCCGCCCAGGGTATTCTGCAGCACAGAGGCGCCGACGCCACGCAGGCCGGAACCGGCTTTGGCCCGCAGTATATCGGTGTCCGCAATGTCCAGGTAATAGCGGGCGATGGCGATGTCGTAATTGTTTTCAAGCGCCAGTGCGATCGCGTCTGACAGGCTGAGATAAATCTTGCCGCCCTTTACCAGATCCTGCAGGCGCACGGAGTTGTTGAAGTCCGCCTTTGCAATGGTGTAGGGCCGGTAGATACTGATTGGATTACCGAGCAGACCGGTGTTCGGCTTCGAGTAGTCGCGTTCCGACTGCCGTAGCGTAAGCGGTTCGGTCTGCGCAGGTACGGGTGCAGCCGGAAGTTCCGATGCCTCCCGGTTCACGGATTGGGTGGGCGCCTGCTGCTGCGCCCAGCCGCCTGGCATGCAGGAGCCGAGCGTCAACATCGTCGCGGCCAGCGCACGCAGCCGTGTCCCCTTGTGTCCGCGCCCTGAGCGAGCGGTTGCCTCCTGGTGGTTAAACACACGTTCTGCAGACAAATGCATGGTCTCTCTCCACGAGTCGCTTGGCATGTGGGGTGCCGTTATTCAAAAGACGCCCGAAGAGCCTCTTCGGACTCAATTGCACGCGGTGGACGCGACTGAAATTCCCCACCGCATCCTGCCGTGCCTCATCGTTACGCAATACGCATACACTCGAAGGTTCGTTCCCTGAGCCGGCGCATACCCGGTTCATGCCCGCTTGAATGGCATCCGTAGCGAAAAGCTGAGTATATCTCAGTGCAAGGCCTGACTTTTGCGGTGGTTTCAGTCAGTTAACCTGTTATTCAGGTTGATTCCCATGCATGACTCCACCACTACTGCGCCTGCCCTTCAAACCTGGAAGGTGGTCCTGTCCTACGATGGGACCGACTTTCGTGGCTGGCAGGTGCAGCCCGGCCTGCCCACGGTCCAGGGCGAGTTGCAGGCCGCGCTGGGTCGCATTGCCGGCGAAACGCCCCTGCCGCAGGGCTCCGGCCGAACCGATGCCGGGGTGCACGCGCTGGCCCAGGTGGCGAGCTTTGCGCTGGCTGCGCCCATTCCGCCACAGAACCTGCAGCGTGCTCTCAATCGCACGTTGCCCGCATCGATTCGCGTTCTTGAAGCAAAAACGGTACAGAGTACCTTTCACGCACGGCACTCAGCGGTAGCCAAGACATACGAGTACCGCTTACAGCCCGCCGCGGCCGATCATTGTTCTCCTTTCCTTGCGCGCTGCGTCTACGCTTGCCCCTGGCCCATGAACCGGGCCGCGCTGGACGCAGCAGCCGCGCACTTTCTGGGTGAGCATGACTTTGCCAGCTTCGCTGCGACGGATCCTGACCTGACTACACGTGAAACTGAGGAGGAAGCAGGACCTCTCTCGACGGTGCGTACGGTATTTGCCTCGATTTGGGAGGAGCGTGCCACCACGGAAGGGTCGCTCCTGGTCTACCGTGTGCGCGGCAATGGCTTTCTTCACCACATGGTCCGTAACCTGGTGGGAACAATGGTGGATGTGGGTCGCGGCTTTCTCTCAGCCGATGCGATTCCGGCGATGCTGGCTGCGCGCGAGCGCTCGGCGTCCGGACCGACTGCACCCGCGCGGGGGCTTTTTCTCCACTCGGTCGAGTACGACGGGCACGATGAGGAAGCTGCGCTGCCCCTGCTACCCTGAAACCAGCCTATGGCGCTTTTTACTCGAAAGACGGCCTTTGCCCAGGTGACGGCACTGGCGGCCCAGCGCTCGCTGCACGCGGCGTTTGCCTGGATGCACAACAACCCGCAGACCATCATGGACTGGCAGGCGCGGCTGGTGGCAATCCCCGCTCCACCCTTCGGAGAGCAGCCCCGCGGCGAGGCCACTGCCGCGCTGTTTGCTGATATCGGCCTCGCCGACATCACCACTGACAGCATCGGCAATGTGACTGCTGTGGTGCCTGCCGCGCACCTGCCGCCCGAGAGCACTGGTCCAGTCATCGTGCTCTCCGCGCATCTCGACACCGTATTTCCTGCCGCCACGCCGGTCTTTCCAACCGTTACGCGCGAAGATAGCGTGTTGCGGCTGGCCGCCCCCGGAGCCTGCGACAACGGCGCCGGCCTGGCCGCACTACTGGCTATTGCCCAGGCCTTGGTCAACGCCCAGGTGGAGCTTCATGTGCCGCTAGTGATCCTGGCCAACGTCGGTGAGGAGGGCGAAGGTGACCTGCGCGGCGTGCGCCACTTCTACAATGCGAGCCCCTATGCCGGTCGCGTGGCCGCTCACATCGTACTGGATGGCGCAGGCGCCGACTCCGTGGTGACCCAGGCGCTCGGCAGCCGCCGCTTTCAGGTAACGGTTACGGGACCGGGCGGGCACAGCTTTACCGATGCGGGTACGCCGAACCCCATTGCCGCGCTCTCTGCAGCACTGGCCACCGTGGCGGAGACACCGCTACCCGCCGAGCCGCGGACGACACTCAATCTGGGGACGATTCACGGCGGCACCAGCGTCAATTCGATTCCCGAGTCTGTTACTGCGTCCGTCGACTTTCGCTCCACAAGTTCCGACGAACTGGTGCGCCTGGAAGTAGCGCTGCACCGGGCAGTGGAGGATGCTGCGGAACGCGTCAACAGCGTGGCGCGTGCCTGGTCGGCGCGCAGTCGGGGCCTGCTGGCCTTCAGCATTGAGAAGATTGGTGACCGGCCCGCTGCGCAGCTGCCCGCCGACTCTCCTCTGCTCGAAATGCTGCGTTCGGTCGATCGGCACCTAGGACTCCGCACCGATCTGCGCCTAGGCTCGACTGATGCCAACATTCCCATCGCGCGCGGCGTGCCGGCGCTTTCGATGGGCGCGGGTGGCGAAGGTGGCGGCGCACACACGGTGGCCGAGTGGTATACGGACAAGGACCGCGAATTGGGCTTGCGCCGCATTCTTCTGCTTACGTTGGCTATGGCTGGGTGGGCGGCCGAGCAGTAGCGCGCGATCTGCTAAACTCCGCCCATGCGTCTCTCTTCCGTGATTTTTTTTGCGATCTTTTTGGCCGCGTCCATGTGCTGCGCTCAATCTGCGGCCCCGACAGCCCATGAGCTTGCGCCGGAGCACATCTTCTTCAATGGTGTTATCTACACGGGCGTAGGCTTTGCGCAGGACCAGCCACAGGTCGTGGAAGCCATGGCGATCGGTGGCGGCAAGGTGTTGGCTGTTGGCGATAACGCGGAGATCACCCGACTTGCGGGACCCAAAACCGCGCTGCACGACCTCGACTCTGCGCACACGCTCACCGTTGTCTTTCCAGGCTTCAACGATGCGCACACGCACCTGGGTGGTGCAGGCCGGACAAAGCTCAACGTTGATCTGACCGGTGTGGGTTCTCTCGACGAGATGCTGGCGAAGATCAAAAGCTTCGCCGATGCCGCACCAGCAGGCCACTGGCTCACCGGTGGCAACTGGGACCACACGTTATGGGCAGAGAAAGTGCTGCCTACACGCCAAGACCTTGATCGCGTCACCGGCGATCACCCTGTATTCCTCGACCGCATTGACGGCCACATCTCCATCGCCAACTCGGCCGCGCTGAAGGCAGCGGGCATCACCGGATCGACTGTGCCACCGCAGGGAGGGACAATCGATCTAGATACGAGCGGCCAGCCCACAGGGATCCTTCGCGAGTCGGCGCAGGACCTCATTTACAAAGTCATTCCTCCGCCGAGCCCCACGGAACGTCGTCGCGGCGATGAACTGGCCATTGCCGATGCGCTCTCCCACGGCGTAACGAGCGTGCAGGACAACAGCGACTGGGAAGACTTCCTCGTCTTTGAGCAGATGGAGAAAGAGCGTGCGCTCCATCTGCGCATCTCCGAGTGGCTGCCGTTTAAGGCCCCGCTTGCTGAACTGATCAAGATGCGCGCGCATCACGACACCCACGATCAGCTGCTGCGTACCGGTATGCTGAAGGGCTTCATGGATGGCTCGCTCGGCTCGCGCACTGCGGCGATGAAAACGCCCTTCGCCGATGACCCAAAGAACACCGGTCTGCCGCAGTACGCGCAGACCGAACTCAACAGGATGGCGGTGGAGCGCGCCAGAGCCGGCTTCCAAATCGGCTTTCACGCTATCGGCGACAGGGCTGCGGCGATGGCACTTGAAGCTTTTGCGCAACCCGGAGTGCCTCGCAACGCACGCAATCGCATTGAGCACGCACAGGTCGTCGACCCTGACGACATTCCACGCTTTAAGCAGCTGGGCGTCATCGCCAGCATGCAGCCCAACCACTTGCTCACAGATATGAACTGGGCGCAGGACCGCCTGGGCGCTCAGCGCGCAGCCTACTCGTACGCGTGGAAGGCTTTCGACGATGCTGGTGTGCCGCTGGCCTTCGGGACGGACTATCCCGTTGAGCCGGTGACGCCATTCCGCGGACTCTACGTTGCTGTGTCCCGCAGAAACGAGTCTGGAACCAGGACATATTTTCCTGAGAACAAACTCACGCGCGGACAGGCTCTTTACGCCTATACACAGGGCTCGGCCTACGCCGAGTTCGCTGAGAAGCACAAGGGCAAGCTCGTCCCCGGCTATGATGCGGATTTCATCCTAGTCGATCGCGATCTCTACAGAATGCCAGTCCAGTCGATTCCAGGCACCCAGGTTCGTTCGACATGGGTTGCCGGGGAGAAAGCCTACAGCGGAGAAGCAAAGCCCTAGGCCGCCGCGCCGGTGGATTCCAGCGGGTTCGGCGACTGATTGGCTTCGATGGGAACCGCGGGAGGCGCTTCGTCTATGGGCTGCATTTCTCCTGTGCGTGCTGAATCGCGCCTTGTTTCCACGCGCATGGTGGGCAGTGCATGCGGATAGTGCTCGCGCACAAAGGCGATCATCTTTTCACGAACGAGGCAGCGGAGGTCGAAACTCTTGCCCGAATCGTGTGAGCTAATCAGGCAGCGCAACTCCATAGTGTGCTCGCGCAGATCGGTTACCTGCAGACCGCAGACGCGGCGGTCCCAGAGCGGCGACTCGGCAACCACGCGCGCTAATTCCGCTCGCAGTTCCTCCACGGATACTGTGTAATCGAGATAGAGGAAGGCTGTGCCCAGGATCTCCGAGCCTGTCCGCGTCCAGTTCGCGAACGGTTGCTCAATGAAGTAGCTGAGCGGCACAATCAGTGTTCGCTGGTCCCAGATGTTGATCACGACATATGTGCTGGTGATTTGGGCGATGCGGCCCCACTCCCCGGCAACCACAACTACATCGTCGATGCGAATGGGTTCAGAGAGCGCGATCTGCATGCCGGCAAGCAGGTTGGATACGGTGGACTTGGCCGCCGCGGCCAGAAACAGCGAGGCCAATCCCGCGGAGGCCAGAAGGCCAGTGCCGTACTTCCAAAGTCCGGGGTTGTGCATGCTCCAAAGCAGGGCAGCGGCATCGATGACGACGACGGCGGCGATGGCAAGCTGCCGCACGAATTGCATTTGCGTGTGCAGGCGGCGGGCACGCAAATTGTCGGCAACGGTGATGTCAAAGCGGCGCAGTATCAGAGTCTGCGCCACATAGACACCTCCAATGCCGAGCCATCCCAACGCCAACACGAGCGCGATTTCAACGGCTTGATTCAAGTGGTCAAGGATCTCTGGCGGAATGCCCGGCACGAAGGGCAGCGCAACGCGCACCAGCGTGACCAGCAGCACAACTCTGGCGGGTGCCGCGAGATAGCGGCGGAACCCAAGGCCGAGAGTGCGTCCCTGCTCCTGCTTGCGTCGCAGCAGCCGAAACAGCAGGAAGTGAAACCCGTTGCCGAACACCACTACAGCGCAGAGCAGCACCACACCGATCAGCCAGTTGTGTGGCGCGCCGGGTATGCTGAGGAAGGTGAGAAACAATTCGCTCATCTCCATTTGGACGCGCCACCGCAGGTTTTCGCTGCCTGTGCAGCCGAGCCTGAAATAATCAATCCAGATGAAGTTCCGCGCTTACCTGCTCATGTTGTTCGTTGTCGCGGTCTGGGGGTCGACCTTTGTTTTGGTGAAGGGAGCCCTGGCGGAAGCCACGCCCGCGGCCTTCAATTTGCTCCGCATGACTCTGGCATTTGCGCTGCTCGCAGTGGTCTATCACCGCTCGTGGCGCGGGATCCGGCGCAGCCACATCGCTGCCGGAGCAGTTGTGGGTTTGTGCCTGGCTGCCGGCTACCAGTTCCAGACCATAGGCCTGGTGCGCACCACGCCGTCGAAGTCGGCGTTCATCACCGGGCTGGTGGTTGTTCTGGTGCCGCTGTTGTCTCTGATTCCCGGTCTGCACCCGCCGGGCGCACGGCGGCCGCGCTGGAACGCCTATGTAAGCGCGGTGCTTGCGTTTGCTGGAATTCTGCTGCTCACCACGCCGGCTGCTGCGCAGTCCATTCTGCCCGACTGGTCATCGATCAACCTTGGTGACGTGCTGACCTTCGGCTGTTCGGTGGGCTTCGCGCTGCATTGCATTGCGCTCAGTCACGTATCGCCGCGCATTGGCTTTCAGCTTCTGGCTCTGCTGCAAATTGGTTTTTGCGCTTTATTCATGGCGGTGAGTCTGCCATTCATCGAGCACCCTCACGTGCACTGGTCTCCGCGGCTCATCGGTGCGCTCGCTATCGCTGCTGCATTGGCGACTGCTGCGGCATTCTCGATTCAAAGTTGGGCGCAATCGGTTCTGCCGTCTACGCACATCGCTCTTCTTCTGACGCTCGAGCCGGTGTTTGCCTGGATTACGTCGTTTGTGGTGATGGGGGAGCGGCTCGGCCTGCGCGCTGCGACGGGTGCCGTGATCATCCTCATTGCCATCGCGCTCACCGAACTCGTGCCGCAACCGCACGTGCCTACGGCGCATGAGGCTTAAATAATGAGAGATGGGAAAGAGATCAAGGGGCCATCCCAGGTCCCTTGATCCGCGTTCCTGTTACCGGGGCGCGGGCTCGGGCGAGTCTGCCAACGCATAGGCCAGCACAGTCATCACCGCAGCGTTTTCGCTTAGGTATTTCGGGTCCACCTTGTCAAAGGTGTCGGCTGGGGTATGGTGGTAGTTGAAGTAGAAGCGGCTGTCCTGTATCGGAGCGAAGCTCGGTACGCCTTTCTCTGTTAGCCCGTTGATGTCCTCGCCGGTTTCGGGCGTTGCCTTCTGCGTTTCGGCTCCGATAGCATCCAGCACTTGCGAGACGGGACGCAGCCAGCGGCCCAGTTCAGGCTTACCTGCGTAGTAGACGCCGGACGGGTGGTCGGCCCCGAGATCGCTCTCGATGGCTCCGATGTGATTGTTCAGGTCCTTGTGTTCGGCCATGTAGGCCGCCGCGCCCTGGGAACCTTCCTCCTCGCTCATCCAGGCGATGAAGCGCACGGTGCGCCGGGGATGGATGCCGAGATCGTGCAGCAGGTGGATTGCCTGCATGGAGACCACAACGCCCGCTCCGTCATCGATTGCCCCGGTGCCCAGATCCCAGGAGTCCAGATGTCCTGAGACGATCACAACCTGTTCCGGATGCTCAGTGCCCTTCCAGTCCGCGATGACGTTGTAACTATCTGCTTCTGGAAGGCTTTGCGGTGTCAAAGTTAAGTGAAGCTTAAGAGCTCCCTGTGCTGCGAGATTGTTCAACAAGTCAGCATCCTCGGCGGCTAGGGCGGCGGCAGGAATCTTGGTAACGCTGGGGTCGTACATGGTTTGCCCGGTGTGTGGCAAGCGGTAGTCGGCGCCGCCCACGGAGCGGACCAAAACGGCCGCGGCTCCAGCGGTGGCGGCAGCGATCGGCCCGATTCCGCGGTAGACCACTCCGCCTCCGTAGGCGTTCAGCCCATCGCCTTGCGCAGCCAACTCCTTGTCGAATTTGTGATTGAACAGGAGGATCTTGCCCTTCGTAGCGCCGGGCGGCAGGGCCCTCAGTTGCTGAAAGTTGTCGACGACCAGAACTTCAGCGGTCAGTCCCTCGGGCGGAGTGGCAACACTGCCGCCAAGGGCGGTGAGCACGATCTTCTGGGCGGTTCCGGGGGCCTGGCCGGGCCAGGAAACCAGCTCTGCCGTCTCTGTGCCGCGAACCCAGTGGGGTACCTTGGCTTTTTCGAGTGTGACCTCGGCACCTAGCGCGCGCATCTCAGCGGCCACGTAGTCCACGGCCTGCTGAGCCTGAGGTGAACCGCTCAGCCGGGGGCCGATGTTGTCGGTCAGATGGCGCAGCTCGTTCAGCGCAAAGGGGTCGGACATGGCGGCATCGCGAAGCCGGGCCATGGTGTCCAGCTGTGCCGGGGTCCAGACACAGGGTCCGCCATTGATCATGGCGTTAATGCGATCCAGCATGGGGCTGGGTGGGGGAGCGGGGCTCTGCGCGAAGCCAGCCAAAGCGGCAGCCGCGCAGCCCAGCGCGGTGAGAACAAGACGGGCAGTGGTTTTCGAATGGAATATCATGTCGGATCGTAGCATGCGGTCAGGAAGACTCTTAGCCTCCCTTGCGCGTCTAACCCTCAGGGAGAAATCGATATCGGTGCAACCGCGTTTGTCCCGAAACAGATGTTCGAAGCCACGGCTCGCTATACTAGGGACATAGGTGGAACCGGCCGGCACACAGTGCCGGGGGAACCCCGATGAGGTCTAGTCAACGTATGAAATCGCTTCTGGAAAGGCTGCGTTCGCGTAGTCTAGCTTCTGCTTTTGTGGTTCTTGCCACACTCTCCGTGGCCATTGTGGCCGGCTCCTTTGCTGCACACGGCGTGCGTGGGCAGGAGCAGAAGAACTCGAGCTCCGACGCCACGCCACTGCATGTGGTCAACTCGCCGGTTACCCCCAATGAGTTTGTGAAGATCGCCAAGGAAGTGGGCCCGGCGGTGGTGAACATCAACACTGAGACACTGCCGAAGCAGGCAACCACGCGCCGCCGTAATCCTCATGTACAGCAGCAGAACCCCGGCGACGAAGACCAGAACGAGGAACAGGTTCCGCAGAACCCCGATGACTTCCAGAACTTCTTCAAGAAGTTCTTTGGTGGCCAGATGCCCGATCAAGGTGAGGGCGATGATGGTCAGGTGCGCGAGTCGCTCGGCTCGGGCTTCATTGTCGACGCTAAGGGCTACATCATCACCAACAACCATGTCGTGGAGAAGGCCGACAAGATTTATGTGAAGTTGTCGACGGATCCAGACACGCAGGATCTGGGCCGGCCCGCACGCGTGATCGGTACCGACAAAGCCACTGATCTAGCCGTCATCAAGATCGACACCGACAAGCCCCTGCCTATCGTCAAGCTAGGCAACTCGGACAACGCCCAGGTGGGTGACTGGGTTGAGGCCATAGGCAGTCCGTTTGCACTCTCGCAAACCGTCACGGCTGGCATCATTTCCGCGAAGAACCGGACCATTGAGCCCGGCGCGAGCGGTCAATTTCAGCACTTCATTCAGACGGACGCGGCCATCAATCCCGGCAACTCCGGCGGTCCGTTGCTCAACATGAACGGCGAAGTGATTGGCGTCAACACCGCTATTTTCACTCAGTCGGCGGGCTACCAAGGCATCGGTTTTGCCATGCCGTCGAACACAGTGGTGCAGGTCTACAACGACCTGATCAGCCCCAGCCACAAGGTGACGCGCGGCTCCATTGGCGTCTCGTTCCGGCAGAATCTGCCGGAGGCCGTCAACCGCATTTACGGCTTCAAGAACGGCGTCCTGGTGCAAACCGTGCAGCCGGGTGGGCCGGCCGAGAAGGCAGGCCTGAAGCCGGGCGACATTATTACTTCCATTGACGGTCGCAACATCAAGGACGGAGATGATCTGGTGAACGAGATTGCCGGCCGTCATCCGGGCTCGACCGCTCGTCTAGGCTACATCCGCGACGGCAAGCAGATGGACGCCACAGTGACCATAGGGGACCGTGACAAGGTCTTTTCCGATCTGAACAATCAGCAGTCGGCAGTTGCACCAGAGCAGCCGGGCGATGCTGGCGAAACCAAGCTGGGCATCGTGGTTAGTGAAACCACGCCTCAACTGGCCGCCAAGCTGCATACGCCAGGCGTTGTCATCCAGTCGGTGCGCACTGGATCCTTTGCTGATCTGCAGGGTCTTGAGCCCGGGCTGGTCATCATTCGCATCAACAGGCAGCAGACCGGTACACGTGAGCAGTATCAGGCAGTAGTAAGCAAAATCAAGAATGGTGACGACGTAGTGTTTGAGGTGATCGATCCACGCCGCCCAGGCGACGGGATCAACTACTTCGGCGGCACCCTGCAATAGCCGCATCTGCCTGGGCTGAAAGGAGTTGACTTCTATTGGCCCGGGCTATGTTCGATTCCGGATGTTTGCGTGGCAGACGCGTGGATATGTACTTCGGGTTCCAGAAAGCTTGTTTTTTCTGGCGCGAAGCGTGAGCATCCGTTAAAATTCCGGGTACGCCCCCCGGAAATTCTGCGTAGAGGTG
The DNA here is from genome assembly GCA_002314435.1 of Acidobacteriaceae bacterium UBA1795. GTDB lineage: Bacteria > Acidobacteriota > Terriglobia > Terriglobales > Acidobacteriaceae > Telmatobacter. Next base: position 11,254 of record DCFV01000188.1, on the reverse strand, counting down.
TATCAGCGTGCTTACATTTAGAGCAAGCTTGGCATTTGTATTGACTGCGGTTCTGAGTGTGTCACCAGCGGTGGCCTCTCGCACTCATCGCAGTGCAAGTGTAAGCCACAGCCACGCGGCCAAATCTGGCAGCCACACCAGCAGCAAGGTTTCGGCCAAAAGCACGCGCGCAGGGCGCCGCGGTTCCAGTCGTAAGTCGCATAAGATGCACGGCCAGCAGGCCATTGAGCCGTCCCGCGTGACCGAGATTCAACAGGCGCTTATTCGCGAACACTACTTGAATGGTGATCCCAACGGCCAGTGGGACGCCACCACGCTAGCCGCGATGCAGAAGTTCCAGGCCGATCAGGGGTGGCAGACGAAGCTGATGCCCGACTCCCGCGCGCTCAAGAAGCTGGGTCTGGGAGCGGATTACTCGGGCGCGATCAATGCAAAGACAGCAACGTTCGATGCACCGCCACCGGTAAGCACAATTCCCGCAGGGCAGGTGGCCGGCGTTTCCGCCGGTTCAGGCGCAGCCAGCGACAATCGCTAGGGTCAGGTTGTTTGCATAACAAAGGCCGCCCGTGGGCGGCCTTTTCGTTTCTCTGCGAAGACCGCCGACCTAGCGGTCAGCGACCATATCGAGCAGGTCGAAGAACTCCGGGAAACTGATCGCTGCCGATTCCGAGCCTTGGATCAGGGTTTCACCCTCGGCGCGGAGCGCAGCCACGGCAAATGCCATGGCGATGCGGTGGTCGCCGC
>DCFV01000188.1:0-10412 GCA_002314435.1 Acidobacteriaceae bacterium UBA1795 | reverse complement strand
GCGTTGTTCAGAGGTTCCCTAGCGGTCAGCGACCATATCGAGCAGGTCGAAGAACTCCGGGAAACTGATCGCTGCCGATTCCGAGCCTTGGATCAGGGTTTCACCCTCGGCGCGGAGCGCAGCCACGGCAAATGCCATGGCGATGCGGTGGTCGCCGCCGGAGTCGATGGTGGCACCGTGTAGCTTCTGTCCGCCTGGAACGTCCAGTCCATCTTCGAACTCCTCGACTTCGGCCCCCATCGCGCGCAGGTTCTTTGCCACCAGTGCGATGCGGTCTGACTCCTTCACGCGGAGTTCCCTGGCGTCGCGGATGCGGATGCCGCCCGCGGTGTAAGGCGCAATAGCGGCGAGCACGGGCAACTCGTCGATCAATTGCGCAGCCAGTCCACCGCTGATCTCGGCAGAGCGTAGCCCGTCCGGGAGTGCAGTGATCTGCACCGTGCCGACGAGTTCAGCGTTCTTCTCTTCGAGATCGAGTACAGCAATGTGCGCCCCCAGCGTCGTCAGCACATCGAGCAGTGCGGCGCGCGTGGGGTTCAGGCCCAACGCGTCCAGCACCAGCGATGAGCCAGGGAAGATTGAGGCGGCGGCAAGAAAGAATGCGGCCGAAGAGATATCGCCGGGAACAGCCGCTTCGATTGCATGCAACTTCTGCGGGCCGGCAATGGAGATTGACTCGAGATTGCGGGTGAGTACGGCGCCAAAGGCGCGGAGCGCCAACTCGCTGTGGTCGCGTGTGCGCAGGGCTTCGCGCACTATGGTCGTGCCTTCGGTCTGCAGACCGGCCAGAAGAACGCAGGTCTTCACCTGTGCGCTGGGTACGGGTGTGGTGTAATCGATGGCCTTGAGCGCGCCGCCCTGGATGGTGATCGGTGCGTGCCCCTCCGTCAGTGTCAGCCGCGCGCCCATGGCTTCAAGGGGCTTGCGAATGCGCTCCATGGGGCGGCGTGAAAGCGATTCATCGCCGACGAGCGTAAATGTGCCTTCCTGCGGTGCCAGCAGGCCGGAGATCATGCGCATGGTGGAGCCGGAGTTGCCGCAATCGAGCGGCTGGCTCGTTGGGGTTACGCGGCCCGCCACGCCGGTGACTTCCACCGCTCCGTCGTCGAGCTTGCGCACTGAGGCTCCGAGCGCCTGCATACAGGCGAGCGTCGAGGCGCAGTCAGCGCCAGTCGAAAAGTTGGTAAAGCGCGAGACGCCTTCGGCAAAAGCCGCGAGCATGCCGTAGCGATGGCTGATGGACTTGTCGCCGGGCAGGCGCAGGCTGCCCAGGACGTTGCGGGCAGGGCGGACGAGGCGTTCTTGCGTAGCGGTGTGCAAAGGGGCTCCGGAAAAGGGTGTCTCCACCAGTTTAGCGGAGAGAGGCGCCGGTCCTTGCACAGGGAAGAGGCTCCGAGGTCAGCTATCGTACGCGCAGCGCGATGATGGTTTCATCGTCGAAGCGGTCCTTGCCGTCCTGGAAGCGGGTTACGTCGGCCAGGACGGCGTCGGCGATATGCTTTGCGGACTGGTCTCGGTGGCCGCACAGTGCCTCGGCGAGCCGGTCCTGACCATACATCTCGCCCAGGTGGTTTTCCGCGTCGAGGATGCCATCGGAAACAAAGACCAGCACATCGCCGGGCTGGGTGTCTAGAGTGAGCTCTTCGTATGTAGCGTCGGGGAAGAGGCCCAGCGGGAAGCCCTCCGCCTGGATGGTGATGGACTGGCCAGCGCGGCAGAGAATAGGCTGCACGGCGCCGGAGTTGGCCACGTACAGGGTGCGCGTCTCGTCGTTCCATAGCGCAAAGAGCATAGTGACGTATTGCGACTCGAGCTTGCGCTCCTGCAGCGCGTCGTTGAGCAGCGTGAGCATCTGTGCGGGCTCCGGGCGGTGGATCGCTGCCGATCGCATGATGCCGCTGACCAGCGCAGCAAAGAGCGCCGCAGGGGCAGCTTTACCGCTGACGTCGCCGAGTACGATGGCGGTCTGCTTCTCGCTGTAGTCGAGGAAGTCGTAGAGGTCGCCGCCTATGCTGCGCGCAGGCAGGAAGCGCACGGCCATCTCAGCGTGGTCGTGCGCGGGCGGTGCGGTGGGCAGCAGGCGGAGCTGGACCTCGCGCGCCATGGCGATATCACGCTCCAGCTGTTTTTCCTGGCGGCTCACGGCTTGGTAGAGACGCGCGTTCTCAATGGCGATGGCTACCTGCGCAGCCATTGTTGTGAGGGTACGTTGATGCTCTTCGTTGAAGAAGCCGGTGCGCGTATGCTCCAGGTCGAGCACGCCGATGATGCGTCCCTTGTGAAACAGCGGCACGATCAACTCGGAGCGTGTCTCGGGGTTCATCTCCAGATAGCGCGGGTCTTTGTGCACATCGCGCACGTTGATGGGCCGCCACTCGCGCACCGCCGCACCCACCAGTCCGCTGGTGATGGGGATGCGTCGCTGGGGCGCGTGGGCGTAGCCAAAGCGCCATGCGTAGCGCGTAATGAGCGTTTCGCCCTTTGCATCGAGCAGCATGATGCTGAACATCTGGTAATCGATGAGGCGGCGGAGCAACTGACCGATGCGCGCCAGCAGTGGATCCAGATCGAGGATGGACGTCAGCTCGGCTGAGATTTCGTTCAGAACGGTGAGGGTCTGCGCCTGGCGCGAGGCGCGGGCGTAGAGGCGCGCGTTCTCGATAGCCTGGGCGATGCGAGAGGCAGTCAACGTGAGCAGGTGTAGATGCTCGGGACGGAAGTATCCGGCCTCCTCGCTTTCAATATCCATGACGCCGATCAGGCGGTTCTTTGCGATGAGCGGGACTGCGAGTTCGGAGCGCACGTCGGGGTTGGCGGGCAGATAGTTCGGATACTGTTTGACGTCGTTGAGCAGGATGGCCTGGCGTGCAAGCGCAACCTGGCCGACCACGCCCTTGCCGAGGGGGAAGCGCATGCGCTGCACTTCAGGCGTGTGGCCGATCTGGAAGCGTACGCGTAACTCGCGAGTGCGATCGTTGAGCAGCAGGATAGCGAAGATGCGGTAAGGAATAATGGCGCGGACCAGCTCAGAGGTGCGGCAGAGCAACGTTTCCAGATCGAGCGTGGTGTTCAGGGCGTCGGCCAACTGCACCAGATAGGTCAGGTCGGCCGTCTCCACGCGTACGTTTGAGGGGTCGAGATGCGCGTAAGGATTGTCCGATGCAACGGGGCGATAGTCGCCTTCGAACTCGTGGGATTCCGGGGAGGTGTCAGGGCTGGCAGGCATAGTGTTGATGGGAATGATAGCTGATGGCGGAGAAGGGGAACAGAAAACAAAGAGGGGGATTACCGGCAGGCAAAAGAAGAGCGGCCGGGGTTGCCGCTCATGCTGGTTGCCTCAGGAAGGGAGTGGCTGCGGATCTACTCCGCGCCGAGCTCGCGGACGATGGCGACCGAGGCCGAAGCGCCGATACGGTTGGCTCCGGCTTCGAGCATGGATCGCACGTCTGCCAGCTTGCGTATCCCGCCCGAGGCCTTGACGCCGCAGCGTGCTCCGGCCACTCCGCGCAGGAGCGCCACGTCGGCAGCGGTAGCACCGCCGGAAGCAAAGCCGGTAGAGGTCTTGAGGAAGTCCGCTCCACCTTGGATGGCGAGTTCAGCGCCGCGCAGCTTTTCTTCCACACTGAGCAGTGCGGTTTCGAGAATTACCTTGAGTATCGCGCCGTTGTGGTGAGCGACAGTGGCAGCGGCGCGTACGGCGTGTTCCACGGCCTGGTGATTGCCGCTCTTGAGCGGTCCGATAGGGATGACCATGTCGAGCTCGCGCGCGCCCAGCCGTGCCAGTGCAGCGGCCTCTTGGCGCAGAGTGGAAACTAGCGAGGCACCCAGCGGAAAGCCGATGACGACTCCGACGGATACGCCAGTTCCGGACAGCATGGCGACCGCCGTGGAAGCCCATACAGGGTTAACCATGGCACAGGCAAAGCGGTAGCGGATCGCTTCGTCGCAGAGGCTTTCCACCTGCTCGCGCGTAGCGTCCGGTTTCAATAGGGTGTGGTCGATAACCGCGGCAACCGACTGCCAGCTTGAAAGAGCCTTTGCGGCAAAGGCCGCCGCGTCAAAAAAACCGTTGTCGAACTCGAGTTCTGCTTCGTTGATGGGGGTGATCGTGGTCATAATGCTCCGCTCCTTTCAGCGCGGGTGGCCCTGGGGAAAGAGGCCCGCCAAGGAGTCTCCGGATGTTGAGTATAGTGCCTGCGGAACGAGGGGCCAAGTGACTGCGGTCGCGTTACCGTGGCGTGAAATTACGGCCTGTCGTTGGACCGGTTCTGAATATCCATGCGCTCAATCTGGGCGCCTCTAAAGATATAGAAGTGGCAAACCGTGGCGTCGGTCAGGAGATTACCCTGCAGGTCGCGCACAATCTGGTGAACTTCCACAACCCACCTGCCGGAAGGTTCCTGCCGGATCGCCGTCGGCTCAACATGCGGATCGAGAATCGCCCACTGGCGCGTCCAGTAAGCTCGCACGGCTTCACGGCCGCGAACGTGGCCACCTTCCATGCCATTTGCCCAAACAACTTGCGGGTGCAGCCGTGCCAGAACCGCGTCGAGATTGCGAGCGTTAAAGTCGCGATAGGCGCCCGCCAGCAACTCCGGAGCTGCAATTTTGTTTTGAGACATCCAGCCTCCGGGAGTCTCCCCGAGGGTTGGATGCTACTCGGGGAGTTCGGGTGACATCAGGCAAATATCAGGGAGATTGCGATAGCGCTCTGCGTAATCCATTCCGTAGCCGATGACGAACAGGTTGGGAATAGAGAAACCGACATAATCGGCATCGATCTTTTCGATGCGGCGCGACGGCTTGTCCAGCAGCGTGGCGATGCGCAGCGACTTAGGGTGGTGCTGAAGAAAGATCTTGCGCAGATATGAGAGCGTCAGGCCCGTGTCCAAAATGTCTTCGACAATGAGCACATTCTTGCCTTCGATGGGCTCGTCGAGGTCCTTGATGAGCTTGACGGCACCTGAGGAACGCTGCCCCTTGCCGTAGCTGGAGACGGCGACGAAGTCGAAAGTCGTGTCCACCTGTACAGCACGCGCCAGATCGGACAAGAAGAGCGCAGCGCCCTTCAGAACGCCCACCATCACGAGCTTTTCCCCGTCAAGGTCCCGAGTGATCTGCGCGCCCATTTCGGATACGCGCTCGGCAATCTGCTGATGGGTATAAAGGACATCAAGGCCCTGGTATGTAATGGCTCCCATGGGGATAGTATCGCCTGAATCAGCGCTCCGCGGCATCGCCGGTCTGTGAAAAAGATGGTCCGGGAACACGGACAACTGCGGAAGCGGAGGCGGAGTGGGACGCGTCTATACTGAGAAGGCATGTTTCCATATCTCCATTTGAACCTGTACTTCTGGCATCCGAACATCCCTACATTCGGATTGATGCTCTGGCTGGCGGCTGTGGCAGCTGCGTACATAGTTGACCGGTCATTCCGCCGCGCGGGGATCGATGCCGATGCGGTGGGAATGGTGGCAGTGGCCGTGGTGGCCGGGATTTTGGGCGCCAAAGCGTGGCACGTCTTGGACACGCCGAGCGAGTTCCACGAGTTAGGCTGGCAGGTGCTGTGGGACACTGCCGGGTTCGCGTGGTTCGGCGGGCTCGTCTTTGGTCTTGGTGCGCTGCTACTGCAGGGCTGGCGATCAGGTATAGGGGCAGTGCGCACGCTGGACTTGTGCTCGCCGGCGGCGGCAATCGGCTATGGCATCGGACGGGTCGGCTGCTTCCTCTCTGGCGACGGATGCTACGGGCTGCCGACGACGCTGCCCTGGGGTATGAGCTTTCCCCACGGCCTGGAGCCGACGCTCGAGCGGGTGCATCCGACCCCGCTCTACGAACTGATCGCGGGCCTGGTGATTGGGTGGTGGCTGTGGCTACGCGGTGGCAAACCGAGGCCCACGGGCTGGATGCTAGGCGAATACCTGATTCTGAGTGGCGCGGCGCGGTTCCTGGTTGAGTTCATCCGGCGGAACCCAAAGGTGCTGTGGGGCCTCTCGAATGCGCAGCTTGCCAGCGCAGGATCCGTGGTGTTGGGCGCGGTCCTGATTGCGTGGGCGGCGACACACACCGTAGCAGGACCGCACGACGCAGCGCAGACGGCGTAATCCAGTGATTTTCCCAAAATCAGAGCGCTCTATCGCCGCAGCCCGGTTCAAATATGGACAACGGATACGCAGGAGCGCGGTTCCCGCGTTAGGATCCGGAACTCATGCTCTCAGGTGTGGAAGGCCGCTTTTGATTTCCAGCCTGTATCTGACGCCAACAAGTGAGTGCGCGATCCCCGTCCGAGTTCTGGATCGGCAGCAGATTGAAGAAGGCACAGCAGAGGTTCACCAGGAAGAACGTCTTTGATAGTGGCCAACAGAGCATAAGGAGCGCATTGGTAAGTGGGCCAGCGAGCGAAATAATCAGATTCTCGCCGGGTGTGCCTGCATCGCGCACCAAATAGGCTCCTCGCCAACTCACCCCGAAATCCTTGACGCGAACTCCGACCGCGCGCGCAGCCAGCATGTGGCCGCACTCGTGCAGCACCATGGCAACCACACCTAGAATGAATCCTTCAAAGACCGGATAAAACCAGGAGAGAGTGAGCAATACGGCCTCCGTGTTGTCATGTTAGACGGCGGAAGATCGGGTTGCATGTGAAAATGTGCGCCGTCAACAACTTGAAAGAACAATATGGGACCGGTGAATCCAGCTCGTTTCAAGTTGGGAAACACAGGCCTCAGAGCCTCTTGATAAAGGCGAGAGCTTCTTTGAGTTGGGGGAAGAGGCGCTCCTCAGCCTTGAACTCCGGCGGGTGAACGCAGCGTCTGAGCCCGCGCATGCGCACCGGATGTTTCAGGTGAAGCATCTCGTGGTAGAGCAGGTACTCTATGGCATAGCGCGGGCTGGAGGGGCGATCGAAGACGCGGCTGGCCACGATGGTGTTGTGTGCTGCGTCGTAGTGTCCCAGCGAACGACGGGAGAAGGTCTCGCTCCATGTCAGGTCGGGCCTCCCGAGCAGGCCGCCGAAAAAGCGCTCGTTGAGGGAGTCGAAAACCTCTTCCAGATGGTAGAAGCGGCCCTCCGGTCCGGAGTAACGCTTGGTACCGCGAGCGTGGCGAATCAGCTCGGTTTGCCGGGTGACCGCGGCGCTGGAGGCGAAGCGCTTGAAGCGTACATTCTGCGCTGCCTCGATGGGCTTGCGGTAGAGTTTTGCCAGCAGAATGTGCGCGATAGCTCGCAATACAGACTCAGGCGCCCCTTCAAGCAAGTCCGAAAGGCTCACCAGAATTCGCCCCTCACGCAGGCGAATAGTGGTGTTGAGCGAAGTGAAACGGCGGAAGCGAACCACGAATGGCGGCATGGGCGCCCGTGGGCGCAGCGCGCGATACTCTTCCTGAAAAATGGGGGTCAGATCAGGAGTCACCAACAAGGAGGGTAGCATGCGAGGCAGGCATCATTTCGGTTCCGCCCGCTCCTGTCCCTTTTCGTCCTTGTGCGCGGCAAAATAGGCCGTCTGATCCTTTTCGAGCTGGATAGCCTGGTCGGTCAGGTCGTGGGCGCTCTCTAACGCTTCTTTGCGGGAGAGGTTTATACCGGCTTCGTGGGGCAGAGAACGGAGAGCATCCATCCAGCGGGGTGCGGCTTCGTTCAGTGCTTTCAGTGCCTTGCGCAGGTCAGCCTTGCGTCCGCCGTACTGGTCGAGGTTCTCGCCGAGTTCATCCATCAGCGCAGTGAGATCCTGCAGTGCGTCATCCAGTCTCTGGGTGCGAGCGCTGGAGGCGCCGCGCTTGCTCAGCGATTCGATGGCATCAACATGTTCTCCGACGAAGCGTGCGTAAAGGCGGATGCGCTGGTCAGGATCGATGCCCGCTTCGCGGATTTGTTCAACCTGCGGCTCGGTCAGAGGCTGACGATGCTGCTTTTGCGCGCAAAGGGGTGAAGCGCAGACAAGTGCGAGGGCGAGCAGTGCAAATGGACGTGGATTCACGACTCTATTTCTTGAAAACCTGCAGCATTGCCTCATTTTCCGCCCGATTCACCTGTGCGAGGGTCTCCTGGAGCAGCGGGCGATCCTCGAAGCTCGAGTTGTGCAGCATCTCACTCAGGCGAAACGCGGTGTGGCGGAGCAGTATTTCTGCGTTCTTGAGGCGCTTGTCGTTGTTAGTCACCGAAAGGTGAACCTTCTGCGCAATAGTCTGGATCTCCTTGAGCAGGTCGTTGGCTTTTTCGGTGTTACCGGCCGCGTACTGATGCAGGCTGAACTCGGTCATCTGGTGCATTAGCTCAGCATAGAGGAAACACTGTTCCCGGGGCTGGGCTTGGGCGATGCGAGCCTGCAGGGCTGTAATGGACTGCAGGTCGGCAGTCTTCTCATCCGGGGAGTAGGCGCGCAGGGGTGGGGCAGATAGCAGGAGCAGAAGCGGAATCGCCAACGAAACGTGACCACGCATATAGGATCCTCCGCCGTGCGGATACGTGTACGGATCGGCGCGAGGTCTATCTACCAAACCCCACGCGCACACAATAGGACGGTGAGGGGCCGGATGCAAGCGAAAACCAACGCAATATGGTAACTGCATTCCTGTGTCATCAAAACGAAGGCAGAAACTGCGTAGAAGAAACGCAATGCAGGGGTGAACTGCCTCACCGCCCGGGAACAGACTTCTTTTCGAGCAGCAACAGGCGTTGTTTGGCCTGCCATTCCTGATCTGGGAACTTACCCGCGGCGGCGGCGAGGAAGTGGTGATAGTAGGCGATGGCCTGATCCTTCTGGTGAAGCGTGTCATACGCGGTGGCCCAAAGGAAGTAAGTGGAGGGCAATTCGGGCAGTACTTTTGACCGCATGGTCAGCGCATGCAGTGTGACATCGGGCTGGCCGGTTTTTGAGGCGGCGAAAGCAAGGCCGCTCCACGCGTCGCCGTCAGAGGGGGCCATGCGGCTCGCTTTGTCGAACGAAACTACGGCCTCGGCGTACTTGAGCTGGCGGATCAGGTTCTGTCCATGAGCCACCAGTAGATCTACATCGTCAGGCTGCACGGCCAGCAGAGCCATGTAGAGCTTGTCGGATCCTGGAATGTCGCCGGCTTCGGCGCGCATGTCGGCCAGCATGCGAGTTATGGCTGCATCCTGCAGATGGGTGGCATGGAGCTTTTCGAGGAGGGGCAGAGCTTCGGCGTTGTCCTGGGCCGCCAGCACACTTGCCAGTTGCGCGGTAAGGGCTGGGTCGTCAGGTGCCTGCGCGAGGGCTCCGCGGAGGAGCGCTTCGGCCTCTGGGTACCTCTTTTGCTTGATGAGCAAGTGGGCGAGACCGGCCTGGGCGGCAGCGGACGTGGAGTCCTTAGCAAGCATACGGCGGTATGCGGCTTCGGCTATTTCCGGCTGTCCAGTGGCTTCGGCCAGTTGGGCGGCGAGCAGAGTATCCGCGGGAGTCTCGGGAGTCAGCTTAAGCACTTCCAGCAACTCGGTGGAGGCCTGAGTCGCGTCGCTCGTCGCATCCAACTGGGCCAGGGCTCGCCAAGCACGGGCTTTTAGGGCAGGTCCGCCATCGCCGGGGTCCAGTGCGGTGGCGGTCAACAACTCGGGCCGCGCTTCCTCCGGCTTGCCCTGGCGGGCCAGCAGCAGGCCAAGCGAGAGATGAGCTTCGAACGAGCGTCCGTTGGCCTGTGTGGCACGGCGGTAGAAGCCCGCGGCGTCGTCGAGGCGGTCCTGGGCATCGGCAACGTAGCCGGCGTCAAACAGCGCGCGTCCGTCGTTGGGGTGCGTGGCGAGGTAGGGATCCAGCTTGGCCTCGGCGGTCTTCCAGTCGGACTTGACGATTGCGGCTTCGGCCTCGGCAACCGGCGCTGCCAACTCGGCAGGGACCGGCGCCGCGGGAACGTTGTGCGGCGGAGGCGCCTGGGCAAACAGCAGGGAAGCCACACCGGAAGCAGCAAAAACGAGCAGACAGGAAAAAGCCTTGCGGAACACGCGATACCTCTTCTATGAGTTTAACGGGCTGCCGAGGATTAGACGGGAAGGCAGGGGCAACAGAAGCGCAGAACGCACCTTCTACTCAAGGAGTACATCCATTGCACATGCGGATGCGGGGTGGGCCGCTTGACTGGTGGACATGCGGTGCGCCGGCTGAAGGTGCGCCGCGCTTTATAATAAAGAATGGCCGGTTGCGCTCTGAGCCTCACTGAGGCTTCTGAGAACTGTCGGCTACATTCTTCTTCCCGGTGTCTTCCCGTTGAGCTCATCGAACGACGCGATCGTCATCCGCGGTGCGCGGACCCACAACCTGAAGAACATCTCCTGTTCGCTGCCGCATGGCAAGCTGACTGTGATCAGCGGTGTGTCGGGCTCAGGCAAGTCGTCGCTCGCCTTCGACCCCATCTATGCCGAGGGGCAGCGGCGCTATGTGGGATTGCTTGTCGTCTGAGCGC
>DCFV01000105.1 GCA_002314435.1 Acidobacteriaceae bacterium UBA1795 | reverse complement strand
GCGGTGATCTTGCCGTCCTCGATCAGGTAGGCCTCCGAGGCCGAAAACACGAACTTGCCATTGGTGATGTCCACCTGCCCGCCGCCAAAATTCACCGCGTAGAGGCCGCGCTTCACGCTGCGCAGAATATCCTCTGGCGCGTCGTCTCCGGCCAGCATGTAGGTGTTCGTCATGCGCGGCATGGGGATGCACTGGTAGCTCTCTCGCCGTCCCGAGCCAGTGTTGGACGCGCCAGTCAGCCGCGCGGAGAGCTTGTCGGTCAAATAGCCCTTCAGCACGCCGCCCTCGATCAACACCGTCTCCTGAGTGGCCGAACCCTCGTCGTCCACATTCAGTGAGCCGCGCCGCCCGGCCATCGTGCCGTTATCCACCACGGTCACTTTGGAACTCGCCACCGGCTGCCCGATCAGCCCTGCAAACGCCGACGTCTTCTTGCGGTTAAAGTCGGCTTCCAGCCCATGCCCCACGGCCTCGTGCAGAAGAATGCCCGGCCATCCCGGCCCCAGCACCACCTGCATCTCGCCTGCCGGTGCGGGCACCGCGCCCAGTTGCAGAATCGCCCCGCGCGCAGCCTCTTGTGCCAGATGCTCCGGGCTCTTGCTCCCGGCAAACTGTTCCAGCCCCGCCCGGCCGCCGCCACCCGCAGAGCCCTTGGTCGAGAGCGCTCCATCCTTCGCGATCACAAACACGTTCAGCCGGCACAATGGCTGCGTGTCGCTGGCGAAGGCACCGTCGGAGGCAGCAATCAGAATCCGCCGCAGCTCCTCGCTGTAGCCTGCCCGCACCTGCACCACCCGCGGATCAAAGGCCCGCGCCGCGCGATCCGCGCGCAACACCAGTTCCAGCCGTGCCGCAAGGTCCAGATCGAACCCGCCCAGAGGCACCGGATACAGGTCCGCCGCTGGTGTCTCCGTGAATCCCTGCACCGGCTGCTTCGCCGGGCCGGAGGCGATCAAGGCCGCGGTCCGTGCCGCGTGCAGCAGGCGCTCCGGGCTCAGGTTGTCGGTGTAGGCGTAGCCGGTGCGCTCGCCGCTCAGCACCCGCACGCCGCAACCGGCGCTTGTGCCCTGGCTGGCCGACTTTACAATCTGCTCGTCCACGCCCAGCGACGTGGAAGTGACTGACTCGAAATAAAGATCGGCATAGTCGCCGCCTGCCGAGAGCGCCTCGCCCAGGCAGCGCTCCAGCAGCCGCTCGGTAATACCGAACTTCTCAAAGAAATAGCGCCTCTGACTCGGGGCAGGGGAAGCGGCCGGGTTCGTCATTTTTCCAGTTTACGCCGGACGCGCAGAATCACCCCAGGCTGTGTCCCCCGTTCCTGTTTTGGTCCCGATCCCACCCGGCGGTGCACCCTCCCGGCGCGTGCATGCTACATTCGGGCCATGAAGAAGTTTGTTCTTGCTTCCCTTCTGCTGATTGCGTGCGCAAGTCCCGCATTCGCCGCCGGCCACCATCATCACCATCATCACGCGCATCACCATCATCGCGCCTAGCGCCTTGGGTGGTTGCCCCGTTCGCCGATGGCTCCCCAATGCGGGGAGCCGTCTCCCTTTTGGTGCTCTATGACTTTTGGTCTCTACCCCTTGGGCGCGGACCGTGCTACATTCACGCCATGAAGAAGATAGCTTTTGCCGCTTTGCTATGCGTTCTGGCGGCCGGAGTGCCGGCCTTCGCCTCACATCCCACCGGCCAGCATGTAACAAAGTCGGCCAACAAGTCCGGCATCAAGGGCGCCCCCAAGCACGCCACTAAGAAAGTGCGTCCGCATAAATAGATACTGATTCATAAGACGCCCCAATGACTGCTCCCGATCTCCGCTATCCTATCGGCCGCTTTGACGGCCAATCTGCAGGCACGGCTGAAGCACGCGCTGCCGCAATCGCCGTGCTGCGTGCGCTGCCTGAGCGCCTGCGAGCGGCTGTGGCCGGACTCACAGACGCCCAGCTCGACACGCCTTATCGCGAAGGCGGCTGGACTGTCCGCCAGGTCGTCCACCACGTGGCGGATAGTCACATGAACGCGTTCGTCCGCTGCAAGCTTGCCCTCACTGAGGACTGGCCCACCATCAAGTCCTACGACGAGGCCGCATGGGCCCGCCTGGCTGACTGTGCGCTGCCGCTCGAGCCCTCACTCGCCCTCATCGACGCGCTGCACACCCGCTGGGTCGCGCTGCTTGGAGCGCTCACTGAGGCTGATCTCACCCGCGGCTACATTCACCCTGAAGGCGGCCGTCAGTCGCTTGCCACCGTGCTCGCGATTTACGCGTGGCACTCCCGGCACCACACCGCGCACATTACCGTTCTTCGCACGCGCATGGGCTGGTAACCACGCGCCATGGGCCCAGCCAGCGACGCTCCCTCCGTCACGCAGCTCACCCGCACCCTTGAGGACTACCTCGCTGAGCATCCCGCGGCGGCTGTTCTTGAAGATGGTCGCGTCCTCTTTGACCTGCGCAGCGCGCGCTACACCGTCAGCGAGAACCACGGCCGCTGCGTCCTCCAGCTCTGGAGCGAGGAGCGCAATCTGATCCGAACCGTGGTCGAAGTCCGCGAGCGCGCCGGCAGCCTGCGCCTCATGACTCGCCGCATGGGCGCGCCCCGTCCGCAGGCGCTTGAACTGGTGCCGACGAGCGACCGCCGCACCCCCACGGCCCGCGATGCCGCCCGTCGCACGTACCAGAAAATATTGGAACGCGCCCTCGGCCGAGTATTCATCGGTGCCAAGGTTGACGGCTTCCGCTCAGCGATGGATCTGGAGCACAGCTTTGGACCGGCCTACGTACGCGGCCGCCTGCTGCGCGGCACCGCCGCCGAGGCCGTCATCGGCGTGGGCAGCGCCGAGTCAGCCGTCATCATCGACGGTGTGCTCACACTCGGCATCCTCTGGCTCGACTTCTGCCGCCAGCATTCCGATGGCCGTCGCCACTTCGGCGGGCTCAAAGTCATCGTCCCCACCGGTGCCTGGCGCACTACAGCCGAGCGCATGGCCTGGCTCAACCACGCCGCTGCCGACTTCCAGCTCTTCACCCTCGACGAGCGAAGCGAGGAGCTCACTGCCGTCGACTTCCGTGACACCGGCAATGTTGAGTCGCACCTAGTGCACGCCTTCTCCGCGACGGCCGTGGTTGAGCGCTGCCAGCAGGGCATCGACCGCCTGCTCAGTCTCGTTCCGCCCGCTGCGCGACCCCGCGTCGAGATCCGCCCGCGTTCGGCCTCCGAAGTGAGCCTGCTGCTCCACGGTCTCGATTTTGCCCGCGTGCGCCACGGAGCCAGCGCCCATTCCTTCGCGCTGCAAAGTGAACTTGTCTTCGGCGCCGGTGCCTGTGAAACTCCGCTCACCGACGACAACGAACCATTCGCTCGTGAGCTGTTCGAGCGCCTCTTCGCCAGCCGTCATTCCGAGGGCCTCCACACCGATCCGCTCTTTCGCCTGCAGCCCGAGCGCTGGCTAGAGTCGCGCCTGCGCGCCGGCGTGCCCGAGCTCATCCCCACCCTGCGCCGCGGCCTGCTCTACTCCCAGGTCCCCGCGCTCTCCTCGGGGGACCGCGGACTGCTCGACCTGCTCACACTCGATCGCACCGGCCGTCTGGTGGTGATCGAGCTCAAAGCAGATGAGGACTTGCATCTGCCTCTGCAGGCCCTCGACTACTGGATTCGCGTGCGCTCTCTCAACGCTGACCGTCAGGCCACGCCGGGCAGCAGCCGCCCGCTCTCCGCCTTCGAGCGCCAGGGCTACTTCGCCGGTGCGGAGGTGTCTGCAGAGCCACCGCGCCTGCTGCTGGCCGCACCTGCCCTGCGCATCCACCCCGCCAACGAGCCCGTTCTGCGCTACTTCGTGCGCGAAGTCGACTGGGAACTCATCGCCCTCAGCGAGCACTGGCGCACCGAGCTCAAGATCATCTTCCGCAAGCGCTCCGCAGGCTATTGAATGTCGGCCAGCGCCGAGTTCAGCCCTTCGAACACGCCCGCGTAGCTACCGTTCTCCGCCGCAAAGCGCAGCGGCCTTACCCGCTCCACGCAGATCTCGGCCGGCGTCGGTTGCTGCTTCAGCAAGGCCACTGTTTCGGCCAGAAAATCCTTCAGCGGCATTGCACGCGGGTCTTCCGCACCACCCATCAGGTCCGTTTGCACATACGGCGGCACAAGCTCCAGCACCTCAACCGAAGTCGTCTTCAGCTGGTGGCGCAGCGACTGCGTGTACGAGTGGATGGCGGCCTTAGTGGCGCAGTAGGTGGGCGTCAGTGCCAGCGGCACAAAGGCCAGCCCCGACGATACGTTGATCACCGCTGCATGAGGCTGCTTCTTCAGGTGCGGCAGCAGAGCCGCCGTTAGTCGGATCGGCCCCAGCAGGTTGGTCGCGATGATCGCCTCGACGTTGGCCAGGTCTACCGGCTCGGCCGTCAGCTTTTCCGGCCGCATGATGCCCGCGTTGTTGAGTACCACGTTGAGCGTGGGGAATTTTGCCGTGATCTCTGCCTTAAACGTCTCGATGCCCGCCGCGCTCTCGATGTCCAGCGTGAGCCACTGCATGCCCGGATTGGCAGTCGCGGTGGCTTCCAGCACGCTCCTGCGCCGCCCCGCGATGATAACCGTGTTACCTTCCGCATGCAGTGCCTCGGCCAGGCCGCGGCCAATGCCCGACCCTCCGCCCGTTACGAGAATGGTGTTGCCCTTGGGATTCATAGGTATTGTTTCTCCTCGAAGGGCATCATAGATCGAACACTTTCTTTTATAAAGTAGGCACCTTTTTGAGCTATACTCTCCAAATGGAGAGTATAGCTGAAATCCAGCGTTCAGACTCCGCAAAGCCGTCCACGCCCGAAATCGACGCCCTCGTTCGCGAGATCATCGATCGCGTGGCCGACAAGTGGACCATGCTGGTCCTAGAGGTGCTCGAAGAGCAGGGGACTGTGCGCTTTACGCGTCTCGGCGAGCTGGTCGGAGGCGTCAGCCAGAAGATGCTCACCAAAACCCTGCGTCAAATGGAGTCCGACGGCCTGATCGTGCGCACCGTGCACCCGGTCATTCCGCCTCACGTGGACTATCAGCTTACCGAGCTTGGGCGCTCGCTCAGTGAGGCCTTCTGTGGCGTCTGGCTCTGGGCGGAGAAGTACCACGACGCGGTGTTTGCCGCGCGGCAGGCTTTTCGGCAGCGTCAGCGCCCTGCGTAGTCCGCCTACCCGCACCCCTTGTCCCATTCTGGTCATTCCTGTTCCGTTTTAATTTCGGTCGTCTGTTTTCCCGACATAAGGTGACATGAATCACATTGTTCGCGTGAGAATCGCCGCAGAATCATCCTTCGCGTCGCGGTACTTTTGTTTGTTACCGGGGCAGATGCTTATCGGCCCGTGAGCCGATAAGAACGGTGAAAAGGGGACTACTCGCATGCTCACATCCCTTCAACAGGCACCCGCAGGTACACATCCGTCGACCGCCGCCGCGGCCGACGACTACTTCCACTCAGTTTCTGAAATCAGGTATTTCGAGCCGGCGATGACCGACCGCGATGCTGCTGGCGTGCGCGGTCTCGGTTGCTTCCGCGGCCTGCGCTACGCCCTCGCAATCGAAGCGGCGGCGTGCCTGCTGCTGTACGGCCTCTGGCACCTCTGGCGCATCATCCACTAACGAAAAAAGCGCGGAAGCCTCGAGGCCTCAGCGCTTCAATTCGTTCCCCGCTTATTTCTTCAGCGGCTTGCGCGCAAAGTAGTAGAGCGAAAAGGCCAGCATCGCGAACGCCAGCACCGCTACCCAATTGTTGTCTACGAAGGTGTGCGGAAAGTTGAGCAGGTCACCCTTGTCGGCCGTCGTCTCGTAGCCCTTCAGCGCCACGCCCATCAAGCCCACAATGCCGCCCGCGGCAATCAGTCCTGACGCATAGAGCGAGCCCGGCGAAATCTCGCTGCTGGCTTCCTCTGTATCGCCACCCGCGCGCTTCACCGCCTGGTCCACAAACCAGCGCACGGCTCCGCCCACAAAGATAGCCAGCGTTGTGCCGATCGAAAGAT
>DCFV01000045.1 GCA_002314435.1 Acidobacteriaceae bacterium UBA1795 | reverse complement strand
TCGGGCGGGTCCAGCAGCAGCTCGGCAATGCGCCGGTGGCTGGCTGTGATATTGGTCTCGCCGCGGACTAGCGTGCCGTCGTCCATGCGCGCCACCAGGGTTGCGTTGGCTGTGGTCACGGGGTAGATGCGGCCGCGGGTGGAGAGAATCTTTGAGGCGAGCTGAATGGCGTGGGCAAAGTCGCCCGTGACCTCCGTGAGCGCGGCGACGAAGAGGTTGCCGAAGTTGTGTCCTTCGAGCGCATCGCCGGACCGGAAGCGGTGGGCGAAGAGCTGGGCGAGCACGTCCTCTTCTTCGCTCAGAGCGACCATGCAGTTGCGCAGGTCGCCGGGGGGCAGCATGTTGAAATCCTTGCGCAGGCGGCCGGAGGAACCGCCGTCGTCCGTGACAGTGACTACCGCGGCGAGGTCGGCGATCTGCGAGTGCTCTGCGCTGGGCCGGCCGGGAACAGCCACATGGCGGCGCAGGCCGCGCAGCAGCGTAGACAGGCCCGTTCCGCCACCAATGGCGACGACGCGCAGAGGCTTGACAGCGGTCGCGGAAGACGAAGAGAGTGGGCCCGGATTGGAGGAAATGGTGTTCGACGGCACAGCGTTCACTAGAGCTTACGGAATCTCAGGATACAGCAGCTCAGTGAAGCGGGGATCGTCGACCATGTTCTGAAAGTCGTTGTCGGCGCGCGCCTGAAGGCGATTCTTGGGGTTGAGTTCGATCGCCTTGGCGAGGTTGTCGAGGCAGCCCTGAATCCGGCCGGTGATGGAGTCGATGAGCGCAAGCCCGTAGTACGCGTAGTCGGCCGTGGGAAAGTCCGCGAGAATGCCCTGAAACTGCTGGGTGGCCTCGTCGAAGTAGCCTTCATTGAGCCGCGAAACGGCGTAGTCGTAGCGCTCCTCGGGGGTGCCGAAGATAAGGCCCTGTCTTTCCAGCTGACGCTTACAGGTGGTGATATACATGCGGCAGCGCTCGACAATCTCAAACGTAGCCGTGGGCAGCAGCTTCTCCAGCGCCACCAGGGCTTTCTCATACTTGCCCTGCTGCACCAGTTGAACGGCCGCCTGGTAATGCTGAAAAACCTGCGCCGATGCCGTGGAGGAATGGCTGCCGGTCTTGGCAGCTGCGGGGGGAGACTTTTTGCGGCTTGCTGCCGCGGATCGGGCGTCTTGCGTCATCAGTTTTGCCAATGGGTGCGTATTCCTGTGCGGGGGCGTGGGCAGAAACTTTGCTCAAGTCCGGGCGCGAGGAAATGCGCAGCTCGCCCCATTTTTATACCCATTACACCGGGTGACGTCAAATGATTGGTTCCAAAAAGAGTTTAGATTGTAGGGTCCTGTGTGTTCAGTCCCTTGCCGTGGGCCCTGATTTCCGGTAAATGGCTGGGTTGAGCGAGGGGTCGTTATACATCTTCAGCTGGCGATAGAGCTTGAAGCGGCGAGCGCCGGCGAGGGTCTCATGCCACAGAGCGTCGAGGCAGGCTGCCAGGTCGGCGCGTTGCTCCACGAGGATCGCCAGGCGCTCACGGTTGCGCTGGGCGTGGCCGGCGGGTGCGCCCGTTCTTTCGGCCTCGTCGCGTGTGTGGAAGATTTTGAGCGCGAGGATGGAGAGCCGGTCAATCATCAGCCCGGGAGACTCGGAGTGGAGCGGGGCGGCAGGGTTGGGCAACTGATGCGCGATCAGCCACGCCAGCAATGTGCGGTCCAGTTCCTCGGTCAGATCGTTGCGGAGCTGGTTGGTGCGGTCCACCAGACGCTTCACGCGGGCCAGATCGGTGTCTGTGGCCCCGGGGGTACGCGCCTCGTCCTCAATGTGCCAGAGGTCGAAGTTGGCGCGGTGCTGGCGGGCTACTCGCTCAAGGAATGCCGGGTCGGTGGAGGGTGCGTCCGAAGTCTCCGAGGAGGTATGCCAATCGCGGGTGAGCTGGTCGTGCAGATCGGCGATGGCGTGGGCGGCGAGCATGGCGAGAATCCCTTCGATCTTAAAGCAGTTGCGGGGTGCAGTGCCTATGGTAGAACTATCTCACTTCAGGGCCAACCAGAGGAGGCGCATGTCAGACGCAGGCGGGCGGTTTCTGTGCATTTCGAGCTACGAGAAGGGACAGGACTTTCTATGCCAATGCGCGGAGATGGGCGTGAGGCCCACGCTGCTGACGGTTGAAAAGCTGCGTGACGGCGACTGGCCCCGCGAGGCGCTTGAAGATCTGGTGACGATGCCCGCCGAACTGACGCGCGAACAGATTCTGAATACCGTGTCGTGGATGGCGCGAGGGCGGGAGTTTGACCGCATCGTTGCGCTCGACGAGTTCGACCAGGAGACAGCGGCCGCGATTCGCGAGCACATGCGGCTGCGCGGCATGAACCTGAGCACTGCGCTTCGCTACCGCGACAAGCTGGCGATGCGGACCACGGCGCGGGATCTCGGTTTCCTTGTGCCGGAGTTCTGCGGCGTCTTCCATTATGACGACCTGCGGGCCTACATGAGCCGTGTGCCTGGTCCGTGGCTGCTCAAGCCGCGTGCAGAGGCCTCTGCGCTGGGAATTCGCAAGATTGCAGAGCCGGAGCAGCTGTGGTGCACGCTGGACGAGCTGGGCGACGCACAGAGTCACTTCCTGCTGGAGCAGTTTGTGTCCGGCGACATCTTCCACGTGGACTCCATCGTGAGTGAGGGCCGGGTCGTGTTCGCCGTGGTCCATCAATATGGCCGTCCGCCCATGCAGGTGATGCATGATGGCGGGGTATTCACCACGCGCACGGTGGACCGGGCCAGCGCGGACTGGGCGGCGCTGGAGGAACTGAACGCACGCCTGGCTCCGGGGCTGGGCATGGAGCGCGGCGTCACGCATGGCGAATATATCAAGGCGCACGCCGACGGACGGTTCTATTTTCTTGAGATTGCAGCGCGGGTGGGCGGCGCTTTTATTGCCGATCTGGTCGAGCAGGCGACGGGCGTGAACCTGTGGAGGGAGTGGGCTAAGATCGAGGTGGATGATCTGCGCGCGGTGCGCTATGATGCGCCGGAGATGCGCACCGACTACGCCGGCAGCGTGCTATGCCTGGCCAGGACGGCGGAGCCGGATACGTCAGCATTCGATGCGCCGGAGATCGTAGTGCGGATGCAGAAGCACCATCACGCGGGGTTGATCGTGCGATCATCGCAATCGGAGCGCGTGCGGGAACTCCTTAAGACGTATAGCGCGGCGTTCGCCGAGCGGTTCCTTGCGCAAATGCCGCCGCCGGCCAAGCCGACGGCGTAGGGAAGACTCGAATCTGAGAGCGAGAGGGAGCATCGCATGAATCTGACCGAGACGCCGGAGATCGTCACCTGGAAAGAGACCCACTACGTGTTTGTGGAGAAGCAGGGGCCCTTCATGAACAACGCGCCGCAGGCGTGGGGTGAGGCGCATGCGCAACTGGAGGCGCTGACGAAGCACAACAGAATTACCGGATACCTGAGCCTCTATAAAGTGCACACGCAGATTTACAGGGCGGGGTTTGCCTTGGACGCGCCACCGGTGGAATTGCCCGGCGGGCTCAGCTACGAACTCTTTGCCGGCGGCAAGTATAGCCGCTTCGTTTTGACTGGCCCGTACACTCTGCTTCCCCAAGCCACGGGAAGAGTGTTTGAGATCGTTCTGGAGCGAGGCATCGAGCAGCGCGATGACTATTGCATCGAGCACTACTTAAACGATCCGCGAATGACGCCAGTCGAGGAGCTGCAGACGGAAATTCTGATTCCTACAGTCTGAAGAAGAGTGCGCCACAGGCACATTACAATGGGATCGCAGATTGAAACGCATGGAGCGTGCATGAGCAAGAAATGGCAGTTTCCGCATCGCCGCTGGAATCCTCTGCGGCAGGCTTGGGTAATGGTGTCGCCGCACCGCACACAACGGCCTTGGCAGGGCGAAGTGGGGCAGAAGGCAATGCCGTCCGGCGTCTCCTACGATCCAGAGTGCTACCTGTGCCCGGGGAACCAGCGTGCTGGTGGAGCAGCTAACCCGAAGTACGAAGAAGTATTTACGTTTGTAAACGATTACGCCGCACTTCTGCCCGAGGCAGCAGCCGTCACTGATGCTCCCGCCTCGCCTCTGCTCGCGGCTGAGGCCGCGCGGGGCCTCTGCAAGGTGCTGTGCTTCCATCCCGATCACAGCCTCACGCTGGCGCGCATGACGAAACCGGAGATCCGTACCGTTGTGGATGCATGGACGCGCGAGTACCAGGAACTGAGCGGGCTGGACTGGATCCAGTACGTGCAAATCTTTGAGAACCGCGGGGCGATGATGGGCGCCAGCAATCCGCACCCGCACTGCCAGATCTGGTCCACTGACTTTGTGCCCGACGAGCCCGCCGCGGAGACCGTGGCGCAGAAGGCGCATCTGGACAAAACAGGACATTGCCTCCTGTGCGACTACCTGGCGGCCGAGCAAGCCGAGGGAGAGCGGGTGATCTTCGAGAACGAGCACTTTGCCGCTCTCGTGCCGTGGTGGGCAGTGTGGCCGTTTGAAGCGCTTGTGGTGAGCCGCCGGCACCTGGGCGCGCTGCCGCAGATGAGCGGTGAAGAACGCGACGCACTGGCCGACGTTCTGAAGCGCCTGACCACGCGTTACGACAACCTCTTCGAGACGAGCTTTCCCTACACGATGGGCTTCCACCAGACGCCGACCGACGGCGGTGCGCATCCTGAGTGGCACTTCCACGCGCACTTCTATCCGCCGCTGCTGCGCTCGGCCACCGTGCGAAAGTTCATGGTTGGTTTTGAGATGTTGGGCATGCCGCAGCGCGACATCACGGCTGAGTCAGCAGCCGATCGGCTGCGGGCCTGCTCGGAAGATCACTTCTGGCCAAGGGATTAAGAGAAGAACGTGGTGAGCCCGCTGGGACTCGAACCCAGGACCCACGCATTAAAAGTGCGTTGCTCTACCAACTGAGCTACGGGCTCTCACCAACTATGGGACCTTGGGGGTCCTGTTCAAGTCTACCTGACCGATACCGAAACGGCCAGCGGAGGGCCGCTCACTTGTGTCCGTCCACAAGGAAGATCGTGATCTGGCGGAGGCGCTGGTCGAGATCTTC
>DCFV01000097.1:13885-14627 GCA_002314435.1 Acidobacteriaceae bacterium UBA1795 | reverse complement strand
GGATCATCGGCTGGGACCTGATTCTCGAATACGCCTTCAGCAATATGAGCGTCAGCGTGGGCTTTGCCGCGCACATTGTGGATCTGCTTGACTGGTTCGGCATTCATCCACCGCTGCAATGGATCTCGCCCGCCTACCTGCCTACCGGCCTGCAGGACATGGCAGGCAAAGACCTCTACGCCTCCGGCTGGCACTTCGGCTTCAACATCCCCGCGTTTCTCGTCGTCATGATCCTCACCGTGATTCTGGTGCGCGGCATCCGCGAGTCGGCACGCACCAACAACATCCTGGTGCTGGTCAAGACCGCCGCCATTCTGGTCTTCATCTTTGCCGCCGCCAGTTTCGTTAAGCCCCATTACTGGCACCCCTTCATGCCCAACGGCTGGACCGGAGTGCTCACCGGCGGCTCCATCATTTTCTTCACGTATATCGGCTTCGACTCCGTCTCCACCGCAGCCGAAGAGTGCCGCAACCCGCAGCGCGATTTGCCCTTCGGCATCCTCGCCACGCTCGTGGCCTGTACCGTGCTCTACGGCGGCGTGGCCATCGTCCTCAGCGGCATCGTGCCCTGGCAGTCCATCATGGGGGACGCCGCTCCGGTCGTGAATTCGCTTAAGCGCCTCTCGCTCCAGCCCGGCGGCGCAAACCTCCACTGGGTGCGCCTCTTCGTGCTCATCGGCGCCATGCTGGGCATGATCTCGTCCATCCTCGTCTTCCAGCTTGGCCAGGCCCGCGTCTGGTT
>DCFV01000097.1:9966-13538 GCA_002314435.1 Acidobacteriaceae bacterium UBA1795 | reverse complement strand
GCCATCGCCACCTGGGTCGCCGGCTTCGTCGTCGGCATCCCGGCCGGCCTGCTCGACATCGGCACCGTCTCCAACCTCTCCAACATCGGAACCCTGTTTGCCTTCGTGCTCGTGTCGATTGCGGTCTTGATCCTGCGCTACCGCGAGCCGGAGCGCCACCGCGCCTTCCGCGCCCCCTTTGGCCCGCTCTTCCCGGTGCTTTCGATCATCTTCTGTGTGGTGCTCATGATGGGCCTCGAAGTGCTCACCTGGAGCGCCTTCTTCCTCTGGCTCTGCGCCGGCTTGGTCATCTACTTCTTCTACAGCCGCCACCGCAGCGAGTTCGCAGGCATGCGGTAAGGAATTACGCCTTCAAGACATGGAGAGACCGCTTCACTTTGCTCAGGGCGATGTCATCTCTTACATGGAGATGTGCTCGGCCATTGGCGTGAATTTGCAGCGAGGCATGAACTTTCGGCTTTGCGGAGCAGAGTCCGTCATCCTAATGAGTCGTCGTGAGGGAGCACCTTACGACGATCAGGTTGAAGAAGACGGAAGGACCCTCATCTACGAAGGTCATGATTGCTCAAAAGGAAGGAATTGTCGCGATCCAAAAGCCATCGATCAGCCGGAGCATAACCCCAGCGGTTCTCTAAGCCAGAACGGCCTTTTTGCAGAGGCCGTTCGTAGATTCAAAGAAACAGGCGAATTGCCTGAACGGGTACGAGTCTTCGAAAAGATCCGTGATGGGATATGGGTCTATAACGGAGTTTTTGAACTGCTCAATTCCAAAAGCGATTATTCAACTGGACGCAGAGTTTTCAAATTCACGCTCAGATTGCTCGACACGAATCCCCCCATCGCTACCGGACAACCGTTGATCCGCGTCGAAGACGACCGCATAATTCCGAGTTGGGTGAAACTTGCTGTTTGGAAACGCGATCAGGGACAGTGCGTAAAGTGCGGTTCGAATTCCAGCCTGCATTTTGATCACATCATCCCTTACTCGAAGGGTGGATCCTCAAAGGATCCGGAGAACGTTCAGATTCTTTGCGGACGACACAACTTGGCCAAGAGAGACAAGATCGAATAGTCCCGAAGGTTCGCGGAATCAAACGGCGACGGGTGGCGCCGCCACGGTTCTCCTCTCCCCGCTCTGGCACGAAAGACAGGTCGGACTGCACGGACCGCCGCACCACCCATCCACGAACCACCCACACCGCCAAAAGATTTCCCCAATTAAAGCCACCCTTGCACCGCAAACAGCGTCACAATACATGCGGAGGATGACGCCATGCAGACCTTCCTTCAACTGAATCTGCAAACGCCGGAAAAGAAGCCTGAGGACGCCAATACTCCCAGGCCGGAAGGCGAACAGGCCCAACCCACTGAGGCGGAGCATAAGAGACTGAATCGAATGGCCAATCAGGCCGCGCACAAGGCGGCAAAGGTCTATGGCCGTGGCGGTTCCGGCTTGTTCTCAAAATAGCCGCTTTGCCGGCACTGGGCGGTGGCACAAAGGGGCAGAAACTGAGAGTGTGAAGCTCGTCCTTTTTCAGCCCGCACGTGCGGAACAATTCCCCTGCCCGCTACACTCGAAGAGTGACTGAAATCGCCGCCTTTATCCGCCGTCTCCCCAAGGCTGAGCTTCACTTGCACCTCGAAGGCACGGTCCTTCCCTCCACGCTCGTCGAACTCAGTGCCCGCCACGACGCCCAGCCCATGACGCAGGCCGAAGCCGACGCGCTTTACCACTTCACTGATTTCACCGGCTTCATGGACGCCTTCAAAGCCGTCACCAACCAGCTCATCGGCCCCGACGACTACGAACTCATCGCCTGGCGCATGCTGCAGGCTCTCGCCGCGCAGGGCGTGGTCCACGCCGAGGTCTACATCTCCGTGGGCGTCATCTACATGTGGCGCAACCACGATCCGAATTGCTTCGAGCCGATCTTCGCGGGCCTGGAACGCGCCCGCTTACGCGGAGAACGAGAGCTGGGTATCTCCCTCTACTGGATCTTCGACGCCGTCCGCCACTTCGCCGTGCCCGAGGCCGAGCGCGTCTTCTTGAAGGCCGCCGAAATGCGCCTGAAGTTTCCCTCCATCATCGGCATCGGCCTGGGCGGCGACGAGCGCCGCTGCGGTTCCGAGCCCTTCCGCGCCTTTTACGCCCAGGCTCGCCAGGCCGGCCTGCGCCTCACCAACCACGCCGGCGAAACCACCGGCCCCGACGCCATCCGTGAAGCCGTATCCATCGGCTCTGAGCGTATTGGCCATGCTTTCTCCGCCATTCAAGACCCCGCTCTGATGGATGAACTCAAAGCCAGCCGCACACCGCTGGAGCTGAACCCCACCTCCAACGTCCGCACCGGTGTCTGCCCCTCCTTCGCTGAGCACCCCATGCGCCGCTACTTCGACGCAGGCCTGCTCATCAGTCTCAACTCCGACGACCCGGCCTTCTTCGGCTCCGACCTGGCCAACGAATACCTGCTCGCCCACGCTGAGCAGGGCTTTACCCCCAACGAGCTGCGCCAGCTCGCCGCCAACTCCATTGTTTCCAGCTTTCTGCCCGATGCGGCCAAGCAATCCTGGCTCACCCGCATCGAAAGCACCCGCTAAAGACGCACACGAGGTTGACTTTCCCATTCCGGTCAGGCTCAGCTGCAGCCAGTTTGCATCCGGTCAAACTTTTCCCGGCTAAAAAGTTGATCTCTTATACAATTCAACCAGCAAGCGCGGCCCCAACGCCGCGTGCAAAGGATTTACCCACGAATGGCGTCTGTTCTAACCGCTCCCACCCCCGACTCAGTTGACGAAGCCGTCCCTCAGTCCAGCGCGCAAGCGCCCGCCGTAGCCGCCCGCGAGCAGATCCACATGGGCAAGGCTGCCACTGTGAGCGAAGGCCTCAACTGGCTCACGCTGGTCACCGTCGCTCTGTTCCACTTGGGCGCGCTGGCCGCGTTCTTTTTCTTCACCTGGCAGCGGTTGGCAGTCATGGCCGTGCTTCATGTACTGGCCATCAACGTCGGCATCGGCATGTGCTACCACCGCCTGCTGACGCACCGCGGCTACCAGACGCCCAAGTGGATCGAGTACCTGATGACCATCTGCGCCACTCTCTCGCTTGAGGGCGGGCCTATCTTCTGGGTGTCCACTCATCGCGTGCACCACCAGTTGAGCGACCAGGAAGGCGATCCTCACTCTCCGCGCGAAGGCGGCTGGTGGGCACACACCGGCTGGATCCTCTTCGGCAACGCCTTGCATGCGCAGACCGCCGTTCTGGCTCGCTACGTCCCCGACCTGAGCCGCGACCGCTTCCACGTCTGGCTCAGCAAATATCACTGGATTCCTTTGACCGCCAGCGGTGTGTTGCTGCTAGGCGGCGGATGGCTATGGGGCGGCTGGCGCAGCGGCGTGGGCATGCTGCTGTGGGGCGTTGTTCTCCGCGTCACGCTCGGTCTGCACGCCACCTGGCTGGTCAACTCCGCAACGCACCTGTGGGGCAGCCGCCGTTTTGAAACGCGCGACGACTCGCGGAACAGCTGGTGGGTGGCTCTGCTCACCGGCGGCGAGGGGTGGCACAACAACCATCA
>DCFV01000097.1:0-9825 GCA_002314435.1 Acidobacteriaceae bacterium UBA1795 | reverse complement strand
TGGCTGGTCAACT
Source organism: Acidobacteriaceae bacterium UBA1795 (assembly GCA_002314435.1). Taxonomy (GTDB): domain Bacteria; phylum Acidobacteriota; class Terriglobia; order Terriglobales; family Acidobacteriaceae; genus Telmatobacter. Next base: position 9,812 of record DCFV01000097.1, on the reverse strand, counting down.
CCGCAACGCACCTGTGGGGCAGCCGCCGTTTTGAAACGCGCGACGACTCGCGGAACAGCTGGTGGGTGGCTCTGCTCACCGGCGGCGAGGGTTGGCACAACAACCATCACGCCCACCCCGTCAGCGCCCGCCACGGCCTCAAGTGGTACGAGATCGATCCCAACTTCTACGGCATCTGGCTGCTTTCCAAGCTCGGCCTCGCCAAAAAGATACGTCTGGCCCAGTACGACCCAGCCAACCCCAAGCCCGCCGGCTCCTAAGCCCCGCGCAGCCTCCAAACAAGAACGGCCATTCCCCGGAGGAATGGCCGTTTTACTTTGCTCCCAAATCTCTTCGCCCCATTGCGCGCCTAGTCCCGCATCTTGGCCCGCAGCCAGAGCGCGCCGAAGGCCGGCGCCGCCACTGCAAACACAATCACTCCAGCGGGCACGCCCACGTAGAGATAGCTGTCTGCGTAGTTCACCGTGTGGTGGCCGATGGCGTTCCAGCCCAGCAGCGCGAAGATAGCGAGCGCGGTGGAGGCGAAGAAGGCGAAAAACGCCGCAGCAAAAGTGAGCAGCAGGCTCTGCAGCAGGCTGAAGCCCGCCAAAGGAAAGCCGAGAACTGTTCCGCCAGGGCGCGGGGAATGCGCTGGATGCATGGTGTGCGGCGTCCTTTCCCGTCTAGAATACAGAGGCATGGCCAGTAACGTACAACTCGAACTATGGCACGCCGAAAAAGTCGCGGCCCAGACGACCGTCGGCACGTCCTCCAGCGGAATCCACTACGCCGCCTGGGGCGAAACCCGCATCCCGGAGCCGGAACTTGAGCGCCTGGTGGGTGCCGTGCCCGCTACGCTGGCGCCCGCGCTGGCTGCGCGCGCGTATTACTTTGTTCCCCTGGCCATCGCCGACACCGGCGAAACCATGATCGCCCCCGGCTACTCCGTTGAGTTGGGCGACCGCGCCGTCTGCCATCGCAACGCCACCTTCGGCTCCACTGAGGCGGTGTTCCTCTCCACGCGCATGGTCGATGACCGCTTCGGTCTCGCCTTCGAGTTCTTCATCAACGTGGCGCACAATTTTGTTGCCGTGGCCGGCGTCCCGGAGAGCTTCGCCGCGCTGGTCTGGTCACAAGCTGAAGCACAAGTGCGCGGCGAGTCCAGCCAGGATGCATGGGAGACCCGCCGCCGCGCGCAGGACGCACATCAGGGCAAGGGCATCGACGAGCGCGCTCGCAACGCCTTTTACGAGGCGGCATTCTCTGATGCCTTGGCTATCTACATGCTCTCGCTGGCCGTCGACTTCGACTACCACGACCTGCGCGAGCGCGAGTATCCCCTGCTGGCTGCCCCGGCCCTGGCCGAGCGCCTGCGCCATGTCGCCGCACTGTTCCCGCCCAACCCCGGCTACGAGTTCCAGATCCACTACCGCCGCAAGGGATAGGGCAAGGCGTCTACGCGAGCTTCCTCGGGTAGTACCCCGCTTCAATAAGCTGCCGAATACTGTGGACGGCCCGCGTGTGGTCTCCGCAGTAAGGCACGCCGAACCACGAGTCCGCACAGCGCAGCACCCTCACCCGCGCCGTGCCTCCCGTCACCAGTTCATTTACTGCAACGGGCAGGAAGAACTCCGCCGTCAGGCTTCCCTGGTTGCGTTTCAGGAACTCACGGAACCGATCCTCCAGCTGCGGGAAGACCTTAGGCGTGAATCCCCACATATTCATTGAGATAATTTCATCTCCAGTCAGGCGCGTCTCGTTGCTCTCGGAGTCGACGTTGATGGCGTGGCCGCTCTCGCGCTCAACGTTCTTGAGTTCTGCCAAGCTGGTCAGGTAGCCGTCGCTCCCCACCTGGCATACCGCCCGCGCCACCAGACCGATCTCGGGCAGTGTGTTGCGTAGCACGAAACCTACCGTCGCGTAGTCAGGGCTTCCTGATTGCAGGTGGAGCGCCATGACCCGATAGCTCTCCGCTCCGTAGAAGTCGTCCACGTTGATCACTGCAAACGGCTCCTGCAAGGTCTCTGCGGCCACCAGAAGGGCGTGTGTAGTGCCCCAGGGCTTTTCGCGACCATGTGGTACATGAAACGCCGCTGGCAGTTTGGCTAGCTCCTGGTAGACATACTCGAAGTTCGCGTACTTCCCGTACCGCTTGCTGAGCCTCTCCCGGAACTGCAATTCGATCTCATGCCGAATCACGAACAGAATCCGGCCAAAGCCGGCCCGCCGCGCATCGTAGATCGAATAATCCACCATGGTTTCGCCGCCGGGGCCAACTGGGTCGAACAGCCTGTTTCCGCTGGAACGGCTGCCCATGCCGGCAGCCAGGATGAGAAGCGATGGGGCGGCCATAAATACCTTCCTTTCCGGAACATCCTTACTGCATCCACTGCATTGGGAAGAAGGAGAAGGAGAAGCGACTCGGACCGCTGAAAAGCAGGCCGGAATAGGGATAGAGCGGGGTGATGCAGGACAAAGCGGCGGGATGTTGTGACAGCACAGTGGTTTCCATCGTCAGAAACCCTCATCCCGAAAAGCGCCGCAATGGCCGGAGCCATGACGCGCTTTCCGTGCCCGTACTTTAGACGCCGGAAGTGTACCACTCTCCGCCAGATCGAGCAGAAAATTGCAGCCTGGCTATCTCCGTTGCTGTCACTTCCGATGAACTTCTCCGTTCATTGGGTCGACCTGGATCGCCGCCACGGCCTCTTGCCCCTCGATCCTCACCCCTTGAGATAAAGGGCCTGCCGGATGAAGTCGTTTCGGAATTTGCTCTCCGGATCGTAGCTTTGCGCCAGCGCTTTGAACTCCGGCAAGCGCACATACTGCGCTTGCACCTGCGCAGACGGCAGAGTAAACAGTTTGCCCCAGTGCGGCCGGGGTCCAAAGGGGGCGAGCTGTTCTTCGATCAGCGGCAACACGCGCCGCACCTCGGGCCACTCCGGCTTCCAGGTAAAGTGAAGCGCAAGGGACGGCCGCTGGTAGGCCATGCTCATCCAGAGATCGTCTGCGGCAATAGTGCGCAGCTCCGTGACAAACAACAGCGGTGTGATGCGGTCGCGCAGTTTCTCCACCGCCAGAATCGCCTCATAGCCCCGCTCGCGTGAAACAAAATACTCGGTCTGCAACTCGCGCCCGCTCGACGGCGTAAAGTTCATCTTGAAGTGCGGCAGCCGCTCGTACCACGGCCCCGGAATCCCCTGCTGCTCTGTGCAACTTTCCGCCGGGTGGCCTGAGATGGGATGCTGCTTTTCCGTTGCGAGCGGTGCCCCAAAGAGATCCTTCGCCCACACGTTGTTGCCTTGCGCGATCTTTCGTTTCACCCAAACCTGCGTCGCCCGATGGTTCTGCCAATCGGTGAACAGACTCACCGAGTAGCCACAACCAAAGATCTCGTCGAAATGGTCCTTCAAATGATCGAAGGAGAGATTCTGATATACCGACTGTGCCACCTGGAACGTCGGCTGCAGCTTCAGCGTCACGCGCGTCACCACGCCCACTGCACCCAGGCTTGCCACTGCGCCCAGAAATTTTTCGCCGTCCTTCGCACGTGTCAAGTGCACCACATCGCCGCCGGCCGTCACAATCTCCAGGCCCTCGACGGCTGTTGCGAGATTGCCGTTGTGAATGCCCGAACCATGGGTCGCCGTGGCTATCGCGCCCGCCACCGAAATATGCGGCAGCGAAGCAAGATTGTGCAGCGCAAATCCGCGCGCATCAATCACCGGCGCGAGCTGACCATACCGGATGCCTGCGCCCACCGTCACCGTGCCCGCTTTTTCATCGATATCGATCTGATCAAGACGCTGCAGCGAAACCTGGTGCGCAGCGCTGTCGGCGATCGTGTTGAATGAGTGCCGCGACCCGAGTGCGCGCAGCCTGTCCAGGTTCTTCACCACGGCACACACCTCGCCCGTCGTGGCCGGCATGCGCACGTCGCTCGTACTGTAGGTAATGTTGCCTGCCCAATTCTCACGGGGCGCAGGCTGCTGCTGTCCGCCTGCAAACTGCGACAACACCGTTCCAGCCACAAACACTCCTGAGGACTTCAAGAACTCTCGCTTATCCATCTTCCAGTCTGACCTCGCTCTCATCTGCATGGGGATGCTGCAGCTACCAGAAGCGGTGCGCAGCGCCCGACAAGAATAGGCGCACCGCACAACATGCGGCAAGAGCGCACTCCATGCGCTTTACGTTCGAGATTCGACCAAGCCGGAAGGCCCTTCCTTCTGACTTGACAGTCCTGTATTCTGGAGTAGATGGCTAGCTCGTTGTCGTTCGCCAATCCTTAACGACGAGGAGAACCTGATGGCAGAAACGGGAAAGAAAGCGACCGCCCCCCGGAAACCCCGCTCTACTGCAACCGCAAAGAAGGCTGAAGCCGCAAAGCCGGTTGCAGCCAAACCCGCCGCAAAGAAGAAAGCCGCTCCCAAAACCAAAATAACGCCAGTCAGAACCATGCACGCGGCTACGCATGAAGAGATCGCCCGGCTCGCGCACCGCTTCTGGTTGGAACGCGGCGGCCAGCACGGCTTCGATGCAGACGACTGGTTCCGCGCCGAGCAAATGCTGCTGGGCAAAGCCAGCTGACACTAGGGCCTGCTCACGCTACGCGAGCGGTGGCGCCGGGCGACAGTTTTTACGAGTTCTAGGAGTGAGGAGCGACGCATACCGCTCGTCAGCTAGCGACGACGAAGTCGGGAAAATTGGCCCCGGCCCGAAGGGTGCGGTGAAAATCGGGCCATCCACTTGGCTAGCGTGAACAAGCCCTCGGCAAACGGCGCAGATTTACCAGTCTTCTTACTGGCTTACATACGCAATGCGCCCTTCGCTGATCGTCCACCGGACCTTGCCTTGCATCGTCCACCCGTCGAAGGGCGTGTTGTGCGACTTGGAGCGTGTCTCCTTGGCGCTATAGGTCCATTCGGCCTTGGGGTCGAAGATCACCACGTCGGCGAAGCTGCCGACGGCCAGCGTGCCGCGGCCTTTCAGGCCCAGCAGCGCGGCTGGCTGTGCGCTCAAAAGGCTCAGCACGCGGCCCAGTGGCAGCTTCCATTCCTTGTGCAGCCAGCGCAGGCACAGTCCCAGCGCGGTCTCCAGGCCCGTGATGCCGTTCGGTGCGTTCTCAAACTCCACTTCCTTCTCATGCGTGGCATGTGGAGCGTGGTCGGTGGCGATCGCGTCCACCACACCGTCGAGAATGGCCTCGATCATCGCGTCGCGATCCGCAGCTGAGCGCAGCGGCGGATTCATCTTGGCATTGGTGTTGTAGAAGCCGACGTGTTCGTCAGTCAGCAGGAAGTGATGCGGCGCCACCTCGCAGGTAACGCGCAGCCCGTTGCGCCGCGCCTGCCGAACCGCCGCCACTGCAGCGGCTGTAGACGTGTGCGCCACGTGCAGATGCACACGCGCGTCGCGCAGCTCTGTCACCAGGCGGATGTCGCGCTCCACGAGGCTTGACTCAGCTTCCGCAGGCATGCCGCGCAGCCCTAGCTTGAAGGCCATGGGCCCTGCGTTCATGCTGGCGCCCTGCGTCATCCGCGTATCCTCAGCGTGCTGAATCACACTCAGGCCCACGCGCGCCGCGGCTGCCAGCGTCTCGCGCATCACGCCATCTTTCAAGATCGGGTGGCCATCGTCAGTCACCGCCACCGCGCCCGCCGCCTTCAGAGCAGCAAAATCATTCAGCGTCTCGCCTTTCGACCCGCGCGTGGCAGCCGCAATGGGATACACGCGCACCTTCGCGCCGCGTTCCGGCGCCAGCATCCAGCGGGTCACCTCCGGCGAGTCGTTCACCGGCACCGTGTTGGGCATTGCTGCCACAGACGTGAATCCGCCCGCCGCCGCTGCCGCAGTGCCCGAGGCGATCGTTTCCTTGTAGCCCTGCCCCGGCTCGCGCAGATGCACGTGAATGTCGATCAGCCCCGGCGCCACAGTCAGCCCGGCGGCGTCGACCACCTCCGCGCCGTTGGTTCCCTTCAGCTTGCCGGGTGCAGCCACCTCGGCCACGCGGCCATCCTTCAGAAAAATATCTTTCGGCGCGTCCACACCGGCGCCGGGATCGATCAAATGTCCGCCGCGAATCACTAGAGCCGTCATGCGCGGCCTCCTTGCTTTTGCGCCGTCAGCGCCCGCTCCACCACCGCCATGCGAATGGCCACGCCGTTCTTCACCTGTTCCAGAATCGCCGACTGCGGCCCGTCGGCCACGCCCGCCGTCAGTTCCAGTCCGCGAATGATCGGCCCCGGATGCAGCACTACCGCCTGCGCGGCGTGCTCGGCGAGCCGCTGCCCGGTGAGTTGGTAGGCGGTCTTGTACTGCTCCAGGTCGATCTGCATGCCGGCCAGGCGCTCGGCCTGGATACGCAGCATCATCACCACCTGCGAGGCTCGCAGGGCTGCTTCGAAGTCGCGCTCCACGGTGATGCCCGGCCCCGCGTTGGCCGCCGCTTCCGGCAGAAACTGCGCAGGCCCGCACAGGATTACGCGCGCGCCCAGCCGCGGCAGCAGCAGCATGTTCGACCGCGCCACGCGGCTGTGCAGAATGTCGCCAACAATGGTGACTGTGACACCCGCCAGCGTGTCCGTCGCAACCGTGTCCACGCCCGGGCGCAGATGCTGCAGCATCGTGCGCAGATCAAGCAGCGCCTGCGTCGGATGCTCGTGCATGCCGTCGCCAGCGTTCAGCACCGGTAGCCGCGTCTCCGCTTCCAGCAGCCACGGCGCGCCGCTCGAGTTGTGGCGCAGAATAATTGCTTCCGCCCCCAGCGCGCGCAGCGTCAGGCCCGTGTCCTTCAGCGTCTCGCCCTTTTCGATGCTCGACGACAGGCTCGAAACAAGTGTGGTGTCCGCGCCAAGACTCTTCGCAGCCAGCTCAAAGCTGGTGCGCGTACGCGTCGAGGACTCGTAAAACAAGAGCGCAATGCGCCGCTTGAGCAGGATGCGGTCGCGCTCCAGCGGGTCCATCGCCTCCAGCACGGTGGCGCGACTCAGCAGTTGGCTGATGCCCTCCAGCGTGAGGTCCTGCACAGAGAGCAGCGAACCCGGGTTGTAAGGAAAGGGCGAGGGTGCAACAGGCGGGAGATGCAGCTGGCGGCGAACAGGGGTTGCGGTTGCAGTCATTTGGTACGCTCGCAACTTTAGGTGGAGTGCGGCACGCCGCAAAGCGCGCCGGCTATGAAAAATTCAATCGACGCGCTCGACCAGCAGCACCTGCTCGTCGTTATCGACTTCCTGAAACTTCACTTCGATGATCTCGCGGCTGCTGGTGGGCACACTCTTGCCCACGTAGGTGGCCTCGATGGGCAGCTCGCGATGCCCGCGATCAATGAGCACGGCCAGTTGCACGCGGTGCGGCCGTCCATGGTCAAACAGAGCGTCCAGCGCAGCGCGGATGGTACGGCCCGTGTAGAGCACGTCGTCGCACAGAACAACGTCGCGCCCGGTCACGTCAAAGCCGACCGAACCGGGCGTCACCACCGGGCGCACGTCGGCGGTCGAAAGATCGTCGCGATAAAACTGAATGTCGAGCACACCCGTGTCCACCGGGCGCTTTTCAATGCCTGAGATCAGCTTGCCCAGGCGCTCGGCCAGCGGCACACCGCGCCGCTTGATGCCGATCAGAGCCAGATCCTCGCTGCCGTTGCTCTTTTCAACAATTTGGTGGGCGAGGCGCACCAGCGTGCGCTCAATCTCCGAGGCGGACATCAGCCTGCCCTTCACGCGCAGGCTGGGATGATTTGGCTCTTCGCTCATGATTTCTCTCTCACCGCGTGTCGCGCGCGGCTTGGCTTATGGCTTGTCTCTCGTGGATGATACGAGGCTTGGCTCACTCCAGCAACTGTGGAGAAATGGAACCAAACCGCACGATTGGCCGGCACGTGCCGCGCGCAACACATCAAAAGAACTTCTAGAGCTGCGGCCGTCGCATGCGCGCCGTCATCCGCGCACCCAGCGCCCCACCGCCCACGGCAAAAAACACTAGCAGTAGCCCATTGATCGCGAAGCCGAAAACCTCAATACCCGCATGGCCCCACGGCGACTCCATCCAGGCCTGAACCTGCGTGCGCAGATCCTTCACCTGGGCAACATCTCCGCTGCCCAGCCCGGCCTGCCAGGTAGCAGTCATCTGCTGGCTCATCTCGACGCGGTTCTTCCACTCGCCGTCGATCTGCGCTCCGTGGTGCATCGCATAGCGCTCCACAAACAGCGCGCTGCCGCTCGCGCTAAAAGCCAGCCATGCCGCAATCAGCCCCGTCACCAGCCCAATGCGCGCACCTGCGCCCGTAGTGATCCACGCTGTGCCTTCGCCACCGCGCACATAGAGCGCCACTGCCCAGGCCGCCGCTGCAGCCATCCAGAAAATCCCAAAGAAGCTCACCGGTGACGAAGCGCTCGACAACAGACCCGCCGGAATCGCCAGCAGACACGCCAAGCGCATAGCCGGTTTCCAGTCGACCATGCTGGCGTCGCGCACCGCTTCGCTCCAGCGCTCGGGCTGGCCGGGCACCGTGCCCGCGTCCGCGGTGTAAACAAGCTGCGGCAGCCCGCACGCGGGACAAAACGTGTTCCCGTCCTGTACGGGTTGGTGGCAACGTTGGCAGATGGCTTCCATGCGTCTCCGGCGCCAGACACATCTCCAGCGCTGGTCCAATTCTATGCTGCCAGACCGGTAAGACACATCCGTATTGTCCGCAACTGCGAGACGCGGCCTGCGCCGGCGCCCGCGGCGGCCTTAGCGCCCGCTGCTCTTCTGCATGCGACAGTCCGACTTCGGCAACGTCCGTGCCACAAGAACCGACGCATGCCTGCGGTGCCCGCAATTGCGGCTGCGTACCGGCACCTGCAGACGCAGCATCCAACCCAGATCAGAAAAGCATAGACGCGACGACTGAAACTCAGTTGAACCACAAGGGGAACAAATGATGGCCACGTTGAATCCTCTCAGCGTAGTCGGCAATGCATGAACGTTCTCAATGAATGCGTGCCAGTTCGCTCATCCGCCGTCGCGGAGGGACACGCACCCCCCCCCGCAGCGCCGGTGCAACCGGCACCGCCTGTTTCGCACGCAGGCGCGTGCGCCCCTGTTTGCTTCTGGGCTGCTTGCCCCGGGCTCCAGCTTACGAACGTGTGTTCACAGCCGGCCCTTCAGCCAGCCGCGCTTCCACAATCTCTTCTGCCGCCTTCACCACCTGCTCCAGCGTCATCGCAGTCGAGTCCAACAGCACTGCATCCGGAGCTGCCTTCAGCGGCGAGTCCGCGCGATTCCGGTCGCGCTCATCTCGCGCGCGCAGATCACGAATGACTTCCTCCGGCTTGACGGTTGTCTCAGGACCCATCTGGTCAAAGCGCCGCATTCCCCGCACTTCCGGCGCAGCGTCCAGAAAGATCTTCGCATCGGCGTGCGGAAACACCACCGTACCGATGTCGCGGCCTTCCATCACCACGCCACCCGCAGCGCCCATCTCCTGCTGCAGGCGTACCATCCATGCGCGAATCGGCGGGAACACACTCACCCGCGACGCCGCATCGGTCACCATCTGGTTGCGGATCAGGCCGGTCACATCTTCGTCGTCCAGCAGAACGCGGTTCTCGTCGCCGCCGGCTTCCAGCCGAATACGCGTCTCGGCGGCCAGTGCCTCCAGGGCATGACTGTCGTCCAGCGGCACGTCACTGCGCAGCGCCTTCAGCCCAAAGGCGCGATACATTGCGCCAGTTTCCAGATTCAGAAGGCCGAAGTGCCGGGCCAGATGTCGGGCAATCGTGCTCTTGCCCGCTCCCGCTGGCCCGTCAATGGCCACAATGATCTTGCGCGGAGATTGAGTCGACTTCACC
>DCFV01000111.1:28502-38690 GCA_002314435.1 Acidobacteriaceae bacterium UBA1795 | reverse complement strand
TGCACGACGGCTCAAGCCTGCGCCTGCGCAAGCTGCAGGAAGATTACGATCCGACGGACAAGGCCAACGCCGTGCGCACGCTGATGGAGGCCGAAGAGAAGAACGAAGTGCTCACCGGCGTCTTCTACATCAACACTGAGAAGCCGACCTTTACCGACCTGCTGAACATGGTGGATGAGCCTCTGGCCACGCTGCCTCAGTCGGTCACGCGTCCGCCCCAGTCCGCGCTTGAAGCGCTGATGGCGAATCTGCAGTAGAGGGGTACCGGCCGACAGAAGAGCCCCGCCGCGGCGGGGCTCTTCCATTTCATGTCTAAGCGGGTTAGTGTGCGGTAACTTTGACGCCCATGCCGTTCAACTTGGCGCGCGCCTGGGCGGCTTCCGGCGTCTGCGGATGGCGCTGGATGAGGGAGCGCAGCTCGTGGATACCAGCATCGCGCTTGTTGGTTTCGAGCAGCGCCAGTCCCTTGTGCAGCTGTGCTGCCGCGGCCTTCGCGTTGCCGCTGAACTGTTCCAGTACGATGTTGTACGATTTGATTGCGTCATCGTAGTTCTTCTGCCGGTAGGCGATCTCGCCCAGGTAGAACTGCGCACTGCCCGCCAGGTTGTCCAGCGGGTAATAGTGAATCACATCCTGAAACTCGCTGGTCGCCAGCGGATACTTTGCTGCGTTGAAGTCGCTGACCGCAGCCTGGTAGGTCTGGTCAAGCGGAGGCGTCTGGGCCATGGGTGCGCCTGTTGCGCCGCCCGGTCCCGGAGCTCCCCCGGGCATTCCTGCCGTCGGCGGGGCCTGTGTGTTCTGCAGTTGACTCTGCAAGTCTTGGATCGACTTCTCCAGTTTCGTGATGCGCGTTTTCAGCTCGTCTACAGAGTCGTTGAGCGACTGCACCTGGCCTGAGTTCGTGTCCATTTTGCCACTTAGCGCTTCGTTCTCCGTGTCCAACTTCTTCTGCAGCGTGTTCACGGTTGCGCTCATCTGCGTCGCCTGGTCGGCGGTCTGCTGCGCCAGATTCTGCAGCACGGCAAAGCGTGTGTCCAGAGTTGACTGCAGCCGCTGCACCATGTCCAGCAGCTGCTGCACCTGTGTCTGCAGTTGGATCGTCTCTTTCGACACGGCGTGCGCGCGCTGCGGCATGCCGCCAAGCATCAGCGCCAAGGCTGCGGCGGCCATCAGGCTGTTGCGATGTGCGTGTAATCTCTGCATCGTTCACCCATTTCCACTGAAGAAGAGCCGCAGCCACCGGGCGATGGCTGCGGCCGTTGTTGCTTTTATTCTAATGCGTGCCTACTGGTCGATCGAGAATCCGTCGCGACGGTTCTGCTGCCAGCACTCCTCGGTCGACTCGGAACAGAACGGCTTCTCCTTGCCGTAGCTCACCACGCGGATGCGATTGGCTGCGACGCCAGCTGCAACCAGGGCCTTCCTGGCCGAGTCGGCGCGGTTCTGACCCAGCGCCAAGTTGTACTCGTCGGAGCCACGCTCGTCGCAGTAGCCGCCGATGACCACCTTGATCGCCGGGTGGCTCGCGAGGTACGAGGCGTCATGCGACAGAACCGCCTCCGCATCGCTGCGGATGTCGTAGGTATCGTAGTCGAAGAAGATGTCCTGCACGTTGGCCTTGAACTCTTCCTCGGCAGACATCGTGTTCGAGGGCACAGCCACCGCGGGCGGTGCATTCACCGTCACGTGGGCCGAGGCGTCCGTCGTGCCGCCTTCGCCGCGCGCCATCAGGTGATATGTGGTGGAGGCCGTCGGCGTGACCGCCTTTACACCCGTGGTTGGCACATCGCCTATGCCTTCAATCGAAACGCTGGTGGCATCCGTTGTCTTCCAGCTCAGGGTCACCTGGTCACCGGCCGAAATCTGGCTGGGCGTAGCAGTCAGCATGGCTGTGGGCGCGGGGGCAACCGCAGGAGGCGCCGTGGGCGCAGGAAGGGGTGCCGGCTTCTTCTTACAACCAGCAACAGTCAACAATGCAATCAGCAGAACAGCGGGTGCTGCGAAGCGGGTGCGTCGAATCAAAATGGGGCTCCTTCTGCGACTCCGGTAACGATTCCATTTTATGCGGTCCGCGTCAGATGTTCACTCGCCATTTGCTGGCTGCGCTTACTGCTGCGGCGAACTGCCTCCAGACACCTCGTCCGGAATTGCGGTTGTATTGTGTGCCTGCCTTGCCGCCACTACGGATGGCGCGTGCAAGAGCCGGTCGGTAGAATTCGTGTTCCCCTTGCGGAGCGTGCGCCGGGAAATCTGTTATCGAAAACATCATAGTGCAACCAACCTGGTTGCCGGCCTCTGCGCAGGCGCCGCATGCAGCGGCGCGCTCGCCTATTTCCAACTCCAGTTCGGCATAAAGTTATTGCCGGAGCGGGTCAACTGGTGCTGCTCGGTGCCATCTGACAGCATCGACCAAATCTCGGTATGTCCGCCCACCTTGCGCTCGAAGACGATGTGCCGCGTGTCCGGCGCCCAACTGGGAAAATCGTTGGTGCCCGTATCGTGCGTCAACTGGAGCCAGCGCTTGGTGGCAATGTCCATCACGTAGATGTCCTGCCCACCCGGGGCGCCCGGCCCGTACTTGCGGTTCCAACTGAAGGTCAGAAAGCCGCCGTTCGGCGCCCACGACGGCGATACCGCATAGCCGCCATCGGTCATGCGCTGCACGTTCGATCCGTCCTGATCCATGATGTAAATCTGCGGCAGGCCCGTCCGTCCGCTTACCCACGCAAACTGCGCATTGGTGCGCGGATTCCAGGCAGGCGCCACGTCCGGTCCGGCAAAGTAGGTCACGCGGCGAGGATTCGCGCCGTTGGCTTCCGCCACCCAGATCTCCGGGTCACCCGAGCGCGAAGACGAAAACGCAAGCCGGCTGCCGTCGCCTGTCCACGCCGGCGACTGGTTCGCGCCGCCCGCCGTGCCCGCCGTGAAGCTCACGAGCCTGTTGAGTTCAAGCGAGTACATGCGCACCGACCAGCCTTCCTTGCCCAGGGACGCGAAGGCGATGCGCGAGTTGTCCGGCGAAACGCGCGGCGAAAGAGCAATACTGCCCAGGTGGGTAACGGCGTGCTGGTTCTCACCGTCGTAGTCCATCACCCACACTTCCTTTGACCCTGTGCGCGAGCTGATGAAGTATATCTTCGTCTCGGCAATGCCGTTGATGCCGCCGCTGAGCCGCGCGATGATCTCATCGGCGAAGCGGTGCGCCACCGTGCGCGCCATGTCTTCGCTGGCGGCCTCGTTGTATTGCTTGCCGAGCACCTGCGGATTGGCGGGGTTGCTGGTGTCGAACAGCCAGCCGTAGACCACCAGGCGTCCGTTGGTAGTGGAGAGCGCGCCGAAAGCCACCATCGCGGCATTCGCTGGAGCCGCCGACCACTGCGCCAGGCTGATTTCTTGCGGGGAGCCCGGTGTTCCCGGCGGTGCAAAGCTCTTCGACACCAGGTCGAAGATACCCGCATTGGCCAGGTCGCGGTAGAGTGTGGCGTCGAAGGCAGCCTTCAGCGAGGGCGTCTGCGGGTCCGCGCCCACAGGCTTGAAGTCCGCCGCCGCAATCCGGATCTTGGCATTCCCAAGGTTGGAGCCCGTCCGAACCCAGTCCTGCGCCGTCAATGGAATGCATGCCAGGCTTGCCAGAAGGGGGAGAGCAAAAAAGAAAAGCCGGGAACGAAAGTTCATGCCTTGCGCAATCCTTCCTCGGTGGATCTCTCGGTTCGTGCGGAGCCTTGCCAATTGTGATGCGCGTTTACGCGCAATCGATGCCAAGCCAGCGGAACGCGGGGAATCGAGTCTCTGTCTATTTTACTTGGACGTTCGATGCGGTTTCTAGTATTCGCAGTAGAAGGAAACCTGCAAGGTACTTCCGCGGTACTGGGCGGGCAGCGGCCCAAACGTATCCACGCGCTGAGCTGCGCGCACGCAGGCGTTGTCCCATGTGGGACTGTTGCTCGAGCGGTCGAGCGTTACATTCCCATGCGAGCCGTCGCGGTAAATGGGGAACTCGATGTAGGCGCGCGCACCTTTCGGTGTGCGCGGATCGGCCATTGAGCGGTAACCGTTGGCATCCATCTTGCGGTTGATCTGGCTCACATACCATCCGAACAATTGCCCGAAGCTCGCATCGCTCACGGCTGCCGGCCCGCCGGATGAATCCTGTGCAGTGTGCGGCATCGACGAGCCCGACTGTTCGCCGTAGCTGGCGCGGTTGGTCGGCGTCGGTTGCTGCTGTTTCGGCGGCGTCTTCGGGGCGGTCTCGTGTTCCTGCTTCTTCTGCTTACCTGAGATCGGAATGGCCGTCTCATCCTCGGCCTGTTTGGTTTTGGGCGCAGGCGGTGCGGGCGCCTGGCTGGGTGTCTCGGTCGCCAGCACATTCTGGTTCACAGGCTGCGTCGAGGGCAGGGGCAGGGCATTGCTCACCAGGTTCACCTGCACGGCGCCGCCCAGTCCAGCACCGCCCCACGTGTTGTGGTGGAAGAATCCGCCGATGATGCCGTAGAGCACGATGCTTACAACCAGGCCCACGTGCAGAAAAACCGATCCCGTGGCAGGGCCAATCACCGGCTCCGGCGACAGTTCCTGCTCAAGGTGATCGGTTGTTTCCAGCGGATGGCTCATTGTGCTACCCAGAAGTTTGTGCGGTTCAATGCGACGCGGCGCATCATTGCCCCGAGCGGCCCTTTGTGTCCAGAGGCTGCGTCACGATCGAAATGTTCGTAATTCCCGCCTGCTTCACCGCGTCCATCAGCGAGGCGAATGCGCCGAACGGCACCCGTTCGTCGGCGCGCAGATAGATCACCTTCCGTGCCGGGTCCGAAAGGCCCTGGCGCAACTGTCGCGGCAGATCGTGCAGGTTTACCGGCGTGTCGCCCAGAAACACCTGTTGATCGCGATCTATCGTCAATACCACTCGCTGCTCGGTGATTTCTTTTACCGTGCGCGTCTTCGGTACCGCCACTTCAATGCCCGACTGCAGCACCGGCGCGGTGATCATGAAGATCACCAGCAGCACCAGCACCACGTCCACCAGCGGCGTGATATTGATCTCCGCCAGTGAAGTTCGCGTCTGGCCGTTGGTTGTTGTGAACGCCACGTTCTTCTCGTCCCTCAGGGAATCCGGATCGGCTTGCGCGGCCGGTTCGGAGCTACTTGTAGAGGCTGCGCTCGGCTTCCTCGGCCGCCGCACGCGGTGCGCGCTCGGGAATCTCGTCGAGCGAATTCAGCAGCTCGCGGCAGAAGTCGTCGGTGGCTGAAGCCATCACGCGCAACCGCGCGGTGAACTGGTTGTAGGCCACCACGGCCGGTACGGCGACAAACAGGCCAGCGGCGGTGGTGATAAGCGCTTCGCTGATGCCCGGCGCAACGGCGCGCAGTGTGGCCGCTCCCGCAGTGCCCAGGCCATGAAACGCATCCACCACGCCCATCACGGTGCCGAACAGGCCCACGAACGGACTGGTCGCGGCAATCGTCGCCAGCCACGTCATGCGGCGCTCCAGATGCGTAATCGACTCGCTGGCTGCCGTGTGCGCCGAGCGCTCCAGCGCGGTCATGTTGCGGGGCTTGCCTGTGCCGCCTGTCTGCCGCTTGTAGGTCTCGTAGACGTCGACAAACACCTGCGCCAGTGGACTCTGCTTATAGGTGTCGGCCAACGCGGAAACCTCCTGAAGGCGAGAAGCCTTGCGGAAGGAGTGGACAAACTTGCGGCTCTCTGCCGTGACGCGGCCAAAGGTGGAGAGCTTGCTGAAGATGACGGTCCAGGAGTAAAGGCTTGCGACCAGCAGCACCACCATCACGAACATTGCGATGGGGCCAATGTGGTGCAGCATGTCCATCAAGGCGCTGGAACCCCCGCTCACCGGAGATCCGGTTGTCGCGGCGCCGTCGTCAGCCTGCAGTGCGAAGACAAAAGCAGCGGTAAAAATTGCGGTCACCTCATGTTCACGGTATCAGACGCAAACGCCGGGTCCAAGTTATCGATCTGGTCCCTGCGGACCCATCCTGCACATGCAGCGCAACTTCCTCTCTATGCACATTCGTCGACTTTCACCGCGCCGGGCTTCGTATCCCGGACGCCTTCCATGCTATGCTGCGCTCGGACCCGTCACCCATGCTGGTTGAGCTGCGCGCAGAAAACTACGCTGTTATTGATCACGCCATTGCCACCTTCGGCCCGGGCCTGAACCTGCTCACGGGTGAAACCGGTGCGGGCAAATCTATTCTTGTCGATGCGCTGGCGCTGCTGATGGGTGGTAAAGCCTCGGCAGAAGTGGTGCGCCACGGCGCGGACAAGTCCGTGGTGGCCTGCGTCTTTGAGTCGACCTCCATTGCTGAAGCCATTCTCGAAGAGAACGGCATCGACTCCGAGGGCCACGAGATCATCCTTCGCCGCGAGATCCTTTCCACAGGCAAGGGACGCGTCTTCGTGAACAACCAGCCGGCCACCGTGGCCGTGCTGCGCCAGCTTGCGCCCGAGCTGGCCCTCGTTCACGCGCAGTCAGAGACGCTGGCGAGTTTCGATCAGGCGCAGCAGCGCATTCTGCTTGACCGCTTTGGCGCGATCTCGTCCGACACCGTGTCCGCAGCCCACGCCCGCTGGCGTGAGGCGCAGACAAAACTGAATGATCTGCTGCAGGGCGAGCAGGACCGCCTGCGCATGGTCGATCTGTGGAGCTATCAACGGAAGGAGATCGAGACAGCCCAGCTCGAGGCCGGAGAAGACGAAGCTCTTGCAACGGAGAAGCGCGTTCTGGCCAACGCAGAAAAGCTCTACGCCGCAGCAATCGGCGCTTTCGATCAGCTCTATGAAGGCGATTCCTCGGCGGAGACAGCTCTGCGTGCCGCGCTTCGCAACGTGGAAGAACTGGCCCGCTACGACGGGCGCTTCCAGGACGCGGTGCAGCAGCTTACTGCGGTCCGCGCCACGGTGGACGACTTGGCCGCGACGCTGCGCGACTACGCCGAGGGTATTAATGCTTCGCCCGAACGGCTGGCTGAAATCGAAGACCGCCTTGCGCTGCTTGACCGACTCAGGCGCAAGTACGGCCACAGCGTTGCCGAGGTCATCGCCTTCGGCGAAGACGTAGCCCGCAGGCTCTCTGAGGTCGAGGACCGCGACGAGATCCTGAAGGAACTGCGTTTGGCGGTCTCAGACGCTGCACTGGCTTATAAGAAGGCCGCTGTCGCGCTCACTGACGAGCGCAAGGCAGCCGCCTCAAAGCTCGCCAAGCTTGCCGAAGTGCAGATCAACTCACTCGCCATGAAGGTTCGCTTTCAAATTGTGCTGGCGACGAACGAAGACGAAGCACACTGGACCGCTCATGGGTGGGACGAGGTCGAGTACCGCATTGCGACCAACCCGGGCGAACCTCTGAAGCCGCTGCACGAGATTGCCTCCGGCGGCGAAATGTCGCGCGTGATGCTGGCGCTCAAAGTCGCGGTGGAGGAGGACTCTTCCAAGACCAATAGAAAAACGCCTACTCCGCGCACGCTGGTCTTTGACGAAATCGATATAGGCATAGGCGGTCGCGCCGCCGAGGCGGTCGGACAGAAACTCAAGGCCCTTGCCCGCGGCCAGCAGGTGCTGTGTGTGACGCACCTGCCGCAGATCGCTGCATTTGCCGGACAACATCTGGTCGTTGAAAAGCGCGAGGACCACGGCCGCACCAAGACGCAGATCCGCGTGCTCGACGACCGCGCCCGCACCCATGAAGTGGCGCGCATGCTCTCTGGCGCCAAGGTGACTGACACCAGCCTGCAGCACGCTGCACAGATGATCGCCGCCAGCAGCTAGAGCGTTTTCGATTCACATGTTGGCGTTTGAAGATGGTGCAAGGTGGCTTTTTCTTGAGGAAAAAGCCACGAGGCTTCCAGTCTTCTGTAAAGAGCAGAATCGAAAACGCCGTAGGGAGCGGTGCTCTCAAGAAAATAGATACCCCGCTGGAAGCATTCCGGCGGGGTTCGTTCTTGCAGTCGAGATCAACGGATCTCAGTCGTGACCGTGACCGTTTCCATGGTCTTCCTTGTGTTCCTTGCCCTTGCCATTCCCGTTTCCGTTGCCGTTTTCGTGCGGGTTGCCGTGTTCCTTGTACTCGCCGTTGTGATTGCCGTTGTCGTGCCACTGCTCTACCCGCCGCTCATTTCCGCGGAAGTGTTTCTCCCACCCTTGATGGCGCCCCCAGTCGGCGTGTTCACCGTGCTTGGGCAGCGGTCCGCGGTATCCGTAGTGCGGGTCATAGTCGCGATTCACATAGCCGTAGAAGCCGGCTGACCCGTGAAACCACTGTCCCGCTCCAACGAAGACGCCGCTGGTAAACCACTGTGGCCCGTAGTAGCCGAACGGTGCGCAGGAGTAGGGGGCGTAGTTGAAGTAGCCGTAGGGGCATACGGGCTCCACTCCAATCTGGATGTTGATCTGGGCTTCTGCCTGCGGAACTGCAGCCGCCAAAGCGAGAGCGGCAATACCTGAGAGCAATGCGAGTTTCAATCGGTTCATGATGGCCTCCTGCCGGTTCTTCATACTGTCGTAGTTTACGGGACCCGATTCCGGATGGTGCGGCCCGTTTAAGCGCGGCCGATGTCCAAAGTTACCGCATCCGCCACGGTTTGCATTGGCGCACCTTCGCCGTACGCGGAATCCTGTGGGCTGTCCTGAGTGCACTGTGGTATCGTTCCCCGTTGAAACGGAGGGTGCGCCAATTCGCGCAGTCTCCGTCATCCCGCACCAACCGAGCCGCCCATGTCTGCTACTCTTGCCGCCCAGCCCACTTCTGCCGCGCCGACGAATGTTGCTCGTCCGGCCGGTGTTGCTACTCCGCCACGTAACGTTGCTGTAGACGCCTATCGCGGCCTGGTGATGCTGTTGATGATGGGCGAGGTCATGCAGTTTGCTGCTGTGTCGCATGCTTATCCAGACAGCATCGCCTGGCGCATCCTCGCCTACAACCAGTCGCATGTGGAGTGGGCAGGTATGAGCCTGCACGACACCATCCAGCCCGGCTTCACCTTCCTTGTTGGCGTGGCGCTGCCGTATTCGATCGCCAGCCGCGTTTCGCAGGGCCAGTCGTTTACGCGCCGCTTGTTGCACACCATGTGGCGCAGCCTGGTACTTATTTTCCTCGGTATTTTCTTGCGGTCACTCCACAGCCCGCAGACCAACTTCACCTTTGAGGACACGCTGACACAGATCGGCCTGGGCTACACCTTTGCGTGGCTGCTGGCCTACTGCCGCCCGCGCTGGCAGTGGACAGCCCTCGGTACTTTGCTCTTCGGCTACTGGCTGGCGTGGGCACTCTATCCGGCGCCAGGTCTGGGCTTCGACTACGCTGCCGTGGGCGTGCCTGCAGACTGGCACTACAACTTCACCGGCTTTCTGTCGCATTGGAACAAGAACAGCAACCTGGGCCAGGCCTTCGACGTCTGGTTCCTGAACGTGCTGCCGCGTCCTTCGCGCTTTCTCTTCAACGGCGGAGGTTACCTGACCCTGAGCTTCATTCCCACGTTGGGGACCATGTTGCTGGGACTGCGCGCAGGCGAGTGGTTTCGAGCCGCTGCGCCGAAGATCCCCATCCGCCGCTTCCTCATCGCCGCCGTGGCGCTTTGTGCAGCGGCGCTGGCCTTGCATTTCGCCCACATCTGCCCCATCGTCAAGCGCATCTGGACGCCGGCCTGGACGCTCTGGAGCGGCGGCGTCTGCTTCGCCTTCCTGGCTGTCTTTTCCTGGATCATCGACGTGAAGCGGTATCGCCGCTGGGCATTTCCGCTCGTGGTGGTAGGCATGAACTCCATTGCCGCCTACATGATTGCCCACCTCTGGGAAGAGTTCCTGATCGAGAACCTGCACATCAACTTCGGCTACCTGGTCTTCCGCGTTTTCGGCACGGGCCTCGAGCCGTTCATGGTGGGGCTTACGGTCATGCTGCTCTACTGGGCAACACTCTATTGGATGTACCGGAAGAAGCTGTTTATCCGTATCTGAAGGCGAGCGTCGAGGCTAGAGCACTGGATCTGAAAAGAGCCGGTTTGCAGGTATACTGGACAGGTGACCACTTCTGTCCTCGAACCCACAGCCAACGGGAACCAACCCGGCTCTTCCCCCAGCCAGAAGAAGGTACTGCTGCTTAAACCGCGGGGCTTCTGTGCCGGTGTGGTGCGTGCGATCGATATCGTCAAGATCGCTCTTGAAACCTTCGGTGCGCC
>DCFV01000111.1:8314-28175 GCA_002314435.1 Acidobacteriaceae bacterium UBA1795 | reverse complement strand
GGGCGCCATCTTTGTCCACGAGATCGACGATGTGCCCGATGGCCAGCGCGTCATCTATTCGGCCCACGGGGTCTCGCCGGCAGTCCGCGATCGCAGCAAGGGTCGCGGTCTCAAGGTGATCGACGCGACCTGCCCCCTGGTGACCAAGGTCCACATCGAGGCCGTCAAGTTTGCCAAGCAGGGCTACTCGCTTGTGCTCATTGGCCACCGCGATCACGACGAGATTGAAGGCACGCTGGGCGAGGCGCCCGACGTAACCCAAGTGGTTTCAAGCGCGAAAGAGGTAGAGACGCTCGAGGTTCCTGACCCGAACCGGGTGGCCTACCTGACGCAGACCACGCTCAGCCTGTCCGAGGCGCACGACATCATCACAGCCCTCAAGGCAAAGTTCCCGAACATCGCCGGTCCCCACTCGCAGGACATCTGCTATGCAACGGAGAACCGCCAGGTGGCGGTGCGTAACGTGGCCCACAACGCGGATCTGGTGCTGGTTGTCGGTTCCACCAACAGCTCCAACTCCAACCGTCTGGTGGAGGTCTCGCGCAACCTGGGCACGGTGGGGTATTTGATTGATAACTCCAGCGCTATCAACTCCAAGTGGCTGGAAGGCGTCTCCACGGTTGCGGTGACCGCTGGAGCCTCGGCCCCCGAAGTCCTGGTTGAGGATGTGGTGAATTATTTGCGTCAGAACGGCTTTTCCAGCGTCGAAGAAGTTGAGGTGATGCCGGAGAACGTCCGCTTCGGGCTCCCCCCGGAGATCGTTCAGGCCATTGGCTCGGCCGGCGGCGCTGCATCCGTGCCGGTCAGCTAGACCGGCGTACGGTATTTGAAGTTCAGGCAGTTCACGGTTCGCCCGGCAGGATGCCGCAGGCAGGTTTTCCCTTGCCTTTTGGAGACTTTGGACTAGAGTGGCGGAATGATGTTTGAGCGGCGTGGTCGGCGCTGCGCGGGCAGCATTCCCCGGAAGGCAACTGAGGCTTTTTAAGCGAATGAGTCTATCGCAGGAATCGCAGCATGCAGCGCACTCCGCGGCCCCTCGTTTTGGCCGCATTGATGCCGACCTCGCAGACGTCGAATCCTCCATTCTGAAATCGCGTGAATATCTCCTCTCCCACCAACACCCGGAAGGCTACTGGTGCGGTGAACTGGAAGCCGACGCGATGCTGGAGGCCGACTACATCTTCCTCCACACGCTGCTCGAGAGCGGCGACCCCGGCCGCATGCAGCGCGCCTTTGTGGAGATGATGCGGTACCAGAACGAGGACGGCAGCTGGAGCATCTACCCCGGCGGCCCGGGCAACATCTCTCTCACCGTCAAGTGCTACTCCTCGGGCAAGATCATGGGCCTCACGGCCGATGAGCCGTGCATGGTCAAGGCGCGCGAGTGGATCCTGGCCAACGGCGGCGTGGTGGCGTGCAACACCTTCACCAAGATGTATCTCTGCGCGCTGGGTGAGTACGACTACGATGCCGTGCCGGCTGTTCCGCCAGAGATCGTTCTCTTTCCCAACTGGTTCTACTTCAATATCTACGAAATCTCATCCTGGTCGCGATCGATTCTCGTGCCGTTGGCGATACTCTACGCCAAGAAGCCATTCAAGAAGCTGCGGCCGGAGCAGGGCATCGATGAACTGTTTGTGGGTGGTCGCGCCACGGCCAGCCTGCGCCTGCACATCAACAGGAAGAAGCTTCTCTCGTGGCGCAATTTCTTCATCGTGCTCGATCGACTGATGCACATTGCTGAGGCGGTGCACATCCGCCCCCTGCGCACGCTGGCACTCAAGCGCGCGGAGAAATGGCTGCTCGAGCGGTTGGAGATGTCCGACGGCCTGGGCGCTATCTATCCCGCCATGCTCAACGCCATCATCGCGCTGCGCTGCCTGGGCTACTCCGAGGACGATCCGCAGGTCATTCGCGCCCGCGATGAATTTGAAAAGCTCGGCATCGAGCAGTCGGCTACGCCGGAGATGCCCGAGCCCACCTTCCGCATGCAGCCGTGCGTTTCGCCTGTTTGGGACACCGCGCAGGCGCTCTTTGCGCTGGGCGAGGCAGGCGTGCCGCGCACCGATCCGCGCATGCTCAAGGCTGCCGACTGGTTGCTTTCCAAGGAAGTCCGCCACAAGGGCGACTGGGCTGTGAAGGTGCCGAACGTGGAGCCCGGCGGCTGGTACTTCGAGTTCAATAACGAGTTCTACCCCGACACCGACGACACCGCGCAGGTGCTCCTCGCCCTCAAGCAGGTGGATCACCCCCGCGAGCGCTATCAATACGAGGTAGCGCAGCGTGCCATCGACTGGGAGTTCGCCATGCAGTGCAAGAACGGCGGCTGGGGCAGCTTCGACAAAGACAACACCAAGATGATCTTCCAGTACATCCCCTTCGCGGATCACAACGCGATGCTCGATCCGCCGACGGTTGACATCACGGGCCGCATGCTGGAGATGCTGGCAGCCTACGGCTTTACCCGCGATGACAAGCGCGTCCAGAAGGCCATCGACTTCATCCTCAAGGAGCAGGAGCCGGACGGCAGTTGGTTCGGACGCTGGGGCGTCAACTACATTTACGGCACATTCCTGGTGCTGCGTGGTTTGGAGGCGATCGGTTTCGATCAGCACGAGCCGCAGGTACAGCAGGCGGCCGAGTGGATCCGCATGGTGCAGAATGCGGACGGCGGATGGGGCGAGAGCTGCGGCACCTACGATGCCCCGGATACGCGCGGTGAAGGAGTGAGTACACCCTCGCAGACGGCCTGGGCGATGCTTGCGCTGCTCGCGGCCGGTGACGATCGCTCCGACTCCGTTGCCAAGGGTGTTCGCTGGCTGCTGGAGCGCCAACTCGCCGACGGCAGCTGGGACGAATCCATGGGTGAAGGCGCGCAACGGCAGGGTATTATCACGGGAACAGGCTTCCCCAAGGTGTTTTACCTGGCCTACACCATGTACCGTCAGTATTTCCCGCTTCTGGCCCTAACAGCCTACAAGCGGGCCATGGGACGTGCCGTCTGAGGCACTGCCCGGCGGGGCTGCTGCACGCCGTGGCGCCTTTTTGAAGGAACCACCGCGGTCAACCGCCGCCGCCAACAGATTTTTATGCGATGTCGTCTATCCTGAAAGTCAGATGGACGTTCACCGCACCGGAGGATTGATCCGAATATGGCTGTTCCAATCTCCCAGATGTGGACCGTGTCGAGCTATGTGTTGAAGAAGAAGCTCAGCGGCAACAAGCGCTATCCTCTTGTGCTCATGCTCGAGCCGCTCTTCCGCTGCAACCTGGCCTGCGCCGGCTGCGGCAAGGTGCAGTATCCGCCCCACGTCCTCAAGCGCATGCTTACGCCTGAAGAGTGCTTCGCGGCGGTGGATGAGTGCGGCGCACCCATGGTCTCCATCCCTGGCGGCGAGCCGCTGTTGCACCCGCAGATCGTCGAGATCGTCAAAGGCCTCATCGCGCGCAAGAAGTACATCTACCTCTGTACCAACGCGCTCGAACTCAAGCGTCGTCTGCCGGAGTTCACCCCCTCAAAGTACCTCACGTTCTCCGTGCACCTCGACGGCGACCGCGAGCACCACGACTTCTCCGTCTGCCGCGAGGGTGGCTACGATCTGGCTGTTGAGGGCATCAAGGAGGCCGTCAAGCGCGGCTTCCGCGTCACCACCAACGCTACGTTCTTCGATGGCACCGACCCCAATAGCGTCCGCGGCTTCTTCGATGAAGTGATGGGCATGGGCGTTGAAGGGATCGTGCTGTCTCCTGGCTACAGCTACGAGAAGGCTCCAGATCAGAATCGCTTTATGGGCCGCGCTCGAGTGCGCCGACTCTTCCGCGCAATCTTGTCGAACCGCAAGCCGACGTGGAAGTTCAATATGTCGCCGCTGTTCCTCGAATTCCTCATGGGCGACCGCAACTACGATTGCATTCCCTGGGGCATGCCCGCCTTCAACATCTTCGGCTGGCAGCGGCCCTGCTATCTGCTGCAGGAAGGCTACGCCGACAGCTACAAGGAATTGCTCGAAACTACCAAGTGGGAAGAGTATGGCGTTCCCAGTGGCAATCCCAAGTGCGCGAACTGCATGGTGAGTTGCGGCTATGAGGCTCCGGCTGTCATGGATGGCTTTGGCTCGTTGAAGGGCTTTCTGGCCATGGTGCGCGGCACATTCAGTCGTTATAACGACCCGCACGCGCTCAAGCTGCTCAACGAACCCGCGCCACACGGTCCGGCGACGCTCGTCCAGATTGAGCGTGGAGACCATGAACTCGAGGAGACCCGCGCATGACGGCTGAAGTTCTCAAGTACACCCGTGAGCAGGTTGAATCCCTCGAACTAGCCCCCGGCGCGACGCACGAAAACCTAGAAGGCTGGGTGCCTGAACTCGCCACCGAAGAGGAAGTCCGCCAAGCGCTCGAGAAGGCCTTCGACTACCGCGGCGACGTGACCATCACGACTAAGTCTGGCGAGCGGATGGAGGCTTTCATCTTCAATCGTCACACCGGCGCTACGCTGGCCGACTCCTATGTGCAGTACTTCACGCCGTCCGTCGCAGAGAAGCGCAAGCTCAGCTACACCGAGATTGCGCGTCTGGAGTTCAGTGGCAAGGATCGCGCCGCCGGCAAGCATTGGGAAGACTGGGTGAAGGCCTACAATGAACGCAAGGCCGCCGGCGAAAAGAACATCGCCCTGCACCCCGATAAACTGGACTAGCAGGGAAGCGGTGTTGGACGCGCTTCGCGCGTGGTAGCGGAGTTCGTCTGAAAAGCGATTGCCAACTCCGCTTACGTTGCTGACACCGCTTGCTCCAAAGCTACGTACGATCATGAAAATCTTTCTCACAGGCGCCACCGGGTTTGTAGGGCATCACGTTGCGCAAGCCCTCGCCGCGCAGGGAGCGGACCTCCGTCTCCTCGTCCGCAAAAGCAGCAATCTGAACAACCTTGAAGGCATCGACGGCGAAACCGTCATAGGCGACCTGGCGCGGCCTGAGTCCTATGCCCCTGCGCTCGAGGGCTGCGACGCAGTCTTGCACGTAGCCGCCGACTATCGCCTTTGGATTCGCGATCCCGACGCCATGTACCGCATCAACGTGGACGGCACGCGCGACCTGCTGCGCGCTGCCCGCGAGGCCGGCGTGCGCCGCGTGGTCTATACGTCGAGCGTCGCCACCATGCACTTCCGCACCGACGGCATCGTCATCAATGAAGACACGCCCGTTTCGCTCAAGGACATGGTCGGCCACTACAAGCGATCCAAGTTTCTCGCTGAGCAGCAGGCCATCGCCGCTGCCGAGGACGGGCAGCAGGTGATCATCCTCAACCCGACTACGCCCATCGGCCCCAACGATGCCAAGCCCACGCCTACGGGTCGCATCTTTGTGGACTTTCTCAATGGCAAGTTCCCGGCTTACGTCGACACCGGGCTCAATCTCGTCGACGTTGCCGAGGTGGCGCGCACCCACGTGGATGCACTGACCAAGGGTACGCCCGGTCGCCGCTACATCCTCGGCGGCGAAAACCTGACGCTGAAGCAGATCCTCGACAAGATGTCGGCCATCACAGGTATTCCGTCGCCCAAAACCAAAATCCCCTTCGCCATCGCCGCCACTTACGCCTTCTTTGAGGAGTGGATCACTGGCCGCATTCGCGGCAAAGAGCCCCGCGCAACGCTCGAAGAGGTGCGCATGGGCCGCAAGAAGATGTATGCCTCGTCGGCCCGGGCGCAGCAGGAACTTGGCTTCCGCATCGTGCCTGTCTACCCCGCTATGCGCGCCGCCATCGAGTGGTTCCGCGCCAACGGCTACGCGCCGGGCAAAGGATGACGCGCACCGCCATCATCGCAGCACTTCCCGGCGAGTTGAAGCCGATCGTACGCGGCTGGAAGCGCGAGACCCGCGATGGCGTCTTCGTCTGGTCTTATCGCGACGAAAACCTCTGGGTAGCCGCCTGCGCCGGAGCAGGTCAAGCCGCCGCCACGCGCGCCTTTGCTGCGGTTGAGCAGGACAGCCCCGTCGACCTCGTCTTTTCCGTTGGCTGGGCAGGCGCGCTACGCCCTGACCTGGCTGCCGGAAGCGCCCACAATGTCGCTGGCGTCATCGACACACGTACGGGTGAGCGTTTCCGCTGCGATGCCGGCGCGGGCGACTTGTGGCTCGCCACCAGCCCTGTCGTCGCGGGCGAAGCTGAAAAGCACCGCCTGGCCCAGGCCTACGGAGCCGCCCTCGTCGACATGGAGGCCGCCGCCGTGGCGCGCCAGGCCCACATGCGCGGCATTCCTTTTTATGCGATTAAGGGTGTAAGCGACGTGTTCGACGCAAAATTGCCCGATTTCAACCCATTTCTTGACGCCAACGGCCGGTTCCGTACCGCCCGGTTCACTCTTTATGCGCTCCTCCGGCCATGGTACTGGCCCGCACTCATCAAGATGGGCGAAAATAGCAAGAACGCTTCCCAAGGCATCGCAGAGTCGCTGGCGGACTTCCTACGGTGAGCGAGGTCGCACAGATCGTAATGGCAACCGAAACTGCACAAACCGCGCATCTGGCCCATACCGCGATTCCCGCCACCATGCGGGCTGTCGTCTATCGTGGCGTCAACGACCTGCGCCTGGAGACCGTTCCTGTGCCGCATATCGGCCACGGCGAACTGCTGGTCAAGATTGCCACCTGCGGCATCTGTGGTACCGACCTCAAAAAGGTGCACACCGGCTCGCACTCGGCCCCGCGCATCTTCGGCCACGAGATGGCCGGTACCGTTGTCGCTGTGGGCGAGGGCGTTGCGGGCTACAAACTCGGCGACCGTGTCATGGTCTACCACCACGTGCCCTGTGGCACCTGCTACTACTGCCGCAAGAACACCCCTGCACAGTGCCTCACTTACAAGAGGGTCGGCACGACTGCGGGTTTTGAGCCTTCGGGCGGCGGCTTTGCCGAGTACATTCGCGTGATGGACTTCATCGTGAATCTCGGCGGCGTGGTGCACATCCCCGACGGTATTCCCTTCGAGCAGGCTGCATTCATTGAGCCGGTGAATACCGTTTTGAAGGGTGTCAAGGCGCTAAGTCTGGAGCCGGACGATACGGTGCTCGTCATTGGGCAGGGGCCCATAGGCCTGATGCACGCAGTTCTCGCCAATCGCGTCGCTGGCAAGGTGCTCACTTCTGATCTCTACCCGGAGCGCCACGCGCTGGCGGCCAAGTTTGGCCTGAAGTATCCCATCGATGCGGGCAAGGAAAATGTAGTCGAGCAGGTGCTGGCAGAGACTGAAGGACGTGGTGCCGATGCCGTGGTGTTGTGTGTCGGCGGAATCGGCCTCATTCGCACGGCGATGGACGCAGTTCGGTCCGGCGGCCGCGTAATGCTGTTCGCGCAGACGCAGCGCGGCGAGGTCGTCATTGATCCCGCCGCCGTGTGCATGGACGAAAAGACGCTGCTCGGTTCCTACTCTTCGTCGTTTGCCATTCTCGACGAAGTGGCTGAACTGGTGCTCGGCGGCTATCGCAATGGATTCGATTTGACGCAACTGATTTCTCACCGCTTCCCGATGGAGCAGGCAGTTGAGGCGATGGACGTGGCTTCCAACCCCAAGGCGGACTCGATGAAGATCATGATCGAGCCTTTTGCGGGCGGTGGGGCAGACTAGGAGGCGGCTGATGGCTACAACCATGAGGGCCGCGGTTTTGCACGGGCGCGAAGACGTCCGCATTGAGAGCGTGCCGGTGCCGCAGGCGAAGCCCGGTGAACTGATCGTGCGCGTCGGCGCTGCGCTTACCTGTGGCACAGACCTTAAGGTCTTTCGCCGCGGCTATCATGCGCGCATGATTGTGCCTCCGGCGCTGTTCGGCCACGAGTTGGCCGGGACCGTTGTCGAAGCTGGTGAAGGCGTGAAGGATTTCGTGCCCGGCGACCGCGTGGTTGCGCTGAACTCTGCGCCCTGCGGCCACTGCTATTTCTGCGAGCGCGGGCAAGAAAATCTCTGCGACGATCTGCTGTTCAACAACGGCGCCTACGCAGAGTTCATCCGAATCCCTTCGCGCATTGTGGCCAAGAACACTCTGCACGTGCCAGACCATGTGCCCCTGGAGCACGCTGCACTCACTGAGCCGCTGGCCTGCGCCGTGCATGGTTTTGAGGACTCTCACCCGCGTCCCGACGACACTGTGGCCGTAATCGGCGGCGGCCCGCTGGGCCTCATGATGCTCCACGTCGCGTCGCTGTTCGGTTGCAGAACAATCGCCGTCGTCAAGCACGACGGACAAGTCGAGGCTGCGAAGCAACTGGGGGCGTCGCACGTGGTGCAGGCCACCACGATCCGCAAGGCCATCAAAGAGACCCGCGCGCTGACGCCCAAGGATCGCGGCGTCGACATTGCGATTGAGGCCGTCGGCGTTCCAGATGCATGGGAAGAGGCCGTAGAGATGGTGCGCAAGGGCGGAACTGTGAACTTCTTTGGCGGATGCGCCGCGGACACCAAGGTTACGCTCGACACCAACCGCATCCACTACAGCGACATTACTCTGCGCGCTACGTTCCATCACACGCCAGCCATCTGCCGCCGCGCGCTCGATCTGATCGCAAGCGGCCGCTTTCTGGCCTCTTCCTTCATCACTGGCCGCGCGCACCTCTACGAACTCAATCGCGTCTTCAAAAAACTGATGAACCGGACCCGCGAGATCAAGACCGCGATTGTTCCCTGAGACCACGGAATGACCACTGCCACACTCCACTCGGACGACGACGCGCTGCGACAGGACGAACTGGTCGCAGGCGGCTGGGCCGCACTGCCCGCGTCGTATCGCATGCCCGCCACCGCACCCACGCTTGAAGAAGCTCGCGCATGGTGCCGCCGGCTGTCCGAGTCGCACTACGAGAATTTTCACGTCGCCTCCTGGTTCCTGCCCAAGGCGTTGCGTCCGCATTTCCACTCCATCTACGCCTACTGCCGCATCTCGGACGATCTGGGAGACGAGGTGGGTGATACCGCTCAGGCTCTGGCGCTGCTTGACATGTGGGGTGGCGAACTCGACGCCTGCTACGAAGGGCGCGCGCGGCATCCCGTCTTCGTTGCGCTGGCCGAGACGATTCGCGCCTGCTCCATTCCCAAGGAGCCCTTCGCTGATCTGCTCACGGCGTTTCGCCAGGACCAGACCGTCACGCGCTATCGCACCATGCACGATGTGTTGGAGTATTGCCGCTACTCGGCCAACCCCGTCGGACGGCTTGTGCTGTATGCCTGCGGCTACGCAGACGAGGAGCGCTTTCGTCTGTCGGATGCAACCTGCTCGGCGCTGCAACTCGCGAATTTCTGGCAAGATGTGAGCGTGGATATCGGCAAGGGCCGCATCTACCTTCCGCAGGAGGACATGCAGCGTTTCGATGTGACCGAAGAGACAATCATGCGCGGCGTGGCCACTCCCGAGTTCCGTGCACTGCTCGACTACGAAGTGGACTTCGCGCGCCGCCTGTTCGATGAAGGGTTGCCGCTGATCGGCATGGTGGGCCGCGACCTTGCGGTGGACCTCGACTTGTTCAGCCGTGGTGGCCTCGAGATTCTGCGCGCCATTGAGAAGCGGGATTACGACGTGCTGAGCGCGCGGCCCGCGATCTCAAAGCCCACCAAACTCGCGCTGGCACTCCGCGCCGTAAGCGGCAAGGCGCTGCCGTTCCTGCGCCTCGGAATGCGCACCCCGGGGACGGCCGCGTGACCGACGCATCCAAATTGCAGGCCGCCTATGCTGCATGTCGCGCCATTGCCAAACGCGAAGCCAAAAACTTCTACTATGCGTTTGTGGCGCTGCCCGAGGAGCGTAGAAATGCCATCTGCGCGATCTACGCTTTCATGCGCAAGGCCGACGATCTTGCCGACGACGAGAGCCTCCCTCACGAAGAGCGCCGTCGTCAGTTGGACGCGTGGCTTGCCGCCTGGCACGCGGCAGCGCAGGGTGAATCTACAGACGACCTCGTGTTCGTGGCCGTGTGCGACGCCACGCAGCGCTTTGCGATACCGCTGAGCCTGCTCGATGAACTGGTGGCGGGTACCACGATGGATGTGAAGCCGGCGGGTAGCGAGCCCGACACCTATGCGACCTTCGACGAGCTCTATCGCTACTGCTATCTTGTTGCCTCCGTCGTCGGCCTGGTCTGCATTCGCATCTTTGGTTACAGCGATCCGGCCGCAGAGAAGCTGGCGGAAGAGACGGGCATTGCTTTTCAGTTAACGAACATCCTTCGCGACGTTGCCGAGGATGCGGGGCGCAATCGCATATACCTGCCGCTGGATGCTCTCGCCGCACACGGATTAACGCATGCCTCGCTGCTGCAGCGCCAGGCGGGCGCACCGCCCACGGCCAACGAGCGCGTGGTGCTTGCCGAACTCGCCGCAAAGGCCGAACACTACTACGCGTCCGCGCAGGCTCTTCTGCCGCTCATCGATCGTGAGAGCCGTCCTGCGCTGTGGGTGCTTGTTGAGATTTATCACGCGCTACTCAAGCGC
The DNA here is from genome assembly GCA_002314435.1 of Acidobacteriaceae bacterium UBA1795. Taxonomy (GTDB): domain Bacteria; phylum Acidobacteriota; class Terriglobia; order Terriglobales; family Acidobacteriaceae; genus Telmatobacter. The sequence continues at coordinate 17,699 of DCFV01000111.1, read as the reverse complement.
ATCGTGGCCGCCGACTGCGACGTGTTCACACAGCGCACGAGTGTGCCCACGACACACAAGCTCTCAATTCTCAGTGTAGGTCTTGCGCGCATGGCCACGGTGCGGCTATTCGGCTGATGGAGAGTATGGGCGTGCAGAGAGCTTCGCAAAAATCTGTCATCGTCGTTGGCGGCGGCGTGGCCGGCATGAGCGCGGCCTGTGCGCTGGCTGAGGCCGGTCTGCGCGTGCAACTCCTCGAACGACGAGGCTACCTGGGCGGACGAGCATCGTCGTATGTTCATCCCGGCGTCAACGAAGTCATCGACAACTGCCAGCACGTGCTCTTCGGCTGCTGCACAAATCTACCAGCCTTTTACCGGCGCATCGGCGTTGCAGATTTAATCCACTGGACCACGGACATGACGATGATCGAGCCCGGCGGCCGCCGTTCGATGCTGGGGCCATCGGCTCTGCCTGCTCCGCTTCACGGATTCCCCCGGCTGCTTGCCGCACACGCTTTCACTCTGGCCGACAAGTTTGCGCTGGCACGCGCCTTCAGCGCGGCCATGCGAGGCGACGACGGGAAACCGCACGAGAGTCTCGGCGATTGGCTGCGCAGGCACGGGCAAACCAAAGGAGCACTCGACCGCTTCTGGAGGCTGGTGATTGCAAGCGCTCTTAATGCAGAGATCGACGAGATTGCCGTACCGTATGCAACCAAGGTGATCCGCGAGTTGTTCATGAACTCGGCCTTTGCTGGCGCAATGGGCATGAGTACCGTTCCGCTCAGCGAACTCTACGCTGCCGTGCCTGAATTTCTGGCGCAGCGGGGTGGGGAACTCGTACTGCACGCGAATGTCGAAGGTGCAGAACAGTATCCGGCCAGCAACCAGTGGTGCGTGAAAGCGCGCGGCGCCGGTGGCTCAGCGCTGGAACTGAGGTCAGACTTTCTTGTATTGGCGTTGCCGTTTGAGGGCCTGCAGAAATTGCTTCCTCTGCTTCCGGCGACTGAAGGATCCGCCCGGCTCGCTGAGCAGATTGAGAAGCACGACCACTGGCCCATCTGCAGTGTGCACCTCTGGTTCGATCGCGAGATCACGGATCTCGATCATGCTGTTTTGCTTGATCGCGAGATTCACTGGATGTACAACCAGTCCAGGCTGCAGGGGCGCTCCAACCATTACATCGAATTGGTTGTGAGTGCGACCAGAGCCTTTGCCGCCTTGCCGCGCGAGGATGGAATCGCCCAGGCAGTCCGTGAACTCGCAGAGTTTTTCCCTGCCGTGAAGGACGCACAACTGCAGAAAGTTGCGTTGGTCAAGGAAGTCCGTGCGACGTTCGGCGTGCCGCCTGGAATTGACCAAGCCCGGCCGGATGCTCAATCGCCCTGGCCGAATTGCTTCCTCGCCGGTGACTGGACCGCGACTGGTTGGCCTTCGACGATGGAGAGCGCGGCCCGCTCTGGCCACTTGGCCGCTGAGGCTCTGTACCGTGCGATGGGCGTGCCAAGCCGCTTCCTTGAGCCTGATCTAAAGCCGAAGGGTCTGATGCGCTGGGTCAAGCAAGGCAATTAAAGGGCAGGGAAAAGAAGTGACTGTGCGCCTTCTTAGTGCGCCAGGAAATACACGCCCACGCACACCAGTACGGCGGCGGTCCAACGGCGGTGGTCCACGTTTTCGTGCAGAAACAGCTTGGCCGCGATGGCGTTGGTAACCAGCGTAAGAGAAGCCGAGGCAGGCGCCACCAGGCTCAGGTCCATGTGGTTGAGTGCGAACAGCAGCGAGAAAAAGCTGAGCGCCAGAAAGCTGACGCCGGCAAAGAACAGGGGACAGGTGACGACCGCGCGGATTGCGCCCCTCATCCCGAATTGCGCGCGGATATCGTCGAGATCGCCGATGGACTTCATCGCTGCAGCGGTCAGCACCTCGCCAGTGGTTGAACTGACCACAATGGCCGCGATCATGGCAGTTGAGGCCAGGAAGCCCGGTTGCAGAGCCTGTGCAGCGAAAGTCATTGCGCCTGCTCCTGTTCGAGCACTTTGTCCAGAGGGATCTCAGCGGGCCGCTCGGTGAGCGACGGTCCGTTGGCCACAAAGCCCACGCCCACGGTGATCAGCGCAATCCCAGCCCAACGCTGCAGAGAGATGGGCTCGTGCAGCCAGAAGCGCGAGAGCAGCGCCACGATCACGTTGCCGAATGCTGTGGCCGGCAGAACAAACGTGAGATCCGCCCAGGAGAGCGCGGTGAGGTAGCTGGCGAAGAAGCCGATCAGCAGCGCGATGCCGAGCGCGATCCACGGTGTGAAGACAGCTGCGATCAGAGAGCCGGGATGGGCCAGCGAAATCGGACCCAATTGTGTCATGCCGCGCGACAGAAAGGTGTCACCGAGCGGCGCGCACAGCGCGACCGAGCCCAGAATTGCGTACTGCCGCGGTGAGAGTCTATGTTCCACCATCTGGATGTGGTCTGTCCCTTCTTCAGATACAAGAAGACGAGGGCGGACTCAGATTGCGAGCCGCCCTCAGGGGTTAGCGTGCCGGGTTGATTACGCGCCGGCGCTCACGGGTGCGTTCGGATCAGCCTGCTTGGCGCGCGCTTCCTTCACCATGCGGTTGCGCTGTGCGCGAAGCTTCAGGAACGCCTTCGCCTCTATGTAGAGGCGCGGCACATCGCGGTTGATAATTGCCTTCCAGATCACGCGGAATGCTGCCTTAGGACGGAAGTAGTACTCGTCGTAGAAGCGGTGCACCATCTCCATCACGTAATCGACGGGCAGGCCAGGGTACTCGATGTGCGCCATTTGGTGTCCGCCGCCGTCTTCCATCTTTTCGTTGGTGATGAAGCCGTTGGCCTTGGCGAAATCGTAGAACTCGGTGCCTGGGTACGCGTGCGCAATAGAAACCTGGATGGTTTCGACGTCCAGCGTCTTGGCGAAGTTGATCGTGTTGCGGATTGACTCCTTGGTCTCGCCGGGCAGGCCCAGGATAAAGTCGCCGTGGATGACCAGTCCGAGGTCGTGGCAGTCCTTGGCAAAGGCGCGCGCACGCTCAACCGTGGCGCCCTTCTTGATGTTCTTCAGAATCTGCGGATCGCCCGACTCGAAGCCCACGATGAGCAGCCGGCAGCCGGCTTCCTTCATCGCCTTCAGCGTCTCGTAGTCTGTGGTTACACGCGAAGTGCAACTCCACGTCAGATTCAACGGTTTCAGCTTCGCGCACAGCTCAATGGTGCGCGCCTTCTGGATGTTGAATGTGTCGTCGTCAAAGAAGAACTCCTTCACCTCGGGGAAGTTCTCCTTCGCCCATGCCAGTTCCGCGGCCACGTCGTCGGTCGAACGCTTGCGCCATGCATGTCCGCTGAGCGTCTGCGGCCACAGGCAGAAGGTGCACTGCGCCGGGCAGCCGCGCGTGGAGTAGAGCGAGATATACGGGTGCAGCAGGAAGGGCACGTTGTAGCGCGTCACGTCCAGGTCGCGCTTGTAGATCTTCGTGGCCCAAGGCATCGCGTCCAGGTCTTCCACCTGCGGGCGATCCGGGTTGTGCACGATCTTGCCGTCCTGCTTGTAGCTGATGCCGAGGATTTCGTTGCGCGGCTTGCCGTTGGCAAACTCGACGATTGCATGGTCGAACTCGCGGCGGCAGATGAAGTCCAGCGCAGCACACTCGTTCAGCGCGCGATCAGGATCGGTGGTCACTGGAGGCCCAACAAATGCGACACGAATCGACGGATTCGCTTCCTTGATCGCTTCTGCCAGCCGCTGGTCGCCCTCCCAGCCCACGGTCGAGGTGAACAGCACCAGGAACTCGTAGTCTTTGCAGATCTGGATGGTTTCTTCCGCGGAGACGTGATGGGGAGGCGCGTCGAGCAGGCGCGAACCCTCCAGCAGGCCGGCAGGATAGGTCAGCCAAACCGGGTACCAGTAGGATTCAATCTCACGCGTGGCGGGCCAGCGCGAGCTCGCGCCGCCATCAAAATTCTCAAAGGACGGCGGGTTCAGAAACAGGGTCTTCAAAGGCTTAGACATCTCTTTAATTTTACCATTCGCGGAGGTTTTCGCCGCCTTTAAGCGGAATCCCAGCTATTTGTTGAGCGTACGCAACCAATCATCCATGTGGCCCAACGCACGTAGCAGGTTCAGGCGTGCCTTGGCCAGGTCGAAACCGGCATCCAGGGCCTCCTGTTGCTTCTGGCTGCCGTCAATGCGTGCCAGCTCTTCGGACTTGGGAGAAAGCTGTGCAGAGGTGCCGGATCCGCTGCCGAACTGGAGCTGCGTCTGCACGGTCTTGAGCTGATTCTCTGCGATCTCCTGCTTTAGCTTCGCAATCTCAGCCAGCGCGTCCAACTCGCGGATGCTGCCGGTCAGCGAGGCGATCGCGACATCGTTCTGGTGCTCGGCCTGTTCCGCCTCCACCTTGGCGCGCAGGGCGTCGGCAGCGGATTGACGCGCCTTGGCACGGCGGATCAGGTCGAATACCGGCACCTGAATTGAAATCCCCGATCCGAAGTTGTTGGTCGGAATCGGGTGTGCGTAGTAGTAGTCCGCGTTGTTCAGGATCGTAGTGTTGCGGTTGTACTGGGCCACAAAGTTGAACTGGGGAAGAAATGTGGATTCGTAGTCACCCTTGGCTGTCAGGAACTTGGAGTTGGCGTTGAGCCGAGCCGACTGAACGCCCTCGAGCACTCGCGGAGAGAGCTCGCCGCTTACCGGAGGAATCTCCGGAATACTGGTGTGGTCGGGCATGATGGAGCCCACCGGCAGCCCGGTCAGCGTGGCCAGTTGCTGGGCAAGCGTCGCGGTACGCGACTGCAGATGGATGCGTTTGAGCCGTATCTGGGCTGCCGCGAGTTGGGCTTCCAACAAGTCGTTGAGCGGGTCCACTCCAGCCTCGGCGCGCTGCTTTTCGATCTCGACCATTCGACCGGCGCCCGCCTCCTGCTGGTATGCAGCGCTCATCTCTTGGCTTACGGTGTCCAGCTCAAGATAGGCGGTTGCCGCCTCCAGGGCCGCCTGCTCGCGAGCATCCTTCAGGTTGGCCTCAGCCGCGAGCAGGCCGTTACGGGCGCCACTGATATACAGCTTTTGCATCGGGCTGAATATCTGCGACTCGACAGTGCCGCTCCAGATGGACGAGGGTGTTCCGGAGAAGCCCGCGGAAGGAAAGACGGGAATGCCCGAGCTGAACGTGAGGGAAGGAAACACCACGTCCTTGGCCTCTGACAATGCCGCTGCTGCCTTGCGCTGATCGGCGTCAGCCAGCCGTACGGCGGAGCTGTTGCGCTGCGCCAGATCGACAACCGTAGCCAGCGAAACCTGGGCTGACATGCGGCCGCAGGCGGGCATCAGCACCGCACCCAGAAGGGCGACCAGCAAGGCCGTGCGCTTTGTGATTCCGGTCTTCTCCAATTGCATTCCGGTCAAAACTTGAGTTCCAGTGCGGGTTTGTAGTCGTGTGCGAGAGCCAGTGCAGCGCTGCGTTCCTGCTCGGCGCCGGCCTTGTCGCCCAACTGCGCCTTTACCTTCGCGAGCCGTGTGTGCGCCACAAAAGCCGGGGCTTCCTCGGTCTTCGCCGTGCTCGCCAGATAGTCCTCGAACATTTTGGCCGCCAGTGTCAGATTGCGGTTGGCTCTGGTCAGGATCGACGCGCCGTCGTACAGCGCTACAGCCGCTTGCCGATCGCGCTGTGCAGCCTTTATGCCGCTTTGCAGTGCTGCGTCCAGATCGTCCCAACGCTGGCGGCGGCGATAGAAGCTGGCCACTGACATCCAGGCAAATGCCGGATGAGGATCCATGGTTACGGCGGCTCTCAGCTCGCGCTCGGCTGTGCCATAGTCCTTCTTGCTCTCGGCGGTCCAGCCGCGCAGCTGGTGTGCGCGCGCCGGGTCCACCTTATCGAGTTGCGCAGCCGTATTCTCGGCCTTGTCCGCGCCGCCGCCCACAATGCCGGGAGCAGAGTTGTAGAACTCGCCCAGGTCCGCGAGCGCGTCAGCGTTCCGCGGGTCCAATTGCACGGCGGTTTCAAACTCCACCCGCACGCGCTTGCCGAGCGAGAAGGCGCTCATGAACGAGGCGCGATCAGCACGCTCGCCCAGGGCGCGTCCCAGCCAAAGGTGGTAGTTCGAGCTTTGCCCGTCCATGCGCACGGCCTGTTCGCACTCGGTTGCGGCCGCGTCCCAACGTTCCAGCGTCAGCAGCACGCGGCAGCGCAGATTGTGCGTCTCGGCGGTGGCCGGCAGGGTATTCAGCAGCGCCAACGCCTTGTCCGCCTCGCCGGCCTGCAGGGCCGCGCCTGCTGGTCCTGACGCGGCGCGGGCCAATTCGGCAGGCGCACACAGAACCACAGCCGCTGCGAGCACTCCGTTTGCGAGAAGGCTTCTCACTGAATCGCCTTGATGGGCACGCCAATCTGCAGGGGTTGCCCGGTAGTGGTGCCCGTCGCCACGGTATCGCCCTCCTGAAGTCCGGAAAGGATCGAAACCTGGGTCAGGTTGAAGGCTCCGACAACCACAGGCGTCCTTTTCAACTCGCCGCCATTGTTGATCACCTTGTAGACGTAGGGCTTACCGTTCTCGGTGTAGAGCGCCTCACGCGGTACGCTCAGCACATTGGACTGGCTGGCGATGGTGACGCTCACGGTCACATCGGTGTCTGGTAAAAGGTCCTCATCGGCGCCGCCGTCAATCGCGATCAGCACCTCGCCCACGGTGCGCGTGGTGTAGGTAATGACGGTGATGGGAACCTGCACAATGTGTCCATGCCATACCTTTTCCGGCTTGGCATCCCACTTGATTTCGATGGGCTGACCCACCGCCAGACGACCGATCTCCGGCTCGTCGAAGTAGGCGCGCACACGCATATGGCGCAGGTCTGCCATCTCCAGCAGAACCTTGCCCGTTTCGGCAAACTCGGTGCGTCTGGCATCAATGCTGTAGACCGTTCCTGCGAAGGGGGCACGGAAAGTCGTTCGGGCCAGCACGTCGCGGGCGGCTGCGGCATTGGCCTCGGCATCGGACAGAGAGGCTTGCGCGCGCGCCAGCTCGAAGGATGAGTAGCGCCCGTGGTTGCTACGCTCGGCAGCGCTCAGGGCGACTTCCGCCGTCTGCAGTTGCTGCCGAGCGGCCGAGACTTCGCTGGCCGAGGCAGCGCCGGTCGCCGCAAGCTTAGTCAGTGCATCGAGATTTCGCTGCGCCTGGTCGCGGTCCAGTCGGTAGCGCTCAAGGTTGGATGCGTCCGCCTGGCGCTGCTCCAGCGACCCGTTATGCTCCACGGAGTCGAGGGCGGCCTGCGCCGCCTTCACCGCGCTCTCGGCCGTTGCCAATCGGGCGCGCGCGTCCATGTTGTCCAGCACCAGCAGTACTTTTCCGGCCGACACCTGTTCGCCCGCCTTTACATACACGTCCTTGATAACTGCGGATATAGGGCTCGGAAATGAGTAGTTGTTCTCTGGCTCCACCTTGCCGTTGGTGCTCAGCGTGGTCGCCAACGACTGATGGGCGGCCTGCGCAACGCGGACCGGCAGCCGCTCCCGTGTGAGCGACCGTATTGAGAAAAACGCAATTACTACCACCGCGGCGGCGCCAATCCACATCCAGCGCCTGTCCAATGCTTTTCTTTCTTTCGCCATCCCTATGACCTGAGACAGTATATAGGACTCCCTGAACTACCCCGAGGGAGCATAAAAATCCGCCGGTGTTCCATTTCTGCACCTCCAGGTATTCCCCTTACAATGAGGACATGGCAGCAGAACCCCGCTACACAGACGACCACGCCAAGGCTGGGCTCGATTTTCCGTTTCCTCCCATTGAGACGTGGCAAAATCACTTTCCCGGTTACGAAATCATCATCGACGACCCCGAATTAACCTCGGTGTGCCCCAAGACCGGCCTGCCGGACTTTGGCGCGCTCTCCATCCGCTACATGCCCCGTGAGCGCTGCCTCGAGCTCAAGTCTCTCAAGGAATACCTGTTCAGTTACCGCAACCTGGGCATTTTCCAGGAGAACATCGTCAACCAGGTGCTGGAAGACGTGGTGAAGGCCGCCGACCCGGTATGGGCCGTGGTGCGCGGCGAGTTTCGCCCCCGCGGCGGCATTGCTACCACTGTTGAAGCCCGCTGGCCACGCCCAAAGGAATAGCCTCGGTCGGCCCTGTCTGCTTCTGCGCTGGGCAGGGCCGCATGCGCTGTGATATTCCTTGGCCCACACCCAACTTCATTTGGAATCGAGCCAGATTGCCCCAGTTGGCACCAGCTGTTCGCGCCCGACTGCACCCCGCCCTGGGGACGCTCCTCCTGCTGCTCGGGCTCAACCTGCTCAACTACATCGACCGCTACATCCTGCCCGGCGAGCTGTCACTTATCCAGCGCGAGTTCCACTCGACTGACCAGCAGATGGGCGCGCTCACTACAGCCCTGTTCCTGTGCTACATGTTCGCTGCGCCGATCTCCGGCTGGCTGGGCAACCGCCTGCCGCGCAAGCCGCTCATCATTGGCGGTGCGATTCTGTGGAGCCTGGCCACTCTGGCCACCGCCTGGGTTCACGACTACTGGACCCTCTACTTTCGCCACGCACTGGTCGGCGTCGGTGAGGCCACATTCGGCATCTTCGCCCCAGCCGTGCTGGCCGACTTCTACCCGGAGCGCGAGCGCAACCGCGTCCTTTCGATCTTTTACATCGCGATTCCTGTCGGCGCGGCGCTGGGCTACATAGCGGGCGGACAACTGGGCACGCTTTGGGGCTGGCGTGCGCCGTTCTTCCTTTGCGCCATTCCGGGAATCGTGATTGCCGCTCTCTATGGCTGGCTGGGCAAGGAACCGGAGCGTGGCGCCTCTGACCATCTGCCCGTTACCCGCGGCCGCGCCACCTTCCGAGGGCTTTTCACAAACTCCGCCTTTCTCACCGCCACATTCGGCCTGGCCACCCTAACCTTCGCTATGGGCGGCATCTCGTCCTGGGTACCGGAGTTCCTGCGTCGCGTTGCCGGCTACTCGGTCGGCACCTCCAGCCAGATCGTCGGAGCGATCACGGTCGTCGACGGAATCCTAGGTACCCTGATTGGAGGCTGGATCGCCCACCGCTGGCTGCACACCAACCATCGCGCCCTCTATCTGCTGTCATTCTGGAGCGTGGCCCTGACCCTGCCTTGCGGCATCATGCTGTTCTTCGGGCCACCGCGCTGGTCTGTGCCATCGTTGGCTGCGGCCGAGTTCTTCCTCTTCCTCAACACCGGGCCGCTGAACGCCGCCATCTTGAACTCAGTCAGCGGCCAGATGCGCGCCGCCGCAGTGGGTCTCAACCTGTTCATCATTCATTGCTTTGGCGACACCTTCTCGCCGCAGATTATAGGCGCCATTAGTGACCGCACCAGCCTCCGCGTCGGTCTTGGCTCTACGCTGATCTTCCTCCTGCTCTC
>DCFV01000111.1:0-7972 GCA_002314435.1 Acidobacteriaceae bacterium UBA1795 | reverse complement strand
CCAGCGCGCGGCACTCAGTGATACTGGAAGCATGCATCTTGCCCCGATCGCCGCAGAAGGGTTCCTCGTCTTCGGCTGGCTGCTGGCGCTGGGCTGGCTCTGGCAGGCTTTCAGCGCGCTGCAGGGCATGCCCACTCTGCCCGATCTGACGCAATTGCCCCTGCCCGAACCGCTGCCCTGGACCGATGGACCCGACCTCACCGTCGTTGTTCCCGCCTGCAACGAGGAGATGGCCATCGCAGCCACCTTGCGATCTCTGCTCGCCTCCCGTGGCATCCGCCTCGAAATCCTTGCCGTCAACGACCGCTCGACCGACCTTACCGGCGAGCAGATGGAGCGGGTCGCAGTTGAGGCGGCAGACGCCGGCGGCCCTCACATGCTCCGTATCCTGCACATCCGCGCATTGCCCGAGGGCTGGCTGGGCAAGCCCCACGCCATGGCCCAAGCGGCCGCGCAGGCCGAGGCGGAGTGGGTTCTTTTTACCGACGGAGATGTGCTCTTTGCCCCTGACGCTCTGGCACGCGCCCTCCACCATGCGCAGGCCGAACGCGCCGACCACCTGGTCCTGACGCCCACGCTGATCGTCCACTCCCTCGGCGAAAGAGCAATGCAGGCGGCCATGCAGGTGCTGGCCGAGTGGGGCCTCCGGTTGTGGAAGGTGGCCGACCCACACGCGCGCGACTTCATCGGAGTAGGCGGCTTCAATCTCTTCCGGCGCGAGGCGTATCTGGCTGTCGGCGGCTTCGAATCCCTACGGATGGAAGTGCTTGACGACCTGCGTATCGGCTGGAAGATCAAGCGCGCTGGCCTACGCCAGCGGGTCGCCCTGGGTCCGGGGTTGGTCAGCATCCGCTGGATTGCAGGGGCCCTCTCCGTGATTCACCTTCTCGAGAAGAATGCCTTCGCTACCTATCGTTTTCGGCCACTCGTTCATGTGTTAGTTGGGTTTGGTTTGGTCTTGGTCGCGTTGGGACCCATGGCAGCGTTGCTCTGCGGCGGATGGACGTCTGTTGCCGGTGCGGTTAGCTTGTTGGCCATCGTTCTGGCCTATTGGGCGCAGCGTCGTCTGACCCAGTCACCGGTGTGGATGGCCGCCTTCTTTGGCCCCTGCATTGCCCTGGTCACCTACGCCTTCATGCGCTCCATGGTGCTGGCCCTGAGACGCGGCGGCATCCGCTGGCGCGGTACCCTGTATCCGTTGGACGGCCTGCGGAAGCAAGCTGGCCGATGGTGAGTGCTCCGAGAGAGTGTTTCGGCCAGCTAGATAAAAACGTGCACAATTATTATTTGCAATACGTTATGTCGACAATCTGAAGTTTTAGATGAAGTTATAAGCGCATGCTGCGCACAAGAAAACGGCGGCCCCAAAGCCGCCGTTCTTGTCAGGTTTCCTAACCGCTGGCTATCGTGCGCCCACCAGTTCCTCGCTCTTTGCGCCCTGCCCGTAGTGGCTCACTACGTACTTGTCCAGAATCTCCTTGAACTCGGCCACGATGGTGTCGCCGCGCAGGGTGGTGTGGAGCTTGCCGTCCACGTAAACCGGCGCCTTGGGCTCCTCGAAGGTGCCCGGCAGGCTGATGCCCAGGTTGGCGTGCTTGGACTCGCCTGGCCCGTTCACCACGCAACCCATCACCGCCAGTTTCAGCTCTTCAACGCCGGGATACTTCTTCCGCCACTCCGGCATGGAGGTGCGCAGATAGCCCTGGATCTGCTCTGCCAGCTCCTGGAAGTAGGTGCTCGTCGTCCTTCCACAGCCCGGGCAACTGGTCACCTGGGGCATAAAGCTTCGGATGGAGAGTGACTGCAGAATCTGTTGAGCTGCAAGAACTTCCTCGGTTCGATCGCCGCCCGGTTTGGGCGTAAGGCTCACGCGGATTGTGTCGCCGATTCCGGCCAGCAGCAGCGGAGCCAGTCCGGCTGTAGAGGCGATCAGGCCTTTCGATCCCATTCCCGCCTCGGTCAGCCCAAGGTGCAGCGCGTAGTCGCAGCGCGCGGCGAGATTGGTGTAGACATCGATCAGATCGCGTACGCCAGAAACCTTGGCCGACAGGATGATCTGGTCGTGCCTCAGCCCGTAGTGTTCGGCCGCCCTGGCAGACTCCAGCGCGCTCACCACCATGGCTTCCATCATCACGTCGCGTGCCGGCAGCGGGTCCGGCAGGTGGTTGTTCGCGTCCATCATCCGGGTCAGCAGTGCCTGATCCAGCGAGCCCCAGTTCACTCCGATGCGTACCGGCTTCTGGTTTTCAGCCGCGCACTCCACCATGACCTGAAAGTTGTCGTTGTCCTTCTTGCCAATTGAGGCGTTGCCGGGGTTAATGCGGTACTTGGCGAGCGCCTTGGCCGTGGCGGGAAACTCCTTCAGCAGCAGGTGGCCGTTGTAGTGGAAATCGCCCACGATCGGCACGTGGATTCCGCGCTTGTCCAGCGCCTCGACGATGTGCGGCACTGCCGCTGCGGCTTCCTCGTTGTTGACCGTAACGCGCACAATCTCCGAGCCCGCGAGTGCCAGAGCCGCCACCTGCGCGGTGGTCGCCGCGACGTCCGCCGTGTCGGTGTTGGTCATCGACTGCACGACGACCGGAACCTCCCAGCCCACGCGAACCTGTCCAATCTTGACTGTGGGTGTCTTCCTGCGCTGAATATCCGGCATATTGACCTCACTTTTAGTTTACCCGCTCGTCAGTACCGGTGGGAATGCACATGCGCGGAGAGTGCAATCGGTGCCGCTCGCGGCTCAGCCGGCTCTCGCTCGGCGTATGCGCAAACGGGTACAATAATGGCCATGGGTTCACGCCGTATCCTCCGTTTTGCCGTCGCTGCCGCCGCGCTGCTTTTTGCGGTCAGTGTTGCCATTTCTGCGCAGACTTCCACCCACCGGGGGCGCAAGTACAAGTCGCCGCCGCCGACCTCTCGGATTGAGGTTTCCGTGCTGCGCAGCGAGGACGGCCACCCGGTCGAGAACGCCGCGGTCATCTTTCATCTTGTGGGCGACAAGGGCAACATGGAGCTGAAGACCAACGACGAGGGCAAGGCCATGATCGACGTTCTGCCCACAGGCTCCAAGGTTCTGCTGCAGGTTTTCGCGAAGGGCTACCAAACCTACGGCGGTGAGTACGACATCGACAAGGCCAACATGGGCCTTGAGATCAAACTCAACCGGCCGGGCCATCAGTACTCGATCTACGACAATCACCCGCAGGCCTCAGACGGCAAGACGCCGGCCAAGGATGCAGCGCCCAAGGATGCGGACAAGAATGCGTCCGACGCATCGGCCAAGCAGCCCGAAGCCAAGCCGGAAACCAACCAGCCGAAGCCTGAGTAAGAGGCGCGCCCTGACCGCCACCCTCGATTTGTCGGGCAAGTCAGCCCTGGTCACCGGCGGCGCCCGCCGCATTGGCCGCGCAGTCGCCTTGGCGCTGGCCCGCTCCGGCGCGGAAGTGACCATCACCTATCGCAGCTCCACCAACGATGCCTCCGACACGGTGCACGCCATTGAAGCGCTGGGCGTCCGCGCACAGGCTGTCCATTGCGACGTGCGTTCGGAGGCATCGGTGCGCGAGGTCGTGGCCGTCGCCGCTGTCTTTCACAGCCGCCTCGATATCCTGGTCAACAACGCCGCGGTGTTCGAGTCGTCTCCGCTCGACCGGCTGTCGCTCGAGCAGTGGGATGCGGTCTTCGAAACCAACACCCGCGGGCCGTTTCTCGTTTCACGTGAGGCTCTGCAGCATCTGCGCGCAGCGCACGGGCGCATTGTGAACATCGGTTCGCTGGGCGGCTTCGAGGCTTGGGTGGGACATGCGCACTACTGCGCCTCCAAAGCCGCCGTGCACATGCTCACGCAAGCCATGGCCAAAGCCTTTGCGCCTGAGGTGAGCGTGAACTGCGTCGCGCCCGGCTGGATCGAGATGGAAGACTCCGGCTCCGAGTCCGCCCGCTTTGCCGCCCGCACCCCGATGGGACGCAACGGTACGGCTGCGGACGTGGCAGAAGCGGTGCTCTACTTTGCCGCGAACTCTGGCTTTGTCACCGGGCAGATCCTTACCGTGGATGGCGGACTCGGTCTCTAGCGCGAGAACAGGCGGCTCAAAAAGCCTGCTTTTGTGCCTTTGCTGCGCCCGTTCTGCGATCGGGCTTTGCTCGCCTCAAAGGTGAGCGGCACGCCGTCCCACAGTCCCACCGGCTCCGGTTGTGACGGAAACTTCACGCCCTCTACGGCGGCCTGCGGGTTGCTGGTGTAGAGCCTTTGTGCGGTTTCTGTGCCCATGCGGTGCGCCACAAATTCGTAGCCCTTGAGCAGATGCGGCGGCCGCCACTCGGGGTGGTGTGCGTCGCTGGCCATGAAGTGAATCCAGTTACGCTCCAGCAGGGCATTGGCAAAGGCTTCAGCCACGCGCCCAAAGCGGCCATAAACTGAGGCCGAGGTCACTTGAACCAGGCTGCCCTCGCGGAGCCACTCGGCCAGGATCTCCGGGTTGCGCTGCAGGACGGCATTGCGCTCCGGATGGGTGATGACGAGGGTGTAGCCAGCCGCCTGCAGCCGTCTCATGGCGTCGGTCAGTTGCGGCGGAATCCCCATGTCAGAGAACTCGATCAGCAGGTAGCCCTTGCCGTCAATCGAGTAGCGCAGAGGGTTCTCGAGCGCCTCCATGATGTTCGCTGCGTTCATGTGGAAGTCGCAGCCCAGGCTCAGTTCCACCACGCCCTTCAGTTTCTCGCGCAGCTCCGCCAGCCGTTCATCGACCAGGGCCCTTTTGTAGGGGTGCTCATCACTGGCGTGCGGGGTGCAGACAATTCTTGTCACGCCTTCCAGCGCCGCCTCACGCGCCATGTCAAGCGACGTCTGCAGATCTGGCGATCCATCGTCCACGCCGTAGATCAGGTGCGTATGAATATCGATCATCGGAGTCCGATGTACTGCGTTGGAGCCGCTTTATCGCACGGCCAGGGCTTCGATCATCGAGGCAAAGATCTTCCACCCGTCGGCGGAGCCCAGCAGCTTTTCGCTGGAACGGTCCGGGTGAGGCATCATGCCCAGCACGTTGCGGCCCTCGTTCAAGATGCCCGCAATGTTCGCCAACGAACCGTTGGGATTGGCCGCAGCGGTCACCTCGCCGGCTGGCGTGGAGTAGCGAAACGCGATGCGGTCCTCTGCCTCCAGGCGCTTCAGATCCTCCGGCGTGCAGAAGTAGTTGCCTTCCATGTGGCCGATGGGAATCTCCAGCACTTCGCCCTTCTTCAGCTGATTTGTGAACGGGCTGTTGGTGGTTTCCGTGCGCAGGTGCACCTGCTTGCAGATGTACTTCAGGCCAGCGTTGCGCATCAGCGCGCCCGGCAGCAGGCCAGACTCAGTCAGAATCTGGAAGCCATTGCAGATGCCGAGCACCAGACCGCCACCGTCGGCAAAACGCTTCACTGCCTCCATCACCGGAGAAAAGCGCGCAATTGCGCCCGTGCGCAGGTAATCGCCATAGGCGAAGCCGCCCGGCACCAGCACCGCGTCCACGCCCTGCAGGTCGTGGGAGTCGTGCCAGAGAAAGGTCACAGGCTGGTGCGCGATCTCGGCGATCACGTTGTAGGTATCGTGGTCGCAGTTGGATCCGGGAAAGACCAGTACGCCGAATTTCATGCTTTCAGGTTACCAGCTTGGATGGGTGGGATTCGCCGGAGTTTTGCACGTGCGCAGAGAGTCAAGGGCCTGCCGGGAGGCGCCCGTCCAAGAGGTGGAATGGGCGCCCTCCCCGTGCGAAGCAGGGTCTAGTAAGTCAATTGCAGTTCAAGCCCCTTGCCGTCGTCCGGCACCAGCGCCGTCACGCGATGGTGCTCAGAGTCGTACGCTGTGGTAACTGGTCCGGCGTGGCTCCCGTCAATGGCCGAGGCCGTGGCGCTGGCAGCCGGATGCGTCGCTCCGTAGACTTCCACCGAAAGCTGCTGCCACCACGGGGCAAAACTGCCCTCGTGCGCCGCCACGGTGACCACAACGCCCTGGGCCGACACCCGGCAGGTGAAGCCGACGCGCAAGGAATCGCCCTTGCGGAAGTCGTAGCTCACGCCGTCGTCCAGGTAGAGGCTGCCCCTGCAGTCGCTGCCGGTCATCGTCGGTGGGTAGACCCGCAGTGTCAGGGGACCCATCGGCTTTTCGTCCGTGCTCTGCACCAGCGGCTGCTCGGGCACAATGGCTCCGGCGCGAACAAAGACCGGCAACGTGTCGAGGGTGCGATGAATGCGCACTTCAGGCTGCGTCACCGGGGTGTTGTCGATGGCCTTGCGCCCCGTGCTGCCTTCGACGTGCGCGCCGGTCCAGTAGTCATACCAGCCCACCGGAGGCAGCGCCACAGTGTAGTCGTCCATCTCGTCCGGGAAGGGACTCTGCGCTACCAGCAGGTCCGGCCCCAGCAGGAACGAGCCTGCATCAGACAGATCCAGTGGCGAGCCGTCACTGGCGCCGTTGGGGAACTCAAGGAACAGTGGCCGCATCATCGGCAGTCCCGTCCGGCTCATCTCCTCGGTGGTGGTGTAGAGGTAGGGAAGCAGTCGATAGCGCTCCTCGATGTACCGCCGCCGCAGCGACAGGTCTTCCGGCGTGCCGTTCTCCCACGGCTCCTGCGGGTTGGTCCCGATCGCTGTGTGGTCGCGGTCGATGGGCTGGAAGGCAGCCACTTCGAGCCAGCGCGTTAGCAGTTCCGGTTGCGGCGAGGCGGCAAACCCGCCTACGTCCGCTCCGGCCATCGAGAACCCGCTCAGCCCCAGATTTACCAGTTGCGGCACTGTCTGGCGCAGGTGGCTCCAGTTGCTCGAGTTGTCTCCGGTCCACGTAGCGGCGTAGCGATGCCCGCCAGCGTAGCTGGCACGCGTCATCACAAACGGCCGTACGTTGGGCTGCAACTTCAGGAGGCCCTCGAAGGTGCCTCGCGTGTTCTGCATGCCGAAGACGTTGTGAATCTCCAGATGGTTGGCCGTGCGCGGCGCAAAGCCCGGCTCGTCGATGCGGTGCTGCACATCGTCCGGCATGGTCTTCGACGCAACCTCGAAGATTGCCGGCTCATTCATGTCGTTCCAGAAGCCGGCCACACCCTTGGCCACAAAGTCGGAGTAGAGCGTGCCCCACCACTCACGCGCAGCCTTCTGCGTAAAGTCAGGAAACACGGCCTTGCCAGGCCACACCACGCCCACGTAGGTCGAGCCGTTGGCGCCCTTCACAAAGTGGTCGCCGGCCGCACCCTCGTCGTAGGGCTTGTAGCCCGAGTTGGGCAGGTCGGCAATATGCAGATCGGTGATCAGCACAGTATGCAGATGGTCGGCCTTCAGATCCTTGATCATCTGGTCAAAGTGCGGGAACCGCTCCGGGTCCACCGTGAACGGCCGGTTCTTGAGCTGGTAGTCAATATCCAGCCAGATCACGTCCGCTGGAATATGCTCGCTGCGGAGCCGGGACGCAATTCGCCGCACTTCCGACTCCGGGTAGTAGCTGTAGCGCGACTGCTGGTAGCCCAGCGTCCAGAGCGGCGGCAGTGGTGCCTTGCCCGTCAGCCACGCCCACGACTCAACCACCGTCTTCGGCTCTGGCCCGTACAGGATGTAAAAGTCCAGTGGGCCGCCCTCGGAGCCGAATGCGTAGGCGTCACGGTGTTCTTTGTTGAAGTCGAAGCTGGCGCGCCAGGTGTTGTCCAGAAAGATGCCCGCGGCCACGCCCTTGCGGAAGGTGATGAAGTAGGGAATCGACTTGTAGATCGGGTCGCTCGACTCCTGCCAGCCAAAGGCGTCGGTGTTCCAGTCCGTGAAGGCCTCGTTGCGGCGGTCCAGCGGTCCCGGCTTGTCGCCCAGGCCAAAGTAGTGCTCGTCCTCCGGCGACTTCATATAGACGCGAAACTCGCTGCCGTTGAACTCAATCGGACGGCTTGCGAATTGGTCCACGATTACCCGGCCATTCAGGTCGGTGACCGTCAACGCGAATGGATCTTTGCGGACCGAC
>DCFV01000052.1 GCA_002314435.1 Acidobacteriaceae bacterium UBA1795 | reverse complement strand
CCCACGTTGTGGTGGCTCTTGATGGTCTGGCTTGGTCCTTTCACGCTCGAGGACTCGATCACGTCCGGATAGAGCGTGCCCTGCACCAACCAATCCACACCGCCTGTCTCCTTCGCAATGCGGTTGGCCTCGTCGTCGAACACCGCGATGAACTCAGCGCCAATCTTCTTGCGCTTGGTCTCCGGGTCGGTCACCCCCGCCAGTTCGTTCAGGAAGCGCTGGCTCGCATCGACGGCAACAATATTCAGGCCGAGCTTGTCGCGCAGGTTCTTCTGCACGCTGGCGAACTCGTTCTTGCGCAGCACGCCGTTGTTCACAAAGATGCAGGTGAGTTGCTTGCCGATGGCCTTGTGCACCAGCACCGCCGCGACCGATGAGTCCACGCCGCCCGAAAGCCCGCAGATCACATGGCCCGCGCCCACCTTCTCGCGAATGGCGGCCACCGTGGTCTCGATAAAGTGCGCCGGAGTCCAGTCGCCGCGTGCACCACAGATAGAGAAGATGAAATTCCGCAGAAGCTGCGGCCCCATTGGCGTGTGGTGCACCTCTGGGTGGAACTGCACCGCCCAGATGCGACGCTCTTCGTTGGCGATTCCGGCCAGCGCGTTCGACGTGACCGCCGTGCGGCGAAAGCCGGCAGGCAGTTCCAGCGCCTCATCGCCGTGGCTCATCCACACGTGCATCTCTGTGGGCAGGTTGGCAAATAGCGGCGTCGCCCGGTCCTCCAGCGTCACTTCGGCATGGCCATACTCGCGCTTGGGCGCGGAGCGCACCTTGCCTCCCAGGTGGTGCACGATGAACTGCAGACCATAGCAGATACCAAGCACCGGCTGCCCCAACTCCAGCAGGCGCGGGTCAGCAGCCGGCGCGTCCGAGTCGTACACCGACGAGGGACCGCCGGAAAGAATGATGCCGATGGGCTTATAGGCTTCGATTTCCGCCAGCGGAGCCGTGCAGGGCAGCACAACCGAAAAAACATTCTGCTCGCGGATACGGCGGGCGATCAGCTGCGTGTACTGCGAGCCGAAGTCCAGGATAACGATGGTTTGGGTGTCCACGTTTCAGTGTGTCAGGGGGCGGGCCGGGCTGTAAAGCAGGCAGTTATCTCCGGAATTCACAACAGGCGCCCGGTTCCGGCATTGGAGAGATTTCAGCTTCAGCCGATGAAGTCTGAAAGCGGTTCAGGAGATTCGCGGTGATCTGTTCGAAGACAGAACGCTTCTCTCGCCAAACTCAGGCGTTTTACGGCAGAGGCATCTCTCTGCGCGACGCGGGTGGCCGCACTCCATGAGGGAAACATGGTCGAATACGGCAACGACTCAGACGAAAGACCGGTGCGCTATGCGGCGCGTCAACCCATTCTTGCCACCGATGAAACGGTCATCGGCTATCGGCTTTTGTTTCGCACCGGCGTCGTGGATCATTTTTCAGGCCGTGAAACCAATCGTTCGAGCCGTAACGTCATTGATGCGTCGGGGTTGCTGGGGCTGGATGTGTTGTGTGACAACCGCCTCGCCTTCATCGGCTGCACCCGCGACATTCTGCTGGAAAATTCACTCTCCTTCTTGCCTGCCGAAAAGGTCGTGGCCGAAATCGGGACCGACGTCGCAGTCGACGAAGGTGTGCTCGACGCCTGCCGCGGCCTGAAAGAGGACGGCTTCAAGATTGCGCTTGATGACTTCGCAGTCAACGACCCCCGCGAGGCCCTCATCGGTTGCTCCGATTTCCTGAAGGTCGACATCAAGCGCCGCTCGTGGGAGGACATCCAGCGCATCGCAGAAGCATTCAACGGCCAGAATATTGCCCTCGTAGCCGAAAAAGTGGAAACCTGGGAAGACTTCGACCACACGCGGCGCATCGGCTTCCACTACTTCCAGGGCTACTTCTTCCGCCGACCTGAGACCATGCGCACCCGCGTGGCCACCGCGCACCAGACAACCTATTTGCGCCTTCTGCAGGCCATTTCCCGGCCAGAGCTGAACTGGAGCGAGGTCGAAGACCTGATCAAGCGAGACGCGGCCCTCTACTTCCGCCTCATGCGCTACATCAACAGCGCGGCTATGGGTCTGCGCAATGAAGTGCGATCCATCACGCAGGCACTCACGCTGATGGGCGAGGAAGATCTGCGCCGCTGGTGCCGCATGGCCGGGGCGTTTGAGATGTCCAAAAACCGTCCGTCTGATCTGATGCTGTCCGCCCTGGTGCGCGGCCGCTTCGGGGAGTTGCTTGCCAACCGCATCGAGCACGGCAACGCCGACCTGTTCCTCGTCGGATTGCTGTCGATGATGGACGCGATTCTGGAGATTCCCATGAGCGCGGTGATTGAGGGGCTGCCGCTCGACGATGCCTCACGCCAGCTGCTGCTGGAAAACCAGGGGCCTTTGCAGCCTCTTTATGAACTCACCTGGGCCGTGGAACGGGGCGCGTGGCACCCGGTGGTGCGCACCTGCCACAAACTCGGCCTCGAGGAAGAGACGATTGCCGAATCGTACAACGCCGCAATGCAATGGGCACAGTCGATCACAACCCCAATGGCTTGAGCATCACCCATCGCGCAGTAACGTTTGCACTTGTTACCGGAGGGTGACAGGCACCACACCGAACGGGCATCCCGCCTACACAAAAGCTGCATTGCCGCGCGACACGACCGGCTCTACTGTCTCAGGTAGAGCTTGCGCAGCAGGCTGGTTTGGCCGGCCACCCGGGTTGCAGAAATTGCCGCCCACGGGAAAGTGGCCAACCTATCTCACCTGCAAGCGGATGCGCGAAGGAGACGACTGCAATGAACTTCGATCTCTCAGGTAGCAACGGATCCGCACTGCTTGCTCACTTGCCGATGCACGGATTGACGCTCCTCTTATTCCCTCTGCTGAGCCTTGTCGCCATCAAGCTGTGGCTAGCCATGCGTACGGGGTCCGGAAAGAAGACCCCGACGCAATGGGTGCTCACCGGCGATCACGATGACAACGGCCTGCCGCAGCTGGCACGCGCTACCGCTGTATCTCCTGAGGCTCGCCTGCGTGCGGAAATCGCCGCCTACAAGTCGCACAGCACGCGCTAAGCGCCGGGCTCACTGCCCGCCCTTGTAAACCCTCCCGGCCTTCATCACGAACTTCACGTCTTCCAGCGTGCGAATGTCGTCGAGCGGGTTCTTCGCCACACCGATGATGTCAGCCCATTTGCCGGGCTCAAGTGACCCCGTCTGCACGATCCATCCCATCAGGTCAGCCGCGTTCACCGTCGCCGTTTGCAGCGCGGCCAGGGGCGTCATGCCGAGCTGGTTTACGTAGACGTCGAGTTCGTGCGCGTTGAGCCCGTGCGGATACACAGCCGCGTCGGTGCCCATGGCGATCTTGACGCCGGCCTGCATGGCGCGCCTGATGTTGCCCTTGGCCACGGCGCGCACGTCCTTCATCTTCTGCTCGTAAAAGGCCGGCAGATGGCCGGACTCGACCATCCAGTCCTCGAGATAGAGAGTCGGCACCAGGTAGGTGCCGTGCTTCTTCATCTCCACAATCGCCGCGTCGGTGATATAGCTGCCGTGCTCGATTGAATCTACACCCGCCTGTGTGGCCCACAAGATGCCCTGCGCGCCGTGTGCGTGTGCGGCCACCTTGCGGCCGAGGCGGTGCGCGTCGACCACGATGGCCTGCATCTCCTCGAGCGTGTATTGCGAGGCCTGCGGGTCGTCGCCTTTCGAAAGCACCCCGCCGGTCGCGCAGATTTTGATCACGTCGGCGCCGTACTTGATGTCCTGCCGGACCTTTTGCTGCACCTGCGCAATGCCGTCGGCGACTCCATCGTAGGTCAGGTGGTACCGGTAGGGCAGCAGGTCGTTGTCGCAGTGGCCGCCTGTGATGCCCAGCGCCGGACCGCTCACCTGCATGTGCGGCCCCGGCACCTGGCCAGCGTCGATGGCATCGCGCAGGTCCACGTCAGAGTAGCCGCCGGCTCCTACATTACGCAGCGATGTGATCCCGGCCATGAGCGTCGTCCGTGCGTTCGCCACACCTGTGATGGCCTCCTTCGCGTCCGTCATTGTCAGTTCGTGGTAGGGATCGAAGTTGGTATCATAGGTGATATGCGTGTGCACGTCGATCAGGCCGGGGAGCACGGTCAGATTGCTCGCGTCCACCACTGCGTCTCCGGCTTCCACGGGCGTCTGCGCCGTGGGCGCAATCTTCTGGATGCGGTCGCCGACCACGATCAGCGTCTGCGCGTCGGCCACTTGGCCAGTCTTCACATCCACCACATGCCCCGCGCGCACCAGCGTGCGTTTGGGCGTGGAGGGAGACTGCGCAGACAGGGCCAGCAGGGTGGCCGCAAAGAAAACAGGCATGAAGCAGCATCGAACTATCCGCATCAGTCTCGAAGCCTCCATCGAAATGGGAATATCGATTTCAGGGAGCATAGCAGAGAAGGAAGAACACTCCCATATACAGATGAGGCGCGGCGCACGAGCGCCGCACCCTTCCTCTTTGCCGCGATCCTTTCAGGCCCACTGCGAGCCGAGTGCGTTCAGATGCGCGCGACCCAGGTCTTCTGGCGTCATGGCGATCTGGAAATGGACCTCTGCGTTCAATGCCAGAAACCATGGCTCCGCCAGGCGCGGCACATCCGAAGGACTGGCAAGATCCACAATCATGATGCCTCCGCGATGACCATTCACTTCCGTAAAGTAGGCAGCTTCCGGTGCCGTAGCCTCCAGCAGCTTTTGCATGGTCGCCTCAATCACGCCATGGCGAACCTGTGCATTGAACGGTTCAAGGGGAAGCTCGACTCGCATAATCATGCGCATGGTGACTCTCCGAGCCGGGGACCGTTTTCAAGCAACGGGCGGCACGGCACGGAGCATACTACGCGCTCAAATGCGACGGCTATGGAATTCCAAAACCATGCAGGGTGCGTGATAGCCTTCAAGGCAAGGCAGCTCCCTTTTGGCAGCTGCCTCCAGGTTCCTTCCCGGGCAGTACGTCTCCGCTTGTGCAGCGC
>DCFV01000015.1:15011-18259 GCA_002314435.1 Acidobacteriaceae bacterium UBA1795 | reverse complement strand
ATTTAACCCGATCACCGAGGCTTCAGCAACAAAGTTCGCGAGCCTTGTTTAGGCTGCCTTTTCCCGAAATACTAATCTTCCATTTGGTCCAGTTCTCGCCGGCCCTTCACTCCCTGAACAGGAGGTGCAGCGGATCCACCATACTCCGCTACCCGGCACCTTTTCCCATACACCCGTAACGCGCAGTTGGCTTTTCCTTGGCATTTTTGTCCCCGAGATTGACTCCGGAACAAGGTATCCCCAGACCTGTGGGCGGGATCACTGTCGCGGAGGATTGTCCTGTAAATTATTGAATCTATGGTGCCCAGAGGGGGACTTGAACCCCCACGGCCTTGCGGCCTGCGGATTTTAAGTCCGCTGCGTCTGCCAGTTTCGCCATCCGGGCATCTCCGGAATACTCTTGCTCCTTCTCTCACTTCCAGCCGCTCGGCAACCACCTCGTATTGAGCGCGCTCTGGCGCAGAGTGGTTGCACGTGTCTTATTCAGCGGGCTCGCATTCATGCCAGACAACAATCCGAGCTCGCCGCCCGCCTTAGCAGCGTCCAAATGCGCCTCTGCAACAATTCTATCGGTCCGCGCGCCCTGCGAAAACCCAAGGTACTTCCCTTGCCACTCTGCGTCTGGCAGCGCACCGCGCTTCGGCGCCCGACTTGTGAAACCGTAGGACCGCACCTTAGATTAGAGTCGACGCCTCTGGAGAAAGAAACTCGCCCCGGAGAGGCACTTCGTGAGAGGAGAACGGATGGATCGGCGGACGTTTCTTGGCCTGGCCTCGGCAGCAGTTTTGGAACGGGGTCTTGAACCGATAGCAGCATTGGCGGCAGAGGGGCCGCATACACTCAAACCCATGGCGCTGGGCTTGCTGGTCACTCCATTCGGCGAACCCGAAACCGTCTTCCGCCGCGTAAAAGATCTTGGCTTTTCCAACTGCTTTCTATCCCTCGACGGCTACCTTAACGGAGGCTTCACGCCCGGGTTGGCAGAGCAGTTCAAGAGCCTTCTCAATAAGTTCGAACTTACGGCAACCACAGTGGAAGTCGTCGGCCCGCAGCCGCTCGAGTGGAACTTCACACGCGGCCCGTCGACCATTGGACTCGTGCCGCCGCAGACCCGCGTCGCCCGCATCGATGCGCTGCGCCAGGCCTCCGATTTCGCCAAGCGCGTTGGCATTGCGCAGGTACAGTCGCATTGCGGCTTCATCCCCGAGGACCCCGCCGATCCCCTCTACCCGCAGACAGTCGAAGCCATTCGCGCCGTCGTCAGCCACTGCCAGGGCAACGGCCAGTACTTCCTGATGGAAACCGGCCAGGAGACGCCAACGGCCATGTCCCGCATGATTCGCGACGTGGCCCTGCCCAACCTCGCCGTCGGACTCGATACCGCCAATCTCATCCTCTACGGCAAAGCCAACCCGGTCGATGCCGTCGACATCCTCGGGCCGCATATTCGCAGCATCCATGCCAAGGACGGACGCTGGCCAACGAATCCCAGCGAATTGGGCGAAGAAGTTCTGATCGGCAAGGGCCTCGTCGATTTCCGCACGGTCCTCACCAAGCTGCACCGCCTTGGCTACACCGGCGCCGTCACCATTGAGCGCGAAACCTCTGGACCGCAGCAGATTGAGGATGTGCGCCAGGAGAAGCTCTACCTCGAACGCATCCTCAACGAAGTTCTTGCCTGATCGCATTCCCGGCGGGCACGGCTGTTTACCGGCTGCATTCACCAACGAAGGACGTGATACGAAATGGATCGCAGGGATTTTCTCCAAATCAGTACAGGAGCCGTTTCAGGCATGATGCTTCTCAACACGCGCACGGCATTTGGTTATGGGGCGAACTCAAAGGTGCGGCTGGGGCTGCTAGGCTGCGGTAACCGCGGCACCTCGGTGGCGGACTCCTTCGCGCAGAACACCTCCGCCCAGGTTGTGGCGCTGGGCGATCTGTTTCCTGACCGGCTGGCCGCCTGCAAAAAGCATTTCGACGAACTGAACGCCAGGCTGGGCCACGCGCCCATCGATGCTGAGCAGCTCTTCGTTGGCCCTCACGCCGTAGACCATCTTGCCTCTTCGTCGCAGGTGGATCTGATTCAGCTCTCCACGCCCCCGTTTTTTCACGTGGAGCATCTTGGCATCGCCGTTGCCTCGGGCAAGCATGTCTATTGCGAAAAGCCAGTAGGCATCGATGTAGCCCAGGCGCGTCAGGCGCTTGAGATTGCCAAAAAGGTAAAGCCCACACAGAGCGTTGACGTTGGCTTCCAGTGTCGCAACGCGCCGCCACTCGCTGCCTTCGCGGAGAAGATCAAGGGCGGCATCCTCGGCAAGATTGTCTCCGTCACCGGCACTTACAACGCGCCTGCGTCAGTCGAGGTCAAACCCACCGGAACCTCGCCCGAAGAGTACCGTGTGCGCAACTGGCTCTGGGACCGAGCACTCTCCGGCGACATTCTGGTCGAGCAGAACATCCACATCATCGATCTCTGCAACTGGTTCCTCGGCACGCACCCGACCAAGGCCACGGCCACCGGCGGCCGCCAGGTCCTTGACCACTTCGGCGACTGCTGGGACAACTACCAGGTGGACTTTACCTATCCCGGCGATGTCCACTTCTCGTTCACCTCTACGCAGTTCGACAACTACGGCGGATTCGACGCCGGGCTCAAGCTGTTCGGCTCTCATGGTTCCGCAGCGATGGCGTATTCAGGCCCGGTACAGATCAAGGGCGAGGAGCAGTGGGCATGGCAGGATGCTGCGGCCAACTCCGAAGGCGGCAAGTTCGCAGCCAACGGCGCATTCTCTGACAATCTCCAGTTCGCCGACCGCGACAAGGAACGCACCTTCATCGCCAGCATCATCGATGGCGCGGCTCACAACCAGATTGCGGCGGGCGTTGAAACCGCGTTGAGCTGCATACTGGGACGTATGGCCGGCTACCAGAAGCGAGAAGTCACCTGGGACGAGCTGCTCACCCACGGCGAGACGTATCAGCTCGGCTTCACTGTTGAGAAGTTCGCCTGATCGACCAACGGCGCGGCATGCGGCCAACCCGCGTGCCGCCGCTGGCCGCGCTCACCGCGCAGCTCATCCTTCAGAGCGTTTCCAGATAGTTGCCGTAGCCGACAATCACCGTGGAAAGCACCAGCATCAGGATTCCCACTCCTACCAGGAGGCGGGTGCGCAGACTCGTATCCTTCCATTCGTGCAGCGTAATGCCCCACAGGTTGGCAAAGATGATGATGCTCGCCATGTGCA
>DCFV01000015.1:1307-14746 GCA_002314435.1 Acidobacteriaceae bacterium UBA1795 | reverse complement strand
CGTCCAGCTCGAGAAATCGTACTTGCCCATCTTCGTCTGGCCCATCGAATAGAAAAAGAACTGGAAGTACCAGATCACTCCAGCCAGAGAAGCCAGGCCGTAGTTGCGCAGCAGCTCAATAGGCCGGATCCGGTAAGTCTCTTCGGCATGCAGGGGGTCGAAGTCCATAAGCGTATCCCCTGTCGGCTTGGTAGCGCCCATCGGGTTCGATCCCGGTGCCCCCAGAAACTGCCGCGAGGACCCATTCTTCGCGATAAGAATGACCGACCAGACCAGGTTCGTCAGAAAGCCGCCCCATAGCACAACAACCAGTACCGGAAGGTTCTGCCAGAGTTCGAGCCGGCCGTCACGCACCAACTCCTGGCGCGCCAGCAACCCAATGGGCTTGCCAGCAGCCAGCCCGTACGCAAAGCAGGAGCTCATGATTCCGGCGAAGACGGCAACGGCAAGGCCTTTTCCAAACGAATAGTCCTTCTCGCCCAGTTCGCTCTTCTCCTCCTGCGGCACCTCAGCATCCTTCAGATATCCGGCCCACCCGTTGACTGCAATAGCAGCAAGGCACACAGCAATGCCCAGCAGGATCACTTGTCCACCGGTGCGATGCGCGATGGCAATGATCTGTCCACTGAAGATGGGCGGCATCAGGGTACCGAACGCCGTGCAGAATCCCAACGCAATGGCGTAGCCCAATCCAATACCGAGATAGCGGATGGACAGGCCAAACGTGAGTCCGCCGATGCCCCACAGACAACCCCATAAGAATGCCTCACGCATGTCTGCAGGCGACGCGGAATGCAGCAACTGTGAGAGGTGAGGAACAAGCAGGAACGCCATGACGGCCGGGGCCACGATCCATGCCGCAATTCCCTGGATCAGCCAGTAGATTTCCCATGACCACCGCTTGATCGGCCGAAACGGAATGAAGTTGCTGGCCGAGGCCAGCCCGCCGATCCAGTGAAAAATGACCCCTAAGAATGGGTTTGGTCCCACGAGCTGCACTCCTGTCTTCAGGTTCGACACGTTCTGCAGGCCATGAAAGCACTGCACCCGTGGGTTGAACTGCCTTGCCGACTTCTCGCTCTTCCCTTCACCATGCTCGATGAGGGGCGATTCCCTCATGCGCAAGCACTTTCGTCAAACCAGGTCGAGCGATCTTGTCGACACCGGAGTGTAGCGGCGGCCAAATGCGCGTGTCAAAGAAAACTCCCGTTATTCAATGACACTCCGACGGCTCTACGCGACCCTCCACTCTCTCTGATAGTTGCTGCGCCCAGTAGCGAATCGCCTTATGCTGCAGAGGCCGGCCATGTTCTTCACTCGCCGCCAACTGCACCGCAAAGTTGCCCACCGTTGAGCCTTCCACGTTGCCCGTCTCCACCGGCAGCCCCGTGTGCTTCGAGGTCAGCTGAGTCAGAAGCCGGTTCTGACTGCCCCCGCCGAGGACATGGATTCGTTCGAACTTCTCGCCAAGAAGCTGCTCCAGGCTGTGCAACACCGTAGCATACCGGCTTGCCAGGCTCTCGAAAATCACCTGGGCAAACACAGGTTCATTTCCTGCGCAGTCCTTGATTACCTCATGGCCAAAAGCGCGCAATTGGTCGTTCAGAAGCGAGGGCATATCGCCATCCAGCAGCAGCGGCGCCGCATCCACCGGCACGATTCCACGAAATGCAGTGCATTGTGCGGCGCAAGCAACCAACTCCCCAATCACCCACGGGCGGCCTTGTCGACGCCAGCCCTCCATACATTGATTCAAGAGCCACAGGCCGTTCACGTTGGTGTGGAAACAGAAGCCTCCTCCGGCCGCTCCCTGGTTGGTGAATCCTGCTGCCATCGCATCCGGCGTAGTCACGGAAGCGTGAATCTGCGTGCCTACCAGCGACCACGTGCCGGAACAGATATATGCTGTGTGCGCCAAAGGCGCAACAATCCCGGCAATGGCAGAAGCCGTGTCATGGCACGCAGGCACAATCAGGTCCGTGTCGCGAAAAGCCGCAAGCTCCGCAAGCGGCCCTGCTAGTTTCCCGATCGTCGTTCCCGTGGGTACGATCTCCGGGAAAGCATCACGCGGAAGATCCAGTGCGCGCAGCAATTCATCCGACCAGCCTCCGCTTGCGATATCCACCAGTCCCGTGTGCGTGGCGTTGGTGTACTCCGCGATGCGTCGGCCACCTAGCCGAAACAAAACATACTCGGGAATATTCAGCCAGGGCGCATGCGCATCCGTGCCGGCCGCGCCATCGGCCAGCAGTTGGTAGACCGTGTTGATGCGCAGCGGTTGCGCACCTGTCTGACGGAACATCAGCTCGGGCGCAACCAGCCGATCCGCTTTCTCCTTTGCGGCAACGGTGCGTTCGTCCCGATAGCAGAAGGGGGCCGCAAGCGGCTTTCCTTCTGCGTCCAGCCGGACGTAATCGACGGCCCAACCGTCCACGGCGATCGAGGCGATTCCTTCTGGCGCGCACTCGGCCGCCTTGCGCAATCCTGCTTCAAGCCCAGCAAGCAGTGATTCAAGCGGCCAGCGCAATGTGCCGTCGGTGTGAACCGGATCGTTGGCAATGCGATGAACCAGTTCGACCTTCGGCGTTCCCTCGCGCCACTGCAGCAGTGAAACGCGGCAGCTTCCCGCTCCCAGGTCGATGGCGACCCGAGCGCGCGCGTCGAACTGGCCCAAAGGCTTCACCGCAGAAAGGCCTCCGGCAGGCCACCGTCCACGGGAATAAGGTGTCCCGAAGTGCAGCGTGCCTTGGGTCCGGCGAGAAACAGAATTGCTTCCGCGCAGTCCCTGGGGTCAATTGGCTGATGCGTGAGCGTACGCTGCGCGTAGAACGTGGCAAGCAGCCCGCGCAGGTCCTCATCGCTCATGGACTCGTCGAACCCAATGCCGTACTTGGTGAGCGAAGCGCGCACGCGGTCGCGCGGAAACATCGTTGAGCCCTTCACTACAGTCGCAGGGCAAACTCCGTTCACACGCACGTGCGGCGAGAGGCCGACAGCGAGTTCGCGTACCAGGTGACTCAGCGCCGCCTTGCTCACGTCGTAGGCCTCACTGCCCCGCTTCGGCACCACGGCATTGGCAGAGCTGGTGAGTACGATGGAGCCCTCCAGCCCCTGCACCGCAAACAGCTTTGCCGCTTCGTCCGCGAGCAGGTAGTTCGACGTTACGTTCACGTCCAGCGTCATGGCCCACAGTGCTTCGTTGATCACGCCGTCCGGAGACGAAGGGAACATGGCCGCGGTGTTGATCAGAATGTCGAGCCCGCCAAACGCTGCGACCGTTGCCTTCAGAGCCTTCGCGATCGCCTCGCGCTTGCGAATATCCACCGCGGTTGAAGCGACGAACTCCTTCGACGTAATCGCGCCGAGTTCCCTCACCACGTTCTCCGCCGCAGCCGTGTCGCGGTCGGCAATCATCACATGCGCGCCGCGCGCAGCTGCCAGCAGTGCTGCTTCGCGGCCGATGCCGCTGCCGCCGCCAACGATGAGCGCAACGCTCCGGCTCAGTTCCTTCTCCGGCGGCTGTCTGCGAATCTTGGCCTCTTCCAGCGCCCAGTACTCAATGCGAAACGCCTCGCTGAGCGGCATGGCCACATAGTTCGTGAATACTTTGAAGCTGGCAGGGTCCATGTCTGCGCCGCATTGCGGAACCACAGCCGCACCGCTCGCCGCCGCGCCTGTTTCCTCAAGCAGGCTCGCACCTTCCATCACATGAATGGCGTTCGTGTAGAACTCGCCGGTGATGCGCGCCTCCGTTTTGTTCTTACCGAAACTGAACATGCCGAGCCCGGCAACCAGCACAACCGTGGGGTTCGCATCGCGCAGCGCGGGCGAGTTAGACAGCGCATACGCCTGGTAGTAGCTGCGGTAGTTGGCGCGATACTCCTCGAGCGACGCATCAATACGGGACTGGAGAGTCGCAAGGTTCTCGCCCTGCGCCCACGGCACGAACATGGGGCGGATCTTGGTGCGAATAAAGTGGTCCGGGCAGCTCGTGCCCAGAAACGCAAGTTCCTTGGCGTGGGCAGAGTTCACAAACTGGAGAACATCCTCCGCATCGCTGAAGTGCCCGATCCAGCGGCGGTTCGCGCTCACGCGTCCGCGCAGGAAGGGCAGAATATCAAGGGCCAGATCCATGCGGCTCGCGCGCGACTGCACCCGCTCACCGCCAAAGCGCACCGTGCCTTTGGCCTTGCCATGCTCGGCGATGAACTGCCCCAGCTGGTCAATGATCGTCAACGTGTTCACGTAGCACTCGCGCTGTGTATCGCCCCACGTGAACAGCCCATGCCCACCGAGGACGATGCCGTCGCAGCCCAGGTTGTCCGCAACGGCGCGCTTCAGCATCATCGCCAGCTCAAAGCCAGGCCGCTGCCACGGTACCCACACCAGCTTGTGCCCGAATGTGCGGTTGAATTCCTCCATCCGGCTCTTGCCGTTAGCCGACGCCGCAAGTGCGATAGCCCAGTCGGGATGCAGGTGATCCACATGCGCAAACGGCAGAAATCCATGCAGCGGCGTGTCGATTGACGCCGCAACAGGATTGTTGCGAAAGGCGCACAGGGCGTACATCTCCACCATCTCGTCTTCCGCCTGCTGACCGCGATAAAGGTTTTCCAGCGCCAGCAGCTTCTCCTGATACAGCGTCGCAAAACCTGCGCGCTTTATGCTGCCCAGATCGCCGCCACTGCCCTTCACCCACAGCACCTGCACAGCCTCTCCCGTGAGAGGGTCAACCTGCGCGATCTTGGAACTGGTGTTGCCGCCGGCAAAGTTCGTCAGGCGCAGGTCAGAGCCCAGCAAGTTGGAGCGGTAACGAAGCAGCTCCGGCTCATCAAGCTGGTCTGCAATGGCAGGGTCCCAGCGGTCTTCAAGCAACTTCAAAGTTGGGGAAGTGGATACGGTCATACAATCACCTATCTTGGTCTGTCACAGAGAACTTATCACACTAGAATAGCAATAGAAAACTAATTTCTCAGCCGAACATCACCAACGGCGAGTGTCGCATCCCTCCCCGACGCAATCAAGGTAACTTATTCATTTCATTGAGCCTTGTCTGCGAGGCTCTCCGGCGTCACGACGTAATGGCGCACGTAGTTGTAGGGCGGCACGGGGTTGCCGCGCAGTAAAGCGATCCCCAACTGGATCAGCCGCGGACCATACGTCTCAGCGCCGTGGGAGATGGACCCAACAATTGCGCTGTTGCCGCTCCGCATCTCGTCCAACACCTCGGGAATGCAATCCTGTCCGACGATCGCAAATTCCTGTTCGCGACCCGCCTGGCGCGCCGCCTCCAGCACACCCAGCGCGCTCGAATCCGTGGATGCCGCGACGAGGATGCGCTCACCCTTGCGATGGCTGCGCAAAAACTCCGCGACGGCGAGCATGCTTGCCTGGCGCATGCCACGTCCTTCAATGCGCATGTACCGGTCGGCGGGAATCTGATCCATGCGCTCGCGAATCGCCTGAAACGCACCGGTGATTCTGCTTTCCACAAAGCTGCCCGCCTCAGAGAAGCCGATGCCCAGAACCCAGTCGACCTTGCCCTTCCACTTATTGCGCGCGTGCTGGCTGAGCAGCACACCCGCTTCGTAACCCACTTCAAAGTTGTCCACGCCAAAATAGGTGGCGTTCGGATGTGGCACGTCAATGGCCACCAGCGGAATGCCTGCCTTCTTCAAGATGTGCGCAACATGCGGTGCCACGTGCTCCTCCACCTGGAACTCCAGCACCAGGTCCACGCGCTCCTTCACAAACTCCTCGGCGTTCTTTACCGCCATTTCCGGGTCGTAGCGGTTATCCAACTGCAGCAACTCGATACCGGACGCTGCGGCCGCCGCCGTCACGCTGGAGGCAACGGCCACGGAGAACGGCATCTCAGCGCTCTGCACGCCAAAGCCGAAGCGGAGCCTGCGCGGGCGGGATACAAGCCTATATTCGCCGTTCTGCCCCTGGGCCACATAGCCCCGATGCACCAACGTCTTCAGAATCCGATACACGCTTGTCTTCGAAATGTTGGTCTGCTGGAAGACATCTTCCAAGGCGATCGGGCCGTTGGTCTTGTCCAGCAACTCCAACACATCCAGCGCCTTCGAAAGAATCGGAATCAGATACAGCCGCTTGATCTTTGGTTTCGGCAAACTAACAATCCTCCCCTTCGAACGCCTTCGCATGTGCTACATACAGCTTGATTGCCCGCGGCAAGCCGCTTTCATCATATTCCCCGGGGGAGCATAGTCCGCTCCGCCGGTCTGCATCGCACGCGGCCGCTAGAAACTCCTCCGCGAGCACAGAACGTACGCCGCTCAGAGTCCGCAGCCTGAATCACGCAGACAGTATACTTGAAACCGTTTTTCTATTGGATCAGCAAAAGGATCTGCCGCAGGTCTGCTCGATCTGGACCATGAACGCATCAACGCGAAGCAGGAATTCAACTTCACTCGCCGCCCGTCCTTATGGGAGAACACAAGCCCATCCCGCGAGCGGATGCAAGCCCCTCAACGCACTTGTCTTTTGTGGGGTCGTTCTTCCAGAAACTCCATCAATGCGACGGCATTATTATGTTCAGCGTGCTTCGCACTATAGAGCAAAGTAACCGTGCCATCGCGAGCGGCCTCAAGCAGCGGGAGCCACGAGGCAGGATTCGCCTCTAATTCGACGAAGTACCGCCGGCGAAATTCAGGCCACTGTTCCAGATCGTGGTGATACCAGTTTCGGAGATCATTGCTTGGGGCGGCATCCTTGATCCAGGCGTTGATGGCGAGCGTCTCTTTCTTTACGCCCCGCGGCCATAACCGGTCGACCAGGAAGCGGGCCCCGTCAGCGGCCGCTGCAGCATCGTAGACGCGCTTAATCCGGATCATCGCAGTCTCTCTACAAGAACAAGCATAACGGCCCGAGCGAAAATCAAGAACCACGCGACGCACGGATCTCGTTCACTCTCAGCTTGCAGTGGACTTGATCTGAATCAGCAGCATCTTGACCGGGGTCTTCGCGGATATGCCATGAGTCAGCATCGGCGGCATGAACACGAAAGAGCCGGGCTTGGCGCTCACCGTATCGTCCCCCAATTGCACTTCCGCCTCGCCCTCAAGGAAATAGAGAACGGCGGGCGTTGGCGCCGAATGGGCCGAGAGCTCCTCACCAGCCGCAAAGCCGAACAATGTGATGTTCGCGCTCGCGTCCTTGTGCAGAACGTTGCTGAGAATTCCCTTCTGGGGCAGGTTTGCCTCGGCGAATAGATCTGTGATGAATGTGTAGTCCATTGAACACTCCCGAAGATCGACCTGATTTTGTCTTGCCCAGCAGCGCCTTCATCGAAGGCGCCGCCGAGTGGTTGTTGGGTTTCTCAGCGACCAGACAAAGCCGCTTCGTTTTCTTCTTCCTTCACGCGGGAGAACGACGCACTGGTTACTGCCTTATTGGACGTGTAGGAGTGCCCGGTCAAAAGTCCCAGGACAAACCAGCCAAGCAAAGCCGCTCCCAGAGCGAAAAGCACATCCCCGGGAACGCGCATCCAGCGC
The DNA here is from genome assembly GCA_002314435.1 of Acidobacteriaceae bacterium UBA1795. Lineage (GTDB taxonomy): Bacteria > Acidobacteriota > Terriglobia > Terriglobales > Acidobacteriaceae > Telmatobacter. The sequence goes on along the minus strand of DCFV01000015.1, from coordinate 7,226 downwards.
AGTATTTGCATCGGGCCAGACTGCAGGAACTCTGCCGAGCGCGCGTACCACGTGCCGCGCTCAATAGACGCCCAGGCCTGCAGCAGACCAACTGGCAGCATACTCAGAATGACCATGAAGCCAAGGCCGATGTTCAGGCACCAGAACGAGGCCTTCAAAATGCTCTCTTTCCAGATTCGCTCCGGCCGCAGCACTCTCAGGCAAAACAGTGTCAGGCCGAGTCCCAGCATGCCGTAGACGCCAAAGAGCGCCGTGTGGCCGTGCACTGGAGTCAGATTGAGCCCCTGCATGTAGTAGAGAGCGATGGGCGGATTGATCAGGAAGCCGAAGAGTCCCGCTCCCACAAGGTTCCAGAAAGCGACAGCTACGAAGAAGTGAATGGGCCACTTGTAGTTCGCGATCCACGGCACCCTTTCGGTTGGCCGCGCAAGGCGCAGATTCTCCCATGCCTCGTATCCGATGAGCGTCAGCGGAACCACTTCAAGCGCGCTGAAAATCGCGCCCAACGAAATCACCGCGGCCGAAGAGCCAGAGAAGTACAGGTGATGAAATGTGCCGATGATGCCGCCTGCGAGAAAGATCGTGGTTGAAAACAACACGGTCCGCGTCGCGCTGCGAATCTCAAGCAACTTAAGCCGCGTGAACAGAAACGCAATGACCACGGTGGCAAACACCTCAAAGAAGCCTTCAACCCAGAGGTGAACGACCCACCAGCGCCAGTATTCTGCGGTGACAAGATGGCTGCGCTGCCCATACATCAATCCGGCGGCATAGAACATCGGAATAGCGATGCTCGATATCAGGAACAACGACAGCAACGACCGGTCTTCCCTGTTGCGTGTAAATGCAGGCTTCAGTGCACGGACCATCAGCAGCAGCCAAAGCACCAGGCCAACAAAGAGTAGAATCTGCCAGAATCGTCCGAGGTCGACATATTCAAAGCCTTGGCTGCCGAACCAGAACCAGAGATTGCCGAGCTTCTGCTGGATGCCCATCCACTCGCCGGCGAGCGAGCCGCCAACCACAAGAACCAGTGCGACGAAGAGCACGTTCACACCGAGCCGTTGGAACTTCGGCTCGTGTCCGCTCACGGCTGGTCCGACATAGAGGCCGGTCGCCAGCCACGAAGTAGCAATCCAGAAGATCGCAAGCTGCAGATGCCACGTGCGCGTGATGGCATAGGGGAGATAGCGGTCGAGCGGGAAGCCGTAGAAGCCCTGGCCCTCCACACCGTAGTGCGCAGTAATCACGCCCATCAGGATCTGCACGCCCCACAGAGCAACAACGACCAGGAAGTACTTGATGGTCGCACGCTGCGAGGGCGTAGGATTCAACCCCAGGAAGGGATCGCGCACTGGAAAGGGCCCGTGCGGCACAGCCTTTTCTTGCGACGCATACCACCAGACAAGCCCGCCGATGCCCGCCAGCAGACCAACCACACTCACGATGCTCCAGAGAATCGCGCCAGGCGTGGGACCGTTGGCGACGAGCGGCTCGTGCGGCCAGTTGTTGGTATAAGTAACGGTTGAGCCTGGGCGCTCAGTACTCGCGGCCCATGCTGTCCACCAGAAGAACGCGGCAAGCTGCTTTTGCTTCTCCGTGTTCGTCAACGCACCACGCGGTATCGCATATTCGGCCCGGCCATCTGCAAACACGCCCGCGTAGTACGTAGCCAATTGGTCAAAGGCTGCTGCGCGATCGCTGTCGAGCGTGACGCGGTTGGCAGCCCGGTCGTAGTTATTGGTTCGCATCTCGCGCACCAGGCGCGCGTTCAGTACAGCCTGCTCATCCGTGTTCAGTGCATTGAAAGTAGGGGAACCTTCGCGTTGCGCCCAACGATCGAGCAACAGAAGCGACTCGCGATGCAGCCAGTCGGCGCTCCAGTCAGGAGCGACGTACGCTCCGTGACCCCATACAGTGCCAATCTCCTGGCCGCCGATGGACTGCCAGACGCCCTGGCCGTCCGTAATGGATGCGCCGGTAAACAGAAGTTGCCCATTCTCGGAGTAGACATCAGGAATGGGAGGAGCTTCGCTGATCATCTTCCGCCCCACCGAGCCGAGAACGGCAAAGGAGCCGATGATGACAACCGCCAGCGCCAGCCAGTAACGCTTATAGCTCATGATTTTCCTCAATTCGCACAAAAATGAATTCGCACAATACGTGCCGCTAACTGTGAAGTTAGGTTGAAACCGAAACCGTTGCAGGGACTTTAGTCACTCGCTCCGGACATTCGAGAATTTGTTGTTTACTGCGTGCGGCGCACGCGCGGCTCTGTTTCAGCGTGCACAGCCGCAAACGATCGTCCAAAGGAGAACGTCAGCGCCAGGTTCGCGGCAAACAGAAGCACGCCGCCAAGCTCGAGCATTCCAGACACAGGCAGAACCTTCCACGCAAATGGCAGCAGTCCCTCATAGGCCAGCGGTTCCGACGAAACCCGCAGCGTGCATCCCGTCTGCAGCAGCAACAGGCTCACTAGCATCAGTCGCGTGCTGAAGATGCGATAGATACCGCCGAAATGCGGAAGAATGCGAGGCCCAATGGCAAACACCATTGTGGCCGCAAATCCCACCGTCAGCGCATGACGAGAAGCACTCCAGATGCCGCCAAGCTGGTCAGCCAACGCCGCCCACACGCTCATTGAGCCTGCAATCACGAGCCACAGGTACGGTATCCGCGCAAAGAACGGAAAGCTGGGGTGAACACCCTGAATCTTCGCCTTCCCGTGCGAGCGACCGGCAATGTGCAGCGCTGCAACACTCGTAACCGCGCCGGCTACCAGCAGGCACACGGCAAGCCGCGTCGCTCCCGATACTCCGCTCAGCACGCCCGCCAGATCAAGGATAAGTGCCGTGTACAACAGGCTGTTATTGGGCCTGGCAATATCAAGAAAATTGGGCAGCCACCGTGCAGAGAAGCCCCACACAACCGGAACCACAAATCCCCACCCCAGCAGCACGAGGTAACGCTGATCCAATGCATGTGGAAACGCAGGTGTCGCACCTGAGATCGCGAGTCTCACGCACACCACGAAGTTGAAGATGACGACGGCCGTAAGCCCTGCAGTCCCAAGCAGGACTGAAACCATCCACGCCTCCATGCGCGATTTGCCGCGCTCGCCGCTTTTCCCCTCCGGGAGCTTATGGCGCGATGCCGCTGACAGAAACAGCAGCACGGCAATCAATTCGGCAGCCGCAGAAAGGGGCAGAGCAACGCGCCATTCCCACCCGTAGATGTTCGCCGCCCATCGCACCGCTACACCCGAAATCCACAACACAAAGCACGTCAGGGGAATCCGTACAACCGACCGTGCTCGCACAGGCTGCGAGTAGAAGCCGATACCAAGAATGAAGCTGCCAAGCCACCCAAACACCTGGGCGTGGCCGTGGCCCTCCATCCATGCCGCCGGAAGGCCGCTAGCGCCATGATGCGCGCTGATCGCCATCAGGTTCGAGAAGCCGAGCAACGTGCCCGGCAATGCCATGAAAAACAGCCCCGCGCAAATCCACGCGCGCAGCATTCTGCTCTTCAGTCCTTCCCGCGCAACCATCGCTTCGGTCGAATTGTTTGTCCCCGTGGAAATGATCGAGAAGATCGGTGCTGGCATAGCCATGACTACCTCCGCAGACTCAATGCAGCTTCCATCTCAATCGCGCGTGGAAACAGGATGTCGTTTTCCAGATGAACGTGCTGCCGAAGATCGCTCTCGAACAGCTGCAACCCCGCGTAAAGAGCGATGTGTGTTGCGCATGCCTTTGCAGGGGCGTTGAAGTCGTTCGCCAGCTTGCGCATCTCCGCAACTAGGCCTTCGGCCGTTTCGTGCTCCTGCACCATCATCGACACTGGCTGCGCAACCGACTGAAAGCAGGCGCGCGCCTGCGGTGCGCACCCGTCGGCCTCTTCCTCCATCTGCACAATGTAGGAAAAAAGTATCTGCTCTTCCTTGCTGAGGTGCGCAAACATCTCGGCTTGCAGCGCCTCAAGCAGCGCGTCAATTCTCATGAGTTCGGGCTGGCGCTCGCCATGCTTCGCACTCAGCTTCCACGCCATCTCACCCAGCCGTGGCAACTCGTGCCGCACATATTGATGGTGGCTGCGAACAATGTGTTGAATCAGCCGGCTCTGAGAGTAGCCCGCCAGATCAGCAGACACAGTACCGTGTTCGCTCGCCGCAGCATCTGTCAGCTTCTCGAGAACCTGCTCGACGGACAACTGCAACGCAGCACAGGCCTGAACGAGCGACTCATCTGCATGGGAGCAGAGGTCGATGTCGAATCGTTGCAAAACGGCTGCAGCGGAAGATTGTGTGGAAATGATCTCGCGGATGGACTGGGTTGTAGCAGGCATAAGCATTCTCCACCTGCAACAGTAGAGAATCGCCAAACGGCCTGCAGTAACTTATGTCACTCGCTCCGGAAAATGATTACGAAGCCGACTCAAGCAGCTCGCTCAAGCCCTTCAGATCCTTCACCACGATCTGCCGTGCGTCCACGTCCAGCAGTCCTTCCGCCTGCAGCCGCATCAGGTTACGCGAGATCAGCTCACGCACCGTGCCGAGCTGATTGGCCACCTCCTGATGCGTCGCCGGCAGCTGAAACTCGATGCCGCGCTCCGTCTTCTTCCCCTCGCTCTGCGCCAATTTGATGAGCATTGAAATCAGGCGCTGGCGAATTGTGGTGAACGACAGCTCTTCGATAATGCTAACCAGTCGGCGCAGGCGCGCGCCCACCGCAGTCAGTACTTTAAGCGAGACCTCCGGGTGCTCGATGCAGTATGCGTGGAAGTCGCGCCGCGAGATGAAGGCGATCTCAGTCTCGTCAATCGCCACTGCGGACGCCGGGTAAGGGCCGCCGTCGAAAACGGGAACCTCTGCCACCGACTCGCCGGGCACATTCACCGCCAGCACTTGCTCCCTGCCGCTCACCGAGGTCTTGAAAATGCGCACCTTCCCCCGCGCAATGATGTGCAGGCCGCTGCACGGCTCGCCTTCGGAGAACAGTAATTCACCAGTACTGAACAATTTCCGCACCGTGCGGGATGCAAGCGTTTTCAACTCCGGTTGCGACAAGCTTGACAACAGCGCAGTTTTTGCCAGAACCTCTGCGAGATCAATACGAGGGGAATTCACGCACGAATTCTACCATTAGCGACTTTGGTCACTGCGTGCCTCCTGCAGCCTGGGGTCTGCTGGACTCATGAACCCGCAGCTCAACACGATCGATTTCAACGAGCGGCCTTTCATCGCGATCTGGGAAGTAACCCAGGCCTGCGATCTGGCCTGCGTGCATTGCCGCGCTTCCGCGCAGCCCGACCGCAACCCGATGGAACTGAGCACAGATGAGGGCACGGGCCTGATCGACCAGATTGCCGCGATGCAGGTTCCTGTCTTCGTTCTCACGGGAGGCGATCCGATCAAGCGGCCTGATCTGTTTGAGCTGATCGGCCACGCGCGTTCGCGCGGAGTGCGTGTGTCTCTCACGCCGAGCGCAACACCCCTCCTCACCAGGGAGATCATCGTGCGGCTCAAGGAAGCTGGGCTGGCCAGACTCGCCGTCAGCATGGACGGAGCATGCGCAGAGACTCACGATGCGTTTCGCGGCATGAGCGGATCATTTGCCCGCACCATCAATGCTGTCCGCTGGGCCAACGAGATTGGCCTTCCCGTGCAGATCAACACCACGTTCAGCCGCAGGAACATCGGCGAGATCGATCAGATCGTCTCCTTGATGGAGAACCTCAACATCACGCTGTGGAGTGCGTTCTTTCTCGTACCTACGGGGCGCGGAAAGCTCAACGATCTGCTGAGCGCCGACGAATTCGAGCAGGTCTTCGCCAAGATTCATGGGCTTTCAAAAACTGCCAGCTTCGATATCAAGACCACCGAAGCGCAGCATTACCGGCGCTACCTGCTGCAGCAAA
>DCFV01000015.1:0-968 GCA_002314435.1 Acidobacteriaceae bacterium UBA1795 | reverse complement strand
CGAGCTCCGCGAGGTCTCAACGACGGCAAGGGCTTTGTGTTTGTCTCGCACATCGGCGAAGTCTTTCCCAGCGGATTCCTTCCTGTCTCCGCAGGAAGCATCCGTCAGCAGCCACTGAGCGCAATCTATCGCGAATCGCAACTCTTTCGCGCTCTTCGAGACACGTCCAGGTTGGAAGGAAAATGCGGCGCCTGCGAGTTCAAGGAGATCTGCGGCGGATCGCGCGCGCGGGCCTACGCACTCACCGGCAACCCGCATGGAGAAGAACCCTGCTGCGCGTACATCCCAAAAGGATATATCGCACCTGCAGCACAGCTAAAAACAGCCACCAGTCTTCACGTTCTACAAGGTGCCTAACGATAACTTCGACGGAGTCAGCACTGGCACCGGAAAACACAGGACGTTTATTACCTGCGAGCAATCAAAAACGCTATCGACAGGCTGCTAGAGAGCGATCGAACCGACTTGCTCGATACGCTCGTGGCGCATGGCGTTTTGAATGGCTACGCGATAGACCGGAATCTTGACCATGGGCCCATCCGCCTGACCCCGCATGAAGTTAAGTTGTTTGGCGTAGACCCCGCAGCGATTGATTGGGAAGTAGAGTGCGAAAGCGTCGAGCGGCCCAATGCAATTCAGCGTATTGAACCTGTCAGCTAAAAGGTAACTAAGGAACCTCTGCGCAGGTGTGTGATTTTGTGGCAGCGACTCGAGCGCAGATGACTTCCTGCTCGTGCAGTAGTTTTCTGTTAGAGAGAGCGCGTTGCTGCCTGCCTTTCATCTCTGCGAGGCCGTTTTTCGGCCTCCGGAGACACTACGTCCTTTGCAGGGCCAGCCGGTTGCGGTGCTGGTAGAGGTTGACCAGCGCGAAGGCCGCGCACAGCCACTGGTGATTTTTCCAGATGCCGCGATAACGAACTCTGGTAAATCCAAAGACTCGCTTCACATAGTCCTTGTATCTGGTCCGG
>DCFV01000079.1:23134-33237 GCA_002314435.1 Acidobacteriaceae bacterium UBA1795 | reverse complement strand
TGAGAAGATACCAGGCGTGGTAGACGTGGAAAACGGCGTTGAAAACACCATGAGCAGCCCGGCGACGAACTTCCAAGTGAATCCTTCGCTGGCCTCGCGCATGGGTTTCACGCCAGCTGAAGTGGCCCAGGATGCGAGTGCAATTCTGGACGGCCTGCCGGCTGCCGATCCGCTGATTGCCAATGGACGCCCGTACGCAATTCGCATACGGATGGGTGAAGAGCATCGCGCATCCCTGGACACGATTCAGAACACGGTGTTCAACAGTGGCACCGGACACATGGCATCGTTGGGTTCGCTGGCAACAATCCGACAGCTGCCGCCGCAGAACGAGATCCGCCGCGAGAACCTGCAGCGCATGGTGGTGGTCACGGGGCGGCTGGAGGGCTCCGATCTAGGCAGCGCGATGACCAAGGTGCAGCAAACGGTCGAGCAACTGCACCTTCCGCCTTCAGTCCATGTGACCTACGGCGGCACGTATGAAGAGCAGCAAAAATCATTCCGCGATCTACTGCGTGTGCTGCTGCTGGCGCTGACACTCGTGTTCGGCGTATTGCTGGTGGAGTTCCGCAACTTCCCTGCTCCGGTGGCGATTCTGACTTCATCAGTGCTTTCGATCTCCGGCGTGATTCTGGCGCTTCTGCTGACCGGAACCACATTCAACGTGGCTTCGTTCATGGGACTCATCATGGTGATCGGCATTGTGGCCAAGAACGGCATCCTGCTTATTGATGCTGACGACCGCTATCGCGCGCAAGGCGAGTCGGCGGAAGTGGCCATGATGCATGCCGCACAACGGCGACTGCGGCCGATTGTGATGACGGCCATCGCGGCCATCTGCGGCATGCTGCCGCTGGCGTTTGCGCTGGGCGCCGGCTCGCAGATGCTGCAGCCGCTGGCGATCGCCATCATCGGCGGTGTGACGATTTCGATGACACTGAGCCTGATTGTCACGCCGGTGGTGTACTTCCTGTTGACCCGCAACCGTGCTGTTGCGAGCGAGCAGTCTCCGATCTAATGGAGCATCCCCACACTGCGCATGCTGTTCGTCGTCACCTGTATCTAAAGGAGAATACTGATGTCACGGAACACAAACCTTCTTCGGCTGGCGCTGCTGATATGTCTTGCCCTGCCCACTCTTCAGGCTCAGTCTGCATGGCACGTGGTGAAAACACTACCCGTTGGCGGCGATGGCGGCTGGGACTACCTGACCGTCGACTCGAGCCACAATCGCCTGTTCGTCACGCGGTCGTCCCATGCACAGGCAATCGATCTCGACTCCGGCAAAGTGCTTGGCGACATTACGGGCCTGAAGCAATCGCACGGCACTGCGCTGGTGCCGCGGCTCAATCGCGGATTCATCACCGATGGCGGAGGTTCTGGAGCAATTGTCGTTTTCGATCTGAGCACCTATAAGATCCTTGGCAAACTTGCGGGCGTTCCGGATTTGGACGGCATCATCTACGACGCGGGCACGGACTCAGTGCTTGCGGTTTCCGGGGATGGGCAGGCGCTGTTCAGCTTCAAGCCGGATGTTGATCCGCAAAAAGGAACAATTGGCGTACCGATCAAGCTGGGCGGAGGACCGGAGTTTCTGGCGGCCGACGGCAAGGGCAAAGTCTTTGTGAATCTGGAAGACAAGAGCCTGGTGGCGAAGGTAGACCTGGCTGCGCGCAAGGTGATCGCGCGGTGGCCGCTGGCGCCCGGGGGCCATCCGACCGGTATGAGCATCGACGTTGCCGCGAAACGGCTGTTCATTGGCGGCCGAAATCCAAAGATGCTGGTTGTGATGAGCACGGAGACGGGCGCCGTGGAAGCGTCGTTCCCCATTGGAGCGGGCGTGGACGCAACAGCTCTGCTTGGTTCTGAAGCGTTCGCAAGCTGCGCGGATGGCACCCTCACTGTGGTGTCGGCAAGCAACGGAAAATTCGGATCGGCGCAAACCGTCCAGACGCATCAGGGGTCACGGACAATGGCGGTGGATGCGGCCCATCACCGGCTGTATCTGCCGGCGGCCGACTTTGAACCTGCTACGACGGGATGGCCCAAGGTGAAGCCGGGAACGTTTCGTCTGCTAGTGCTGGAATCGAAGTAGAATAGGGGGCGACTTCGCCAACGGCTGTGCAAGCGCGAAGCTGGCGGAGTCGCTTCCTGATGGCTTGCGATTGTGAGACGTGTTGCGGTGGACACGGCAGGAATCGAATCCTCGATGGTGGCGATGTCCTCCACGAAGCAACTTCCGATTGAGCACCATCCACCCGTAATCCGTAAGCCTGACAACCAACACGTGACGATCGTTATCGATTGCCGAACGTCAAGCCGAGCCCCGAACTGGTTCCATAGTCGCTGCCTGAGAAATGTGATGGGGGCTCGTTGTCCCAATTGCCGTAGAACGAGGTGTTCCAGTTCAGTTTGCCGAAGAGCTTTACGTAATAAGTCATATTGGTGTCGAAAAATACACGCCCGGGTTCGGACAGGGCTGGGAGTGCTACGGCAGTAATGCTCAGGTTGGTTTGCTTAAACCGGAAGAACTTCAAGCTGGTACCCACCATGGCGGCGACGACTTTTTCGGTATCCTGTGAATCGGCGGATTGGGAGTATCTTGTATCTTGCCAGGCAAGGCCTGCTCGCACCGAGATCTTCGCGTGATTTGTGTTCTTCAGAAAGCGCCCCAACCCGGCACTGAGCTCGGTCTGGAGTTGGATGTTCTGTTCTGAGCTCTGCAGGAAATTAGCTATCCCCGTGTAGTACCAATTGTTCCAGCGCATCAGATGCAGAGCGTTCGTGCTCAAGAAATTTCGGGCCGATGCGCTGGAACCCTCGCTGGAGGACAACGATGAGCTCAACGCCCCGCCGGCGGCCCACCGTTGGCGCGGATACTCGAGGGACGAACTTAGACTATACTGCGTTGATTCGTTGCCCTTGGAATACATGATTCCGGAATTGACTTCGCCATTAAACCGCTGCCAGAACCTGTCGGAGGTCTGAATCACCTGAACAATCTGTGATTGTTCAATCGTCTTCGCCCGTTCGATGCCTTCCGAGACCTCAATGTGCATCGGTCGCCCGGCGACGGCTCCAGCAGTCTGGAGCGTTCCGCTGTACACCGACCCGTCCTCAGTTATCACGACAAACAATTGCTTGCTTTCCAGGTGATCTACCCTGGACCATTGAATCGAGCACGTACCGTCGATGTAGTCAGTGCTGAAGTGAAGCACGCCGGAATCGAGGCCCTTTATCTCCCCCGTCAAGCGATCGCCATTCTTCATCACGATTACGTCGGATTTTTCGCGCGCGAAGGCAGATACGGCAAACAGAAACGTGGAACAGAGGATTACTGCTCGAATACTCATATGGAGAGTGCCCTCTTCGACTTGAACTCTACTCCTCGTCATAATCCCTGGCTGTGATCTGGCCACCGTTGCCTGCTCCATGCCTGGGATTTGCGTCGAGAGGATAGTTTGCTTCCCAGCGGATTGCATTCGCTCTGGCTGGTTCCCGAATACCACTACTGTCAGGCAGATTCGCGGGAACAGCTTAATAACAGCGAGCCACGGAGCCAGTTCAACTATCGCCACGGCACTACCTGAGAGCTTCCGAGCAGGAAACCTGCAGTCGCTGGCAGCCCTCATCCTGAGGCTGAATGACCAGAGGGCTACAAAGGCTCTTGTGCTTTTCTGAACCGATGCGATACCGACCGACTATCTCACAATCAGGGCTTTGTTCTTGCCTAGGATTTTCGGGAGTCAAGAATCGAATTCTTTCCAGTCCATTCAGACCCTGGCGACTTTTCTACTCCTGCACCACAGCTGGCATGAGCGCGAACAAGCTTCACAAGCCGCGGGATGGGCATATAAGTCGGCGCGCATTCCAGAGAAATGGAACGCATGCGGTGCGCAATTCTAGCTAAGATTTTGATTTGCTGGTGGACGCGGTAGGAATCGAACCTACAACCTGTCGGTTAAGAGCCGAATGCTCTGCCAGTTGAGCTACGCGTCCAGAGGTTGTGAAAGCCATGCGGCAGGAGAGTTGGAGCACGGCTACGGCAGACAAAAGATCACTGCTGCCATGAAGAATAGTAACACAAAGTGCGGTGGGTTCCCAAGGTAGCGGGGCAGAGGAAAACGCGCTAGAAAGTGAAGGCGAGACCGGCGCGAACAACTCGTTGATCCTGAGCAAAGATGAGCACTGCACCGTCACTGGTGACGTAAGGACGATAGCCCTCAGCGAGCAGATTGCGGACATCGAGCAACGCGTCAACGTTCATCGTGCCCTCGCGGTGAGCGCCGATTGGCTGGCGCAGATGCACGTTGAGATAAGGCGCGGCTGCATCCTCTGCGAACGGTGTTGACGATGTTATGGCGTCGTCCGACTGCCAGCTATAGCTGGCGCGCCAGCGTGTACCGGTACCGTCGAGCGTGCCGGAGAGTGCGAGCGTGTACGTTTGCACGCGCCGCGGACGCGCCGCTGCAAACAACTGGGACAGCGCTACCGGGTGCATGGTGACAGGAACGGCGAGCGCGTCGCCATTGGCATAGCTGAGACGCACGCGATTGCCGGCGGGCAGGCGACGCTCTACGCTGGCCGTGACGCCCGCGCCGGAGAAGCCGGCGCCCGCGGCATGGAGCAGGTTGCTGGATGGATCCAGGAGCACACCCTCAGAGGACGGCAGTGCGCCGGAAACAGCGGCCTCCATGACGGGGTTTTCGAGCCGGTCAGAAAATACAGTGAAAGAGACACTGGAGTCGTCTGTACGGCGCTCCCAGCCTATTTCCTGATGCATGCCGTGCTCCAAGACGAGACGACCCTCGCGGAGCGCAGCCGCGGACAGATAGGCCGAAGCACTGGCCTCGTCGTAGCCAGCCTGGGGCGCGACGGCAGTGGCCATGCGATAGCGGAGGATGGAATTGCCCTTGCGCCAGCCGACGGAGGCAAACGGCAACGCGGCGATGACGGTATTGGGCGAGTTGTGCGCGAGACGCGCGAGCACCTGAGCAGCACCAACCTCGGCCTCAAACTCATCGCCCAGGTTCATGCTTTCCCACGTGCGCATGGCGGCCTCATTGAGGCCCCCGGCACCCTGCGTTTCGATCTCGGGGTGAATGGCAACGGCGGCCACCGACTGCACGGAACCGGCAAAACCAAGATCCTGGCGGAAGCCGAGCATGGACTCCATGCCAGCGTCAGTGGCGGGGTCGAAGTCAACTCGGGCCAGCAGCTCGCGGCTGCCGGTGGGCGTTTCCTCTATTGCTGCGGTCAGGCGTTCGCCGCTCTCGCCGAAGGTACCCTGGCCGCCAGTGGCGACGAGGCGGGCCTTGAGTCGGGGCTGGGTGCCGGAGCCGTCGGTGACGACCACGAGCGGTCCATCTTCAAGCCAGCGCAGCAACGGGCGATTGGCGGCAGAACGCAGAGTCCAGGCCCAGTCGTCTCTTTGCGCATTGGCGGCGCGCGGCTCGGCCGGCAGCCACTGCATCACCTCATACAAGGTGTTGAGAGTGAGGTTGACGATGGTGGCGCGGCGGACGCGAACGCTCTCGCGGAGCGAGGGAAGGAAGGAGATGCCCATAGCCTTGACCGCATAGCGGCCCGGCTGCACGGATGGGATGGAGAACTGGCCCTGATCGTTGGTATAGACGACGGCGAGAACACTCAGGTCCGAGCGCAGTAACTGGACTACGGCGCCTATCTGGGGCACGCCGGCCGAATTGCGCACCACGCCTGAAACCGATCCGGGAGCAGCCGCAGAGGCACGGGCAGCACCGACAGCAATCAGCGCGATGAAGACAGCGAAATGAAGCCTGCGCATCATCCGTGTTGAATATCCGCCTGCGTCCTGGCAGATCTGCTCCGAAAACCGCTCGCCGACCTGACGGTCTTTTGCCGCATGGCCCTATTGCGCGAGTTGATACCTATTCGACGACAAAGGGTGCCGATTGTGCAATCTCCTGCTTGGAAATCTGGTCGGCAATCTTAATTGTCACCCTGTACTTTCCGGGCTGAAGTCCAGCCATGGGGAGCGTATTTTCTACCGTCAACTGATCGCTATGCGCTCCCAAGTCCTTTGAATTCAACTGCTTCTCGAACAAAACGTTATTGTTGACCGCGTCGACGATTTGGTAGGTAACCTTGGCTTCGTTGCTCTTGGTCCCCTCGTCGATTCCCAGATTATAGACCTGCATCCAGAAATTGAGCTTCTGATCACGCTTGAAACTCACAGGCGTGGCCGGATTGGCGGCGACGCGCGGGCGGATGAAGGTGTTGCCGATGACAAAGTTGCCGCTTCCGATGGAGTGCGAATCGACTGCGTTCATCTTGTCAGCGAGGATGAGAGAGGAGGTGGCCAGCTTCTCGTCGTGGAAGACCGGAACCTCGAGCGACCGGCCGTAGATGCCGATGTGGTCGGGATTGTTCACGTCCTTGATGGCGATGTCGAGCCGGTAAAGGCCGGGCAGCAGAGGCAGGGCCTTCCAGTAGATCGACTGGCGGTCAAGGGACTTCTCCAGCAGTTCAGCCGGCTGCTCGATTTCGACCGTGTCCTCGAAGGTCTGCACATTCTTGTGCATGATGGTGGTGACCTTGCCCAGAATATTGATCACGCCCTTGGCCACGCCGTCCTTGGTCACAAAGGTGACGTCGCGGTTCTTCATCTGCAGGGTGATTGGAACAAGCACTGTGTTATCAGTGACCTTGATGAAATCCGTACGCACATCGAACGGGAAGATCGGGCCACTGAGGAGTTTGTGCTCGGAGATGGCGTTCTCGAGGTCCTTGAACTTGACCGGCGGCGGGGCAAAGATCTTGGCCGCCAATTCGATGCGGTCAAACTGCTTGGACTGCTGCGAGGAGGCCAGCGGGCCGGTTCCAAGGTTCTCGAAGCCACCCTTGAAGCGGTCAGCCTTCTTGGCCTGGCCCATCTCTTCCCACTGGGTGAGGCCCATGCCGGGCACGTGCATCAGGGCGTCTTTTTCACCGCGATCGATGGTGAAGTGGAAGTCGCCGCACATGCAGGTGTCTACGAACTCGAGGTCGATGTTGTCGCCGACGCCCTCGAGATAGCGGTAGTGCCAAGTTTCAAACGGGAAGGTCGAGGTCTCGCCACCGCCCTCATCCATGGGGCGCTGGTAGCTGCCGCCGGAGGGGTGCGAATCGATTGAGTCGGGCGGACCCCACGAGATATAGATACGGCCGCGATCGGTCTTCCAGCCGGGCTTGCCGGCAGCGAAGTGTTCATTGGCGTAGGCGATTCGGCGGTAGTGCTCTTCGCGAAACTCGTTGTCGGGCGAGTCGGGGTTGGGATTGCGCCGCAGCCAGAAATTCTCGATGAAGGACTCGCGTTCCTCGTCGTTGCTGAGGTTCTTAAAGGCCTTGCGCTCGTCGTCGGAGATGATGTAGGTCACATCCTGCTCGAGCCAGGTTTTGAAGGCGCCTTTGAGTTCCTGGCGGAGCGCCGCGTGGGCTTTCCGGACGTCTTCATCGCTGCGCTGACGCTTGAGCGGATCGACTTCCTGATCCTGCGTGGCTGGGGCAGAGGACTGGGCATGGAGCCCGGCGACTGGAACAAGAACGAGGCCGCACCCCAGTGCGACATAGAGAAAGGTACGACCGCTAAACATCATTGCCTCAAATTACTCCTGCGATGCCTTATTCTACGGGTCCCGGCACGGCTGAGCAAGGTTTGCAAGATGGCACCTGGCCGTTGGACGCAGGGGCCTGGCAAAGGTTACCGCAGCGAAAGGCTAAAGTTAACCGAATCGTCCGCATAAGTTAGCGTGTTTCTGCTGCAATCCAGAGGTAAATCGATTGCCAGCGGGGGGTAATTCTGCGACCATTGATGCCGGGCTTCCGTCTAAGAATCAACGCTCAACCAGATTCATCGCGACGGTTCCAGCGCCGGTTTCGTGGCACAAGGCCACCCGGTTTTGCATGGAAAGCTGTGCGACGTCGCGCAGCCAGCCGGGAAGGAAAGCTTTCTGGCTCGGGAACCGCAGCAGCGAGGTTTGCGTAGACTAACTTCGAACCGTCCCTGGAGCAGCCGTCTCACATGAAAAAGATTCTTCTGATTATTCTTGCTGTGGTTGTGGCCGCCGGGCTTGTAGCATTCATGGTTTATAAGCAGCAGTCGGGCTACACGAAGGTTTTGACCGCCAAGCTGGCCAAGCAGGATCTGTCTACAGTCGTCAGCGGCACCGGCCAGATCAAGCCGAAGACGTATGTCAACCTGGGCGCGACCGCGATGGGACGCATCACCCACCTGTACGTGAAGGAAGGCGATCACGTAAAGAGGGGCCAACTGGTCGCAACAGTTGAGAACGTGGCGCAGGAGGCCTCGGTTCGCGGGCAGGAGGCAACCATCGCAGCGGCCCGGACGGACATCCAGTCCTACGTTGCTGCGGAAAGGACGGCCGAAGCCAACGTGGAGCACTCCAAGGCCGACCTGGAACAGAAGAAGTTGGACTGGGACCGCGCGCAGGGGCTCTACAAGGCCGGCATCATGGCCAAGCAGGACTTCGACGCAAAGAAGGCTGCATACGACCTGGCGGTGGCCACGCTGTCGCAGACAGAGGCCGGTCTGCACCAGGCGAAGGCCAACACCGAGTCGGCACGTGCCCATATGCGCACCCAGGAAGCGACGCTGCGCTCGAACCAGAACGCACTAGACCTGACCAAGGCAATTGCTCCCTTTGACGGCATTGTGACCAACCAGCCGGTACGCGAGGGCGAGACGGTCGTCGAAGGTATCCAGAACACCGAAGGCTCGACGTTCATGACCATTGCGGATATGAGCGTGATCACCGCCGAGGTGAAGGTGGATGAGACGGATATCGTCAACATCAGGCTGGGCCAACCGGCGGATGTGACAGTGGACGCGATTCCGGGCAGGGTTTTCAAGGGACACGTAACTCTGGTGGGCGACCAGGCGCTGTTGCGGTCGACAGGTGTCGCCACGTCGCAGTCGACCTCCGGCACGGAAGAGGCCAAGGACTTCAAGGTGGTGGTCACGCTGGACACACCCTCAGAAGAACTGCGGCCTGGACTTTCGACCACGGCAAAGATCACCACGGCGCACAAGCCGGGCGTACTGGCACTGCCGATTCAGGCGCTGACCATGTATGCGCCTCCGGCTCCCGGTGGCAGCGGCAAGGTGGAAGCGGCCTCGACCAGCACACCAGCGGCCGCGGCGCCGAAGCAAGGCGTGTTCGTGATCGAGAAGGATGCGCACGGCAAGCAGCGGGCGAAGTTTGTGCCCGTGACGACCGGCATTACCGGCGCTACGGACATTGAAGTGCTGACCGGGTTGAAGGAGGGGGACGAAGTGGTGACCGGCCCCTACAAGACACTGCGCGGCCTGAAAGACGGAGCACTATTGAAGCGCGATACGCAGAAGGCGGCCGCGCCTGGGTCCGGGTCAGGCTCCGGCAACTCCTAAGGCAACGCGGCACGATTGAGAGCGATGGCGGGCCGGGCGCGCGATGGAGCCCGCGCATGACTGCAGCAGCGGACTCTCCGCACACGGCAAAGGAAGAGAAGGAATGTCTTTGATGAGTACAAGCACCGCGCTCGACACACAAGCTACCCCGCCGCCCTCGGACGAAGTGATTGTTGTGGAAGACCTGTGGCGTACCTACGACATGGGGTCCGAGCAGCAGGTGCACGCGCTGCGCGGGGTCTCGCTGAAGATCAAGCACAACGAATACGTGGCGATCATGGGCCCGTCGGGTTCGGGCAAGTCCACGCTGATGAATCTGATCGGCTGCCTGGATACTCCGTCGCAGGGCAAGTACTGGCTGAACGGCCAACTGGTGAGCGACCTGGACGACGATGAGCTGGCACGCATCCGAAACAAGGAGATCGGCTTTGTCTTTCAGACCTTCAACCTGTTGGCGCGGGCCAGCTCTCTGCACAACGTGGAATTGCCGCTGATCTACAACGGAACGCCTGCTGCCGAGCGCACCGAGCGCGCCAAGCAGGCGCTGGCCAACGTGGGTCTGGAAAGCCGTATGTATCACAAACCGAATGAGCTCTCTGGCGGCCAGCGGCAGCGCGTGGCGGTTGCGCGTGCGCTGGTAAACAATCCATCGATCATTCTGGCCGACGAGCCCACC
>DCFV01000079.1:11152-22879 GCA_002314435.1 Acidobacteriaceae bacterium UBA1795 | reverse complement strand
GAGCCCACCGGCAACCTGGACTCGAAGACGGGCCTCGAGATCATGGCGCTATTCGACACGCTGCACGCCCGAGGCAACACGATTGTGTTGGTGACGCACGAACCGGACATTGCCGACTATGCGCACCGCGTGGTGCATATTCGCGACGGCCAGATCTTTTCGGACGAGCCGTCGAAACGCTTCCGCAAGCTGGATACGACTGCCTGAACCGAGCTTCCGCAGCAAGGCCCGAGCCGTGAGAGACGCGATCTCTCCGGCTCATGTTTTTTGTCGCGGGGCCGATGAGTGCTCTGACGGCCGAAGAGCTACAGACCGAGGCCGCGGAAGCGAGCCAAACCCTTCGTGATGCAAACCGCCGCGCAATTCCAATCGCAGACTTCCGGGTCGGGCCTTCGGCTTCTCGAGGTTGACTCCGTTCACGGGCCGATTATGGGTGTGAATGCGGCCTGGCGCAAACTGCTGTTGCAGGTTGAGATGGTGGCTCCGCACCTGCAGATTGCCGCGATCGAAGGCGAGCAGGGAGCAGGCAAGCAGACCCTGGCACGCTATTTACACGAGCACTCCCTGACGGCCCGGTTGCCGTTCCAGCGGCGCGATGCGCGCGAGTGGCTGTTAAACGAGGCCGATCCTTCGCAACTGAGCGGCTTCATCTATCTGGACCGCGTGGACCTTCTGGCGGCGCCGGGGCAGAACCTGCTGCTGGCGGTGTTGAAGTCGATGCAGGACAGGCTCACGGGCCGCGCGCTTGTGGTGGCTTCGTCGCATGTGCCACTGCGGCAGATGGCGAGCCAGGGGCTTCTGATTCCCGACCTGGCGTTTCGGCTGACCGCAGTGCGCTTTGCTGTGCCGCCGCTTCGGCAGCGCAAGGAAGACATTGCCATGCTGGCGCAAACGCTGCTGGAGCGCATCTGCGCGCGCTATCAGCAGCGACCCGTGGTGCTTGGACCGGGTGCGCTGGCGCGCCTTCTGCAACACCAGTGGCCGGGCAATGTGCATGAGCTGGCCAGCGTGCTGGAAGCGGCGCTGCTGGAAGCGGAAAACGGCATGATCCGCAGCGAGGACCTGCTGCTGCCAACCTATTTGGAAGCGCGCACGGAGCCGCAGCAGCAACGGACAGCACCCATTGAGAATCTGCAACTGGACGCGATGATTCACCGCCACGTGCAGTATGTGCTGGACCTGAACCACGGCAACAAACTGCGCACCGCGCGGCAGTTGGGGATCAGCCGGTCCACGCTCTACCGTATTCTGGGCAATGAAGCGATTCTGACGCACTGACAGCTTGCTGCTTCCCCACTTTTCGGGCGCTTGCAGCCCAATACACTAGACTCGACAGCAGGCACTGTTGCCTGTATTTTCTGTCGAGGTTGCTCGCATTGAAGAGACTCCTGTTCCCTGCTCTTGCGGTTCTGTCCGCGCTGGTTCCCGTTGCACTTTCCGCGCAGGCTGCGCCCCTGGCCCCAGCGGCCGATCGCCACAAGGCGCTCAACGAGCTCTTCCATGACTACTGGGAAGCCAACCTGGAGCACTCGCCGGAGTTTGCCTCGACGATTGGCGACAAGCGCTACAACGACAAGATCAGCGATTACTCCGTGAAGGCCGAGAACGCGTGGCTGGAGCAGGAGCAGAACTTTCTGCTACGCCTGGCTGCCGTTGACCCCACAGGCTTGAGCGATCAGGACAAGACCAGCCGCGAGTTGCTGCTGCGCCAGCTGACTGACGACGAAGAAGCGGCAGCTTACAAGGAATGGGAGATGCCGGTGAACCAGATGGGCGGCATCCACACCACCTATCCACGGCTGGCGGCGCAGTTGAGCTTTACCTCGGTGAAGGATTACGACGACTGGATTGCGCGGCTGCGTGCTCTACCGCACGCCTTTGACCAGGTGATGGCGAACATGTCGATCGGCATGGACGACCAGCGCGTGCCGCCGAGGTTTCTGCTGCAGAAGGCGCTCGAACAGGTGAAAGGGATGGCCGCACAAAAGCCCGAGGACTCGCCTCTGGCAATGCCGCTGAAGAGTTTTCCGGCCACCATTCCCGCCGCCGAGCAGCAGCGCATCAAGGACGAGACGCTGGCTGTGCTTGCCAAGCAGGTGCTGCCTGCTTACACGCGCTTTGCCCGCTTCCTCGAGGTGAGCTATGTTCCCGCCGGCCGCGCGGAGCCCGGCATTTGGGCGGTGCCCGACGGTGCCAAGTACTACCAGTTCCAAATCCGCCAGTGGACCACGATGAGCCTGACCGCGGAACAGATCCACCAGATCGGCCTGGACGAGGTAAAGAAGGACGAGGCTGCCATGCTGGCGGTGGCGCAGCAGTTGGGCTTCAAGGACCTTGCCAGCTTCCGAGCCAGCCTGAAGACAAACCCCAAGCTGCACGCGGCCTCGCGCGAGGCGCTGCTCGGCACCTATCAGGGCTACCTGAACGGGATGCAGACCAAGCTGCCGGAGCTTTTTGGACGGTTGCCCAAGGCACATTTCGAAGTAGTACCAGTGCCGGAGTTCCTTGAGAAAACGTCGGCGCCTGCCTATTACGAGGGCGGCACGCCGGACGGAAGTCGCCCGGGACGGCTATTTATCAATCTCTACAACGCACCAGAGCGCAACCTGTACGCGGTTGAAGCCATCGCGTATCACGAGGGGCTGCCGGGCCACCATCTGCAGATCGCCATCGCTCAGGAACTTGAAGGAGTGCCGGAGTTTCGTAAGTTCGACGGATACGGGGCTTACCAAGAGGGCTGGGGACTCTACGCCGAGCGTCTGGGAAAGGATGTGGGCTTTTATCAGGACCCCTACTCGGACTATGGCCGCCTCGAGGCCGATATCTGGCGCGCCATACGGCTCGTAGTGGACACCGGCGTGCACTCGCAACACTGGACGCGGCAGCAGATGGTGGACTACTTCCACGAGCATTCGAATATCGACGATCCCAGCATCCAGGCCGAGGTGGACCGCTACATCGCCTGGCCCGGCCAGGCGCTCTCCTATAAGATCGGCCAGTTGAAGATTCTGGAACTGCGCGATAAGGCGAAGGCCGCACTCGGGCCGAAGTTCGACATTCGCGCCTTCCACGATCAGGTACTGGACGCCGGAGCCCTGCCGCTGGACGTGCTGAGCGCCCGCATCGATGACTGGATTGCGGCGCTGAAGTAGCCCGCGGCCAATGGCGCGTGCGCCCGTCTACGCGTATTCTGAAAGGTTGCATTCCACTCTCATCCAGGACAAGGAACGACATGACCGAGATTGCCGTTGAGGCCACTGAAGTACCTGCGCAACTGCCGAATATCCGCGTCGCCGTGCTGGGCGCCGGCAAAATGGGCGGCATCCTGGTGCAGGCCTTCCTGAAGCAGAACCTGTTTTCGGCCGATAACGTCTATGCCACCGTAGCGCACGCCGAGCGGGCCGTGGCGCTGAGCACGCAGTGGGGCGTGGAAGTGACGACAGACAACCGCGCCGCCGCCGAGCAGGCCGACCTGATTCTGCTGGGCGTGAAGCCCTTCCAGGCGATTGACGTCATCGAGGCGATCCGCCCAGCGCTCACGCCGAAGAAGACCATCGTTTCGTTTGCCGCCTCAGTGAAGACGAGCGCGATCGAAGAAGCGGCCGGCTTGGAGATCGGCGTGATTCGCGCGATGCCCAACACGCCTTCCGCCCTGGGCGCAGGCGCGGCGGCGTTGTGCCGCGGACGCTTTGTGTCCGACGAGCAGATGGAACTCGCCAAGCGCATCTTTGAAACCGTCGGCCGCTCTGTCGTTGTCGAGGAAAAACACATGGATGCGGTCACCGGCCTCTCCGGCTCTGGCCCCGCCTACATCTACATCGTTATTGAGGCGCTGGCCGAGGCTGGCGTAAAGGTGGGCCTGCCCCGCGACGTTGCCACGCAGCTCGCAGCGCAGACGGCCTTTGGCGCAGCCAAGATGGTGCTAGAAACCGGCTATCACCCGGCGCTGCTGAAGGACGCTGTAACCACGCCCGCCGGCTGCACCGTCGACGGCATTCTGGAACTGGAAGAAGGCGGCTTGCGCGTAACACTAATCAAGGCCGTGATGCGCGCCACCGAGCGCGCCAAGCAGCTGGCGGCTGGCTGAGCCTCTCTCCTTACGAATGGGCGAGGTCCTGCAGCGAACCCCGCAGCCGACCTGCTACTCTGCTCACGTTGCCCATCCAGCGCCCAACCTGGCTGCCGCGCTATCTGCCCGAACTCGACGGGCTGCGCGGTCTTGCGATTCTCGTTGTCGTCCTCTATCACTGCCATCCGCGTCTCGTCGGCACGTGGCTCCATCGCGTCGCGATCTGGGGATGGTCCGGAGTGACGCTGTTCTTCTTTCTCAGCGGTCTGCTCATCACCTCGAACCTGCTCGAGAGCCGAGACGATCCCCGCTACTTCCACAACTTCCACGCGCGCCGCGCTCTGCGCATCTGGCCCGTTTACCTGCTCGTGCTGGCCTTCGTCTATGCCGAGGCGCCCTGGTACATCGGCCCTAGCGTGTGGGATGCCGTGCGCACTGCACCCTGGTGGGCCTACCTGCTCTTCCTGCAGAATCTCTTTCCGCTTTCGCTGCCACCCGCACTCGGACCCACCTGGGCCCTGGCCATCGAAGAGCAGTACTACTTTGTCTGGGCGCCTTTGGTGCGCTGGCTGCGGAATCCCGCTCTGGTCGTGCTGCCGCTGGCCGGTGCGCTGGCGGCTGCGCCGCTTTTCCGCCGAGCACACCCGGCGTGGATCACACCGACGCACACTCTCATCCACCTGGACGGCCTCGCGCTGGGCAGCCTGCTAGCCATCGGCCTCTACACGCTCAGACTCAGCCGCCGCGCCTGGCTCACGCTGGGCCTTGTCTCGTTTGCCGCAGGCTTCGCTTCAGTGTTTACCATCGCGGGCGGCACGGCGTTTCTCGACACTGCGTTTGCCTTTGGCTACGGCGGCGCAGTGCTGGCTGCGATCGCGTCCACCGGCGCACGCAACCCGCTGAGCGCGCTGCTGCGACGCGGGCCTCTGCCGTTCTATGGCCGCATCAGTTACGGCCTTTACATGATTCACATTGCGGTCTTTGTCTACTTTGGCTGGTTCGACCTGCGCATGGACCACTATGGCACGGCAGGCAACCTCGCCGTGGTCGCCTTCCGGCTGGCTGCCTCCACTCTGTGCGCGACGGCCATCTGGTACGGATTCGAGTCGCGGATTTTGAAGCTCAAGCGCTACTTCTAAAGAATTGTCTGAACGCGACTGCTCCGATCGGCATCGAAATCCGCAGGTGGGAAACAATCGTCGTACCATCATTTGAGCCGCCGTCTCATGCAGTTGTGACTTGAATCACCCTCTGGTTTTGCATGCGGCTGCTAGTCTGGTCAGTCACGCAACCCTTCCCCCACTCGAGGTGCACCATGAGCGAAGCGACGAACGCCGTACTACGGACCGACGCTGCAAGCGACGGTCCCCTGAGCCCCGAATTGCTGGCAAAGATGGACGCCTATTGGCGGGCGGCTAACTATCTTTCGGTCGGTCAGATTTACCTGAAGGACAACCCGCTGCTGGAGCACCCGCTCACGCTGGACTACGTGAAGCCGCGCCTGCTGGGCCACTGGGGAACGACGCCCGGGCTGAATTTTCTTTACGTGCATTGGAACCGCCTGATCCGCGACCGCGACCTGGACATGATCTACATCATCGGTCCAGGGCACGGTGGTCCGGGAATTGTGGCAAACACGTATCTCGAAGGCTCCTACTCCGAGATTTATCCGCACATCGAGCGCAACGCCGACGGACTGAAACGCCTGTTCCGCCAGTTCAGCTGGCCCTATGGCATTCCGAGCCACGTGGCGCCGGAGACGCCGGGCTCGATTCACGAGGGCGGCGAGCTGGGCTACTCGCTGGTCCACGCGTTTGGCGCGGCTTTTGACAATCCGAATCTGATTGTGGCCTGTGTGGTGGGCGACGGCGAAGCAGAAACCGGCCCGCTGGCAACAAGCTGGCACTCGAACAAGTTTCTCAATCCGGCGACCGACGGCGCAGTGCTGCCGATCCTGCATTTGAACGGCTATAAGATCGCGAACCCGACGATTCTGGCGCGCATCCCACACGCAGAGCTGGAGAACCTGATGCGCGGCTACGGCTACGAGCCGTTCACCCTGGAAGGCGACGACCCGGGAGCCATGCACCAGAAGGCCGCTGCGGTGTTCGACACCATCTTCGACCGCATTGCCGCCATTCAAAAAGCAGCGCGTGAAGAAGGCTCAACCGAACGCCCAGCGTGGCCCATGTTGATTCTGCGCACTCCCAAGGGATGGACAGGCCCGAAGTTCGTGGACGGGAAGCCTGTGGAAGGCACATGGCGTGCGCACCAGGTACCCTTCAGCGAGTTGCGCGAAAAGCCCGACCATCTGCGCCTGTTGGAAGACTGGATGCGCAGCTACAAGCCCGAAGAGTTGTTCGACGCAAAAGGTACGCTGCGTGAAGAAATTGCCCACATAGCGCCCAAGGGCCGGCGCCGCATGGGCATGAATGCTCACGCCAATGGCGGCTTGCTGCTGCAGCCTCTGCGCGTGCCCAACTTCCGTGACTTTGCAGTGAAGATTGAAGGACGCGGGCAGAAGGATGTTGAGTCGACACGCGTGCTCGGCCGCCTGCTGCATGCGGTAATGCAGGCAAATCTCGACCAGAAGAACTTCCGCGTCTTTGGGCCCGACGAGACGGCTTCCAACCGGCTCGGCGATGTCATCACCGGCACAGGCAAAACCTGGATGGCCGAGACGCTGCCCGTGGACGAAGACCTCTCAGAGACTGGCCGCGTGATGGAAATACTGAGCGAGCACATGTGCCAGGGCTGGTTGGAGGGCTATCTGCTCACCGGCCGACATGGCTTCTTCAATTGCTACGAAGCCTTCATCCACATCATTGATTCGATGGTGAATCAGCATGCCAAGTGGCTGAAGGTCACGCGCGAGATTCCATGGCGCAAGCCGATCGCCTCGCTCAACTATCTGCTCAGCTCGCTGGTATGGCGGCAGGATCATAACGGCTTCTCGCACCAGGACCCGGGCTTTATCGATCACCTGCTGAACAAGAAGGCCGACGTGGTGCGCATCTATCTGCCGGCAGATGCAAATACTCTGCTCTCAGTCAGCGACCACTGCCTGCGCAGCCGCAACTACATCAATCTGATCGTGGCCGGCAAGCAGCCTGCGCCGCAGTGGCTCTCGATTGACGAGGCGATTCACCACTGCACCTCCGGACTGGGTGTGTGGCAGTGGGCTTCAAACGACGACGGAGCAGAGCCCGACGTGGTAATGGCCTGCTGCGGCGATGTGCCCACGATGGAGACACTGGCCGCCGTCACCCTGCTGCGCGAGCGCATTCCTGACCTCAAGATTCGCGTGGTCAATGTTGTGGACCTGATGACGCTACAGCCGCAGTCGGAGCATCCGCATGGACTGGCCGATGAGGAATTCGACCTGATCTTCACCAGGAACAAGCCGGTCATCTTCGCGTTTCACGGCTATCCATGGCTCATTCACCGGCTTACCTATCGACGGCACAATCACGACAACATCCACGTGCGCGGCTACAAGGAAGAGGGCACCACGACCACGCCATTCGACATGTGCGTGCTCAACAACATTGATCGCTTCCAACTGGCGCTGGATGCGATACTGCGCGTGCCGCGGCTGGCGGAACTGGCCGACGCGGCGCGGCAGTGGTACTCGGAACATATTCAGCGGCACAAGTTGTACGTTGCGGAGTACGGCGACGATCTGCCGGAGATTCGCGACTGGCGCTGGCCGAAGGACCGAGCTTAAAGCTTTTTCTCAATTCAATCGCAAGAGGTTTTCATGTCGTCTTTGCCTGTATTGGTTTTGAACAGTGGTTCATCTTCGATCAAGTTTTCTGTCTACGAAGCCGGGGACGGCGCGCGCACGCGGCTCTTTGAAGGCGCGGTGGACGGTATCGGCACGGATCTCGGCAAGTTCTGGATCAAGGATGCGTCGGGCAAGAAGCTTGTCGACGAGACGCCCGCACTGCCAACGCGCGCCGTAGCCTTCAAACTGGTCTCCGACGCGTTGCACTCGGGTCACTTTCCAGTTCCAGCGGCAATTGGACACCGCATGGTGTGCGGCGGACCTACGGTACTGGAGAACCAGATCATCACACCGGCGTTGATCGACGAGATGGAGAGCTACACTGCGTTTGCACCGCTGCACACACCTATCGCCGTCTACATCATGCGTGAGTCGCTACGGCTGTTCCCTGGCGTGCCGAATTTCGTCTGCCTCGATTCGTACTTCCATCGCACCATGCCGGAAGTCGTCACGCATATGCCTATTCCAAGCGAGTACGCAACAATGGGCGTACGACGCTTTGGTGCACATGGCATTTCGTATGAATCGATCGTGCACCAATTGCAGCCCAACGTTCCGGAGAAGCTGATTGTTGCGCACCTCGGCAACGGCGCGTCGATCTCGGCCATCCGCAACGGGAAGTGCCTGGACACATCGATGGGCCTGACACCGACCGGCGGCATCATCAGCGGAACACGCACTGGCGACATTGATCCTGGTGTGCTGCTCTTCATTCTGCGCAAGATTGCCGAGACGGCCGAGAGCGCCACGGACGCAGCTGATCAGCTCGAAGTTGTGGCCAGCAAAAAGGCAGGCCTGCTGGGCGTGAGCGAGCTCTCGAATGACATGCGCGACCTGCGCGACGCCATCAAGGAGGGCAACGCCAAGGCGCGCCTCGCCGTCGACAAGTTCGTATGGACCATTCAGAAATGGATTGGCAGCTTCTTCGTCGAACTGGGTGGGCTGGACATGCTTGTCTTCACCGGCGGCATTGGTGAAAACGACATTGTCTCGCGCGCCGAGATTTGTGCGGGGCTGGGCGCATTGGGCATCAAGAATGATTCTGCGCGCAACAATGTGCGCGGCGAGGCGACGATCTCCGCAGGCGATTCGGCGGTGACCGTACGCGTGATTCCGCCGGCCGAGGATCTTATCATCGTGAACCACGTAGTGCGGCTGCTGGGCAATTAACTGCCGCTGGCACTCTGCTTCTTCGGCCCTGTTGCGCACTCGCTTTGAGCAGCGCGGCAGGGCCGATGTATTTGGCCGCGCGACCAACGCGCAGCTGCTGGTCTACACTAGAGGGTTCCTTCTGGAGTCTTGTTTCATGCCTCTCGCCACTGCGTCTGTGGATACCCCTCGCCTGCCCTCGCCTGCCCTGCGCCATTTTGCCTGGGCAGTGCTGATTTACTTCATCGCCGTGATCCTGTGGGGTGGGCTGGTTCGCGCTACTGGCTCCGGTGCGGGCTGCGGCGATCACTGGCCGCTCTGCAACGGAACAGTACTGCAGCACTCGCCGCGCGTGGACACGATGATCGAGTTCACGCATCGCATCACAAGCGGTCTCTCGTTCTTCTCAGCTGTAGGACTGCTGGTGTGGACCTTTGCGGGAACTGTGCGCGGGCACTTGGCGCGCGCTGCCGTCGTGGCAAGCGTTGCGTTCACGCTGATTGAGGCGATCCTTGGCGCGCTGCTGGTGAAGCTGGGGCTCACGGCACAGAGCCAGTCGCCGCTGCGCGCTCCTTACCTTGCGCTGCACCTGACAAACACCCTGCTGATGCTGGCTGCGCTTACGCTGACTGCTCATCTGCTGAGTCGCAGCCGCGGCTACCTGCGCGGCAATGTGAAGCTGGTCGCGCCCGTTGGCGCCGTTGGGGGCATCCTGGTGGTGCTGCTGGTTGGCGTTACCGGCTCGCTTGCTGCGCTTGGCGACACGTTGTTTCCGGCCGAATCACTGGGCTCGGCGCTGGCGCAGGACTTCAGCGCGGGCAGCGGTTGGCTCGTACGCTGGCGCTGGACGCATCCGACGATCGCGTTCCTGGCGAGCATCTTTCTGATCTGGCTGCTGGTACGCGCCGCACAGCGCAGTGCGCACTGGGACAATCGCGCGCTTTCGGCAACTGTACTGCTACTGCTCGCCGTGCAATACATTCTTGGCGTGCTGGATGTGGTGCTGCTTGCACCGCTATGGCTGCAGATTGCGCACCTTCTGAGCGCCGATGCGCTGTGGGCCGCGCTGGTGGTGCTGACGGCGCGGCTCACGCTCCAGCCCGCGAGCGCGGACTGAAGCGCGCCCGCGGCCCACTTCACTTACTTCACCAACACTCCCGCAGCCGGGTAGTCCACGCCGTTCACCTCTGCGTGAATTACCGGCAACCCCGGCGTCGCTGTCAGCCACTCCACCTTGCCACCGCACACAATCACTGTGTCCTCTGTCTTGCCGCCGCGGATGCTCGGGTTCCACGCGAAGGCCTGATTGTCGACGACGACTTGCGAGCCGTTGGGCGTGGCCACCCACTCGCGCTCTCCGTAGCCCGTCGGTCCACCCTGATGATGGAAACGCTCTTCGCCCGGGAACCCCTCTGCTGCGTAGGCCTTCTGCGCCACTTGGAACAAGCCCGCTGACGTTGCGCCAACCTTGGTCGCATCGAGCAGCGCAGCATTTACGCGCGCAGCAGATTCGAAGCGTGCCGCGAGTTCTGCAGGCAGCGCGCCAAAATGGATGAAGCGCGTAATGGAGATGACGAGGCCCCACTTGCGCGCGCAGAGATTCAGCATGCCGTAGCTCTTGAGACGTGCTCCACGCGGCACTGCATGCTTGTACTTGAAGATGCGCTCGTCGACGGCGTAGAGATGCACCGATGGCAGTATGCCGCGACGAAACAGGTTGGCTGTGGTGATGGCTTCGAGATCGTACTCGCTCAACCCGGGCTCAACTTCGTGGAGCGACTCGACGGTGGCCGCAGCGGTCTCCGCACCGAGCCAGCGATAGCGCGCAATCTCAGTCTCAGTGAGCGCGGCACGAAGGGGATACAGGCTCACCAGCTTGATGCCGTCGCTGGGTGTATCGGACGCGAGCGGCCCCCCGGCGAGCTTGGCTGCGGCCGCGTTGGTGTCATCGCCGAACCACGGAAAGAGCACTGGCTCAAAGTCCAGCGCACCGAACTCTTCATCGTGCGCGCGTGGCGCTTCATTCTCAGTAGTCAGGTAGAAGCGCTTGCCCTCGACCGTAATAAGCACCGACACGACGGCTGTCTCCACCGCGGCGCAGACGACTGCCTCGACGGCACCGCCCGTGATCCACGCAATGTTTTCGTTGCGCTTGAGCAGCAGGCCGGCCAGTTTTTCTGCGCGCAGCCATGCCACCACCTTTTCATGCTTCGCTTCCAGCTCCGCATTCCATGCAGCTTCCGTCACCAGAGCGGTTCCGTTCGCCACCAGGCTCTTTGCAATCCTCTTCGCCATTGATCAACTTCCTTCCGCATCACTCTGCAAAGTAAGCCGGGCGCTGACAGGTTGTGTCAACGCCCGGATGTTCTCCTCTTCTGGATCGCTTAGTCCTCGAGCGAGGGGTGATAGTAGCTTTCCCAACCGAGGTAGCGTGCCGCTTCGTGCACGGCCTTGGACGAGTCGCTGAAGTTGGCGGCCACGTGATGTTCGAAGCCCTCGCGGCAGATGTACTTGAGCAGCTTCTGCAGCTGGGGAATCTCCGCCACGCCCGCGCCGCCGAAGGTCTCGAGCGGATCTGCGGTAAATGCGCCCGGGCCGGTGTAGCCGCGAATCACGCCGCGGCGGTCGTCGGTGGAGAAGCGCGCATAGCTCATCACGCCGGCCTTGACGCGGCCCACGCAAGTGCCGAAGGTGTTCTCCTTGCCCACGGTGCCGGCGATGA
>DCFV01000079.1:1064-10826 GCA_002314435.1 Acidobacteriaceae bacterium UBA1795 | reverse complement strand
TGGAAGCAGACGCACTTGTTCGGGTCGCTGCCGTAGTTATTGTTCCAATCGAGCAGCGCGCTGGGCGAGCCGCTGGCCAGGGCGAGCATGTACATGCTGAGCACACCGGGAACGTCGACCTCGCAGGCCGAGGGGATGAGGTTGTTCGACATCATGCTCATGATGGTGCAGGGCACCACGCCGAAGAACTCTTCCATCGAGGTCCAGCACTGGACGGCGCTGATGGTGGAGTTGGTCTGCTTCATCCAGCCATCAATGACCGCGCCGAGCTTGGCCATCTTGAGCAGAGCAGAGTCAGTGATTCCAACGGTGCTGACGTAGCCCTTGATGGCGGCGAGCTTGGCCTGCGCGGCGTCGTCCGTGTCCTTCATCTTGTTGATGCGGCCGAAGATCTCAGAGAGATCAATTGGCTCAACGGAGATGCCGGCCGTCTCGAGAATGCGCTCGGAATAGCGAACTGTATTGAAGGCCGCGGGGCGCGCGCCGATGGCGCCGATCTTGAGATTCTTGAGGCCCTTGACGATGCGGCAGACGGCGGAGAACCACTCGAGGTCGGCCTTGAACTCCGGCGACTGCAGCGACTCGGTGTGCAGCGTGGTCAACGAGTAGTTGATGCCGTACTGCATCATGTTGTTACAGCAGCTCATCTTGCCGCAGAAGCTGTCGCGGCGCACGGCAATGGTCATATCGTCAGAGCGGTCGGGCGTGGCCTGAACCAGCACCGGAACCTTCAGGCCCGACAGGCGGATCGCGTCGACGATGCCGCGCTCTTCACCGAAGTTGGGCAGCGTGACGATGATGCCGTCGATCTCTTCAGCATGCTTCTTGAACAATTCTGCGCAGCGCTGCGACTCGGCGTAAGTCTCCACTGCACCGTACTTCGATTCTTCCGGCCCGAGCACAATCGCCTTTGCGCCCGCGGCTTCCAATACTGCAATGATCTCGTCGCGGCCGGTCTTAGCCAGATGATCCGGGAAAAATCCGCGATTGCCTACCACCACACCAAAGGTCATGGTTCGCTGCGTTGCCATGGTATTGCTCCTTAAGTATTGCTGTGCCGTTTGCACGGCTCACAAATGATCTCTTGCTGCGTTTGAACTGCCCGTGCGGACCTAGTGGCTGCGCCCGGGACGGAACTTGATGAGATAGATCACGCCGATGACGAGCAGCAGTGCACCCCACCATACCGGCGTGTGCAGACTGGTGAGCTGCACGCCTGCGGGATAGAGGCCGGTGGCCCACTCATAGAGGCCATAGCCCAGAACCAGCCCGCCGTAGAGCCCCAACAGCACGCCGATGAAGAACCAGATGGGAATTCCCGATCCATGCATAAAGCTTTGTCCTTTCCTGTGGCGCGCCCTCCGCAGGAAGGCGCGCAGGTTTCTACCAGAACAGAATGTTGAGCACCGCAAAGAGGATGACGACGACCACGCCCCAGATCAGTTCATTCTTGTAGAAGGGGACAGGCTCCTCGGTGGGCAGAATGGTTGCGCCATAGACCAGGCCGTTGAGTTCTTCAACGGGTCGCGGCTCGGTGAAGAGGCTGACGACAAGCACCACGATGGCGGTGAAGATGAAAGCCCACAAGGCGCGGAACACATTCTCGGCCATCGGCTTGGCATCAGGCGAAAGAGCCACGGTAGCCAGCGCCGAAGGCGTGAGCTTAACCCACATGAACAGGCTTGCCGAGAAAATGATGCCGGTCAAAAGGCCGAGGAAACCCGCCAGTTTGGTGGCGCGCGTCCAGAACATGCCGAACAGAATAGTGGCCAGCAGCGGCGCGATGAAGATGGAGAACAGCGCCTGCACGTAGTCCATGATGCCGTGTGCATGCATCACCAGATAGGCCGCGCCGATGGAGACTGCAACACCGATGACGATGGCCAATCGGCCCACAAGCACGTAGTGGCTATCAGAACCATGCTTGTTGATCAGCGGCTTGTAGATGTCGTAGGTCCACACGGTTGAGAACGCGCTTACGTTGCCAGCCATGCCGCTCATGAAGCCCGCAATGAGCGCGGTGATGCCGAGGCCGAGCAGGCCAGGTCCTAGGTAGCGGACCATCATCAGAGGCAAGGCCTGGTTGTAGCTATGCAGTTCGGCGTCTGGCCCGCCGGCCAGCACCTTCTTCTGCGATTCGGGGGTCAGGTTGGTCTTGGCCATTGCCGCGGAGCAGGCCGAGGGCGTCTCAACCTGACCTGTGCTGGAAGACATGGAGCAGGCTGCGACAATGTCCTCTCCCACCAACTGGCGTCGGCTGCCATCTGCATTCTGCAGCAGCACCAGGCCGAGCAGGCCGGGCAGAATCACGATAAAGGGCACGGCCATCTTGAAGAATGAGCCGATGATGGGGGCCATGCGCGCGGCGCGCAGATTGTGTGCGGCCAGTACGCGCTGCACCACGAGGAAGTCCGTGGTCCAGTAGCCGAAGCTGATGACAAAGCCGAGGCCGAGAACAATGCCGCTCCAGTGAACGCCCATGGGGTTCGACGCGAAGTGGCCGGTGTCGCGCCATAGGTGGAAGTAGCTGTCTGCACTGACGCCGGTCATGGACTGCATGTTGGCGATGATGCGGGTCTTGAGACCGCTAACGCCGCCAGCCTGGTAGAGGCCAAGGATCGGCACCAGCAACGCGCCGCCCCAGATGAGCACGAACTGCAGGACCTCGTTGAAGATGGCCGAGCGAAGACCGCCGAGGCCTACATACAGCGCCACAGCAATCGAAGAAACAAGGATGCTGAAGGTGATGTCCCAACCGAGAACGACCTTCATGACGACGGCCATGGCGAACATATTCACGCCACTCATCAGGATCATCTCAATGGCGAAGCTGAAGGCGGCAACGGTACTGGCACGCTTGTCGTAACGCAAGCCCAGGAATCCGGGCACTGAGTGCGTCTTCGAGACGTAATAGAACGGCATCATCACGAGGCCGAGAAACAGCATGGCCGGAATGGCGCCAACCCAATACCAGTGCGTGGCCAGGATGCCGTACTGATAGGCAGAGCCTGCCCAGCCCATCAACTCCAGCGAGCCCATGTTGGCCGAGACGAAGCTCAAGCCCGCAATCCACGCGGTCATTTCGCGTCCGGCCATGAAGAACTCTTCGCTGGTGTTGGAGCGGCCCTTCAGGTAAAAGCCAATCCAGATCGTCATGCCGAAGTAGATGACGATGACCAGGAGGTCGAGGGGGCGTAGGCTGGCGAGCGGCGAAGCTGCCAGGGCCAGTAGAGCCGGCATGGACCCGAGGCCGCCGGAAAATGCTGAGAGAGTTGCCGATCCAAACATTGCATCACCTGGTGGAAACAGATTGGTCCGCAAAGCCGGCGGACGTCCGCCCCTAAGTAAATGGGTTTACTGCACAGCTTGTCAAGTCACAAAAGGCGCCCTGCCCGGAAAAACTGTCGTACGCCTGCACGGGAGGAAAGTGGCGTGAGGAGGGAGGCTGTTTCACGTCATGTCCGTTCGGGTAAGCGTTTACCCGACGAAGTGTACCACAACTCTCGCCCCCTGCAAGGCGTCTCTTGTCACAACCTCGCCTACGCACCCGCAGTGGCCCGAAAATCCCTGATTTCCTTATGCGTTTCCCCCTTGCCAGCATGAGGGTCCGACGGTACTTTGAAGTATGGGACAGCCTTTCCCCGTCTCACCCTCTCTTCTGGACGGCTTGCGTGCGCGGTTCTCGCGCTCGTGGCTGTGTCCTATCCACTCGATTCCCACCACAAGGAGCCGTTCTTGATGCATCCATCTGAAGATCCCGTGGCCTGTAGTGGCTTTTCCCGCCGTACTTTTTTCCGCGTCGCTGCCGGCGCCTCAGCCCTGGCCAGCCTGCCGCTGTTGACAGAACCCCGCCTTGCGCACGCCGCGCGTCCGCACTTTGCCGACCCAGATGTAGGCATTCACATTGATGCGAACGAGAACCCGCTAGGGCCCTCGGATGCTGCGCGCAAAGCCATGGCCGATGTTCTACCTCGCGGCGGGCGCTACCTGTTCACCCGGGAAGAGGAACTGGCCGAAATCTTCGCCAAGCAAGAAGGGCTGAATCCTGAGTATGTAATTCCCTTCGCTGGTTCCACTGAGCCGCTGCACTACACGGTGCTGGCCTTCACCGGCAAAGACAAGCCGCTAGTTGTGGGAGACCCAGGCTATGAAGCGCCCATGTGGGCCGCGCAGATTGCCGGTGCGCCAATCTTCAAGGTGCCGCTTGCCGACCCCACTGGTGAGTCCAAGCATGATGTCAAGGCCATGCTAGCCGCCACGTCGACTCCCGGCGTCATCTACATCTGCAACCCAAACAACCCCACCGGCACTCTCACGCCGCGCGCCGACCTCGAGTACGTCGTCGCTCATGCGCCCAAGGACTCGATTATCCTGATCGATGAAGCATACATCCACTTCAGCGATGCGCAGCCCTCGATCGACTTCGTGAAGGAAGGCAAGAACGTCATCGTTCTGCGTACCTTCTCGAAGCTCTACGGCATGGCGGGCATTCGCATGGGCTTCGCAATCGGCAAGCCGGAACTGCTTGCCAAGATCACGCCCTTCGGCGGACAGAACTCGCTGCCCATCACCGCGGTGGCGGCAGCCAAGGCCAGCCTGCTCGACGCGGATCTAATTCCTACGCGCAAGAAGATCATCGCTGAAACCCGCACAGAGAACATCGCCTGGCTCAAGAGCCAGGGCTACGCCTGCACGCCGTCCCAGAGCAACTGCTTCATGCTCGATGTGAAGCGGCCCGGCAAGGAAGTACAGGCGGCTCTGGCGCAGAAACTGATGTTCATTGGACGCATCTGGCCAGCTTGGCCCAACCAGGTTCGCATCACCGTAGGCACCGCGGACGAGATGGCGGCTTTCCGCAAGGCATTCACCGAGGTGATGAGCGGTTCCACAGCAGGGCTGACGCCGGCACCGCTGCCGCGCCGCCTGGCCGAGCATCCGCACACCCATCTCTCGTAGCCCTCACTTAACACGCTGGCTCAACAACTGGGCCCTGCCGCGCGGCAGGGCCCTTCGCTTTGCAAACGACGCGAGCGCACCCGGAAGGGCGTGGTTGTGGATACAACTGATCAATTGCCAAATGGCCGAGAAACAGATCAGTTACGAAGCATGAATGACGACGGTGCTGGCCGTCGGACGGGGTCTGGTCTCTCGCCTTCTGGTGACTAATGGAAGTGTACTTATGCGACCGCAATTCCGGACAACGGCCGTCAACGATCGGTTTCACTCATTCGAATTGCGAATCAATCTACTGGATACAAGGAATATCAAAGCCCCCGATGTGCCGATTCGGAGTCCTGTTAAGTTTCTACGGCTGGGTTACCGATGGCTCTCCCAGCGCGGAATCAGTGTATTGCAAGCCCTCTTAGGTCTATGTACACTCAGTCAACCTGCACCAGGGCTGAAGTATGGGTAGACCCGTGCAGAATCCTTCCTCTGAGGCCAGTGCAAAATGAGAATGTGCCTTGTGTACGCAAGTTGTCTCCTTGCATCCATCGTCTATATCGGAACTCCCGTGGGTGCACAAACGGTGGTGCTCAATCCTGAAGGGCATGATATTTCCCGCCCTCTGCGCGACACACCTCCCGAGATCCCCTCGACAGACAGGATGCCTGATCGTCCTCTCCGCCCGGTACCTCATGGTTCCGCAGGCGGAAAGGATTCAGTGTTGCAGAGCTCTCCTTCTTCCACGACTGCTGCTACGATCAGCAGTTCTTCAGGGTTTGACGGAGTGGGCTTATCAACCGGCTATACCATCACAGGCGAGCCGCCAGACACTGAGGGTTCCGTAGGGGCAACGCAGTACGTGCAATGGGTCAACACGGCCTTTGCCGTTTACGACAAGAGCACCGGAAACAAGGTCTATCCGAGCTCTGGCTTCGCCGCTGGGAACACAATCTGGAGTGGCTTCTCTGGTGGCCGGTGCAGCACCGACAACTCGGGTGATCCCATCGTTCTTTATGACAAGCAGGCACAGCGTTGGATTGCGACCCAATTTGCCGTGTCCACCACTCCTTACTATCAGTGCGTCGCGGTTTCTACGACGTCAGACTTTACCGGATCATGGAACCGGTACGCCTACAGTTTTGGAACCAACTTCCCCGATTACCCGAAGGTCGGAGTTTGGACAGACGGGTATTACTTCACCTTCAACATCTTCGCTCATGGTCGTACCTTTGCA
The DNA here is from genome assembly GCA_002314435.1 of Acidobacteriaceae bacterium UBA1795. Lineage (GTDB taxonomy): Bacteria > Acidobacteriota > Terriglobia > Terriglobales > Acidobacteriaceae > Telmatobacter. Next base: position 4,648 of record DCFV01000079.1, on the reverse strand, counting down.
GGCGGAGACCTCTGCGCGATGGATCGCTCTACCGCAATCGCTGGAGGCGCAGCCAAGATGATTTGCCAACAGCTCAGCAAGAGCTATGGCGGTGTTCTCCCTGCCGACATTGACGGTGCCAGCGGTGCTTCCGGGACGACTTCCCTTCCACCAACCGGCACTCCGGAGTATTTCATGAGCTTCGGCAGCAATTCCTTGAATGTCTGGCGAATGACGCCGAACTACACTGCAGGAACTGTCAGTCTTACCGGGCCGACAAGCATTGCTGTGGCGCCATTCACAGAAGCCTGCAATGGTGGCACCTGCATCCCGCAGAAAGGCACAACGCAGCAATTGGACTCACTGGCTGACCGGTTGATGTACAGGCTCTCCTATCGCAACTTCGGCGCGTACGCGTCTCTTCTGGTGAATCACTCGGTTGCCGCAAACTCAGCTTCAGGTATCCGCTGGTATGAGCTGCGCGATACAGGCTCGGGACCGTCGGTCTATCAACAAGGCACTTTCGCTCCGGACACCGACTACCGCTGGATGGGTAGCATAGCTCAAGACAAGCTGGGCAATATTGCCGTCGGGTACAGTGTCTCTGCTTCAACACTCGACCCGCTCATTAGTATTGCTTCACGTGCACCAACAGATACTCTCGGAGTTCTCTCGTCCGAGACCACCATATCGACCAGTACGGGCTATCAGAAAGGGCATTCGCGTTGGGGAGATTACTCAACGGCCAGCGTTGATCCAAGTGACGACTGCACGATCTGGTACACGCAGGAGTATCTGACTACCAGTGGAGACTTCATCTGGAGTACCCACGTGGTCCATTTCAAGCTCGGCACGTGTCAATAGCGTTTACCTGATGATCGCCGCTAAAACGAATGGCCGGAGACCAAACGCACAGGTTTCCGGCCATTTCTCTGCGTTTCAAGTTCTCAGGCCGACATTGCCGCCTGAATCTCCAAATAAAGATCGTTTGACCAAACCTAATCATCCTTGGACCAACGGACAGGTCGAGCGCATGAATCGAACCATCAAAGAAGCCACTGTCCAGCGTTACCACTATGACAGCCACAATCAGCTACAAACACACCTCTCCGACTTCCTTGCCGCATATAACTTCGCCAGGCGGCTCAAGACTCTTGGGGGTCTCACCGTATACGAGTTCATCTGCAAATGCTGGCAAAAAGATCCAGATAGATTTATCTTCGATCCAACCCATCAAATGCCGGGACAACAGGAGACTTCCGGCAACCTGTTGATCGAACCTATCGAGCAACAACCTTCTTGGCCACGGATTCTTCGTCGGCATCCGTCTGAATGATCTTGTTGTGCAGACAGTAGAGCGCCAGTTCAAGCCGGTCGCTGACGCCCAACTTGTCATAGATCTTGCGCAGGTAGTTCTTGATCACCTGCTCTGTGGTACCGAGCTGAAAGGCGATCTCCTTGTTGCGCTTGCCCTGGGTGATGCAGGTGATGATTGCCATCTCCTTGGGCGAGAGGCGCGGCTGGGTGCGTGGACTGACCAGCGCTGCGGCCTGCGAGCGATAGGCGTCAATGACCCAGTTGACCGACTGGTTGTCGATCCAGGTTTCACCCGCTGCGATACGCCGCACGCAACGCACCAGCAAATCAGGCGAGATGGAACGGGAGATAATGCCGCGTACACCGCGCCGGTAAAGCTCCACGGTCTGGCTCTCGTCAGCGCCTACAGCCTGCACAATCAGCTTCACGTCGGGGGCCAGCCGCAGCAGGTCGGGAATGGCGTTGGTCGCACCCACCACCAGGCTGCCTTCCAGCAGCACCACATCGGTTGGATAGCGCTCAATAGCCGCACGCAGGTTTTCCAGCGAATCCGCCTGGGCCACGACTCGCAAGTCGTCTTCCAACGCAAAGATTTTCCGGATGCCTACACGATAGATAGCCTGTGAGTCCGCAAGAATAATACGGATCGCTCCAGGCTTTACCGGACCGTCTTGAACTTCACCTTCAGGAGTTTCGTCCACAAATTCCATAATTAGGCCGCATACCGCGAACTCGTGCCATTACTGCTCAGCAAACCGGTACTCGTCTATGGTTGCAGCAGTCTGATACTGGCCTTGGTTTAACGAGCAGCGTACCACACGCCCTGTGCAGCGAACCAGAACGTCGCTCGGGGCGCCGAGGTAGTCGCCCGGCATTCGAATAGAAAAGTCGATGCCCTGGCCCACCTTCAATGGGTCGTGCATCTCAAACAGCACACCGCTCGCCGAGACGTTGCGAGTGAGCACCTTGCGCTCCTCTTGGCCCGCGGAAAGCACCGCAGGCAGAGCTAGCGGGAACCGGACGGCACAGCGCACTTCCTTGCGCTGCGGTCCGCCCGACGAACCTTCCTTGGTTGAACGACCCGGCTTGAGCGTGTTCATAGGTCTAGATCCTGGACTCCTTTGAGAATCCTATTGGCAACTGTAACCGACTTTTGCCCTTGCGCGTAGGGCACGAAAGTTTTTTGTGAGGTAATCGATTCGGCACCTTTTCGGGGAACTGGAGTCCCTCATCGGCTTGGACTTACCTGCACCGGATGGTCCGCAGGCGGGTACAAAGCGGCTGAAGCGCCCACCCAGGCCTGGTTTTTGTTGTGATCCACGCCCATCATGAGACCGCGGCCCAGCCGTATCAGGCTGATTACCGGCTGGAGGCTCCCGCCGTCCGGCCAGAGATAAAGGATGCGGAACTCAGCCTGGGTGAGCCCGTAAGGCGTCTCGATGGTGGGCACAAAGTGCATCCGCCGCTGCAAGAGATAGCTGCCGCGCTGCGCCGGATCGATGGCTTCGAGATCCGCTTGCGACGGATCAAACTGGATTCCCTTGCCGGCAAACCCGAACAGTGGCTTCAGCAGCAGATCGTGGTACACGGCATCGGAGCCCGCCGGCAACTCGACTCCGGCAGCGGTCAGCCGCTCACGGCCCGGCCCGTCGAGGAACTCGTCCAGAAACACCGCCGGCGGAACCACTCCACGATCCTCCTGTTGCCGCGCCAGCCACGGCACGGAGAACTTACTGATAAGGAAGTACCAGTTGGGGTGCCCGGCCCACTCCACCTGCCAGGGGCGCGTCCAGTCGAATGGAAGACGAATGTTGCGTGCAATCAGTTCGTCGGCAATGGCGCGGTTGTAGATACGGTGAATGGGAACCAGCCGCCCGAAAGCATTGCGGTAATGGAGCTTGCCCCCTACCGGCTCCAACTCGGCAATGTCGACGACCTGGATGCCGAGCTTTTGCGCCGTGACAGCGAAGTCGGGCCGCGTCTTCTGGTGCTCCGGGTCCACCTCGGTCAGCACTACGTTCTCCGGGTCGTGCCCGCCCAGGATTGTGCGCCCGAGTAAATCCCAGTAGCCCTCCTCCGACAGGCCGCTTAACACATATCCAAGCGACGACGGTAGGCTGTACGCGTCCCGGTAGGCGGAAGCGAAGACCGCCTGAAACGCAAATACTGAGGGAAATGCCTGCATTTCCACGAGCTTCGGCTGCAACGCACCGTCCGCATCGCGTACCAGGGCAAAGTCGGCAGTGAGGAAATGCGGATGCGCCGATTCGCCTGCGACGCAATAGCCG
>DCFV01000079.1:0-738 GCA_002314435.1 Acidobacteriaceae bacterium UBA1795 | reverse complement strand
GCGCCAGCCGCTCCCCCTCTCGCGCTAACTGCTCAAGGAAGGACTTGGCCACGAAGACAGGCGTTTCGGCCATGCGAAACGCCGGCGCCATTCCGACGGCCGCTTCCACCCGCCGCTGCAGCGCTCCGTATTGCGCATCGCTGAACCGCTCGTTGAACTCCCGACGCAGCTCCGGAATCATGCCGCTCCTCCCTCCGCCTTCGGTTCGCGCGGAGATGCTCTGACCAAGATAACCCGGGCTCGGCGGGCCAAACCGGCCTCTTTTGCCCGCTTCAGAAAGTCCGCGTTTAAGACGAAAACGCGCGGGATTGAGCCTTTAGCTCCGCGCAGCAGGGACAATTCCGGGGTCCGGCACGGAAAAGTGCGGGCCGGGCCGGGCGTTGTAGGTCTTGTCAAAGTGCATTGGGTTTTTCAGGGGAATTTCGGGGTCTCTCGGTGTTTTACCGGAGAAGCTCGGGATTTGTCCGACGTCATTTGTCGTCATTTGGCGCGAAGTTGTCTGGATTCAACGAAATTTTTCGAATTTCCAGTACTTTTGTTGTAGATTTCGTGCACCTTTTGGGGTAGTCTTCTCGTGCAAGCACAAGTTCTGCTTCGCTAGGAGTTTTCTACGATGCGCTCGAATATGTTGAAGATGTCCGCTCTGGTTCTCGGCGCCGTTGTCGCGTTGTCTGCGAATTTTGCCTATGCCATTCCGGCGAGCCCGTTCCCGACTGGCAAGACCAAGCTGGCTGCCAT
>DCFV01000088.1:42850-46603 GCA_002314435.1 Acidobacteriaceae bacterium UBA1795 | reverse complement strand
ACCTACCGCGTGCTCCACACCTATCCACACGACCGGCAAGCCTTTACACAGGGGCTGGTCTTTGTCGACGGCCACCTCTACGAGAGCACCGGGCTAGAAGGCAGTTCATCGCTCCGCATGGAAGATCTGGACAGCGGCCGCATTCTCGCCTTCCACGATGTGCCCAGCCAATACTTCGCCGAAGGGTTGACGAACTGGGGCAGTACGCTCATCCAGCTCACCTGGCAGTCGCACATCGCACTCGTCTACGACCGCGCCACCTTCCGCCTGCTGCGCACCTTTCACATCGATGGCGAGGGCTGGGGCCTCACTCAGGACGGCAAAAACCTGATCCTGAGCGATGGCAGCGCCGCGCTGCGCTTTCTCGATCCAACCACGTTTCGCGAAGTGCGGCGCATCACCGTGAATGACCACGGCACGCCAGTCACGCAGCTGAATGAGCTGGAGTTCATCCACGGCGAAATCTACGCCAACGTCTGGCACACCGACCGCATCGCACGCATCTCTCCGGCGACCGGACAGGTGCTGGGTTGGATTGACCTGAGCGGCCTGCTGCCGGCGTACGCACGCACAAATGGCGAAGCGGTTCTCAACGGCATTGCTTACGATGCCGCGCACGACCGGCTGCTGGTGACCGGCAAGCTGTGGCCCAGCATCTTCGAAATCAAAGTTATCTCCTCCGAAATAAGGCACGTCACTTCACACCACAGCAAGTAGAGCTCCGGCGTCGCAGCGCCGCTGCGTCTTCAGCCGTCACACCGGCTTGGGTCGGGCACGCGTATACTCGTCGGCAGAGCGCAAGGCCCATGGATATTCTGGCTGTACCCACAATCCTGCAGAATGCCGCAATCCTGACAGTCATCCTGGCTCTGGCTGGCTACTTCATGACCACGCTGAGCACACGCATGCTCGCCCGCAGGAAGGACAAGCTGAACCTTGTCAACAGGCGCCTGAACGAGTTCTACGGGCCGCTCTACGTGGCCTCTGAAACTGGAAATATCGCCTATCGCTCGCTGCTGAAGCGGCAAGGCAAGGATAAGAGTGATCCCATCCGCGACGAAGAGATGAAGGAGTGGATGCTCTGGATGACCACGATTTTCATGCCGCTGAACGACATTCGCGAGAAGATCATCATCGAGAAGGCTTATCTGATTGTGGAAGAGCGGATGCCGCAGTGCCTGCTGGACTTTGTGACGCACGTGGTTGGTTACAAGGCTGTGCTGGCCAAGTGGGCCGAAGGTGACTACTCTGAGCGGCGCTCTACCATAGGCTGGCCGCCGGAGTTCGATGTCTACGTGAGGAGGTCCTATGCAGCGCTCAAAGCCGAGCAAACGGAACTGCTGCACAGCATGTGGTGGCGCGCCTGGTACCGCATTTTCGGCCACCGCGGCCACGACAAGAAGCGTGCCAGGCGTTCTCGGAGCGACCTAAACTAGAAGCGGCGGATTCAGCGACGTTACATGCGCTGCGGCCTTCGTCAGACGCGCTTCCTGCACGCGTCGGCCCTTGTGTATCGCCGGCGAGTACAGGTGCTCAACGGACTCGACGAGATATGCACCGGGAAGAAACTCGCCGCTGCCATTTACCCCTAGCCCCGGCAGCATGATTACGTCACCGGCCTTCGGTAGCGAATGCAGCGTTTCGAGCGGCACCACGTTGATGCAGGTTCCGTCTCCGGCAATGAACTCAAGGCAATCTCGGCTGTGCCAGGTGCCCTCGCGCACCTGCTGGGCCTCCTGGCGCGCCTTCGCTGCCTGGTACAGAGTGATAAGAACGGCGGGCATGCCGACCAGCAGTGCCAGAAGACTGGCGATCGACCCCAGATGATCCAGCCATGCAAGCGTCATTGCTGCTCTCCTCACGGGCAGATGATCAATGCTGCGTGCGCCGCAGTCCGTCCTCCGCGAGTGCAACAACTGCGGCGCATCCTCATGCGCGAACTCAGCCAGATCAATACGCCGTTCCGCGCATGTTGTGCTGGCAAGGTCAAAAGCAAGTGAGGGTTGAATCATCCTAAGGCACCTGGACTGCCACCGCCATAGGTGCGGCATAAAGATGCGCCTGCAAGATGCGGTCGGCCGTCAGGTTCTTTGCGCTTGTGTCTAGGCCCTGGCCATCGCCGGCGCCAGCCTCTCCCAAAGCCGCAGCGTGGGTCCAGCCTGATTGATGGTGTAGAAATGCAGCCCCGGAGCGCCATTCCGGAGCAACGTCTCGCAGAGGCGGGCAACCACATCCAGCCCGAAGGCGAGCAGCGCTGGCTTGTCGTCCTGGAGTTCTTCCAGGCGCAGACGAATCCAGCGCGGCAGGTCCGCGCCGCATCCGGCGCAGAAGCGCACGATATTCGCAAAGCCCGTGATGGGCATAATGCCGGGCACGATGGGAATTGTGATGCCCGCCTTCGCGCAGCGCTCCATAAAGTCGCAGTAAGCATCGGCGTTGTAGAACAACTGCGTGACTGCGCCGTCTGCTCCGGCCTCTACCTTGCGACAGAAATTCTCAAAGTCCACACCAGCGCTGGGCGCCTGCGGATGCACCTCGGGATAGGCCGCCACCTCAATGGTGAAGGCGTTTCCGTGGGTTTCTCGTATGAAGCTGACCAGTTCGTTGGCGTAGTGAAATTCGCCCGGAGCCGAAGAACTCATGGCGGTGGCCGGCAAGTCGCCACGCAACGCCACGATGCGCTTCACGCCTGCGGCGCGATATCGATCCAGCAGCTCGCCCACGCGGGCGCGCGTTGAGCCCACACAGGTCAGGTGCGGCGCAACTTCGATGCCGGTCTGCCGGACAACCGTCGTCAACGTCTCGTAGGTGCCGTCCTGGTCCGAGCCGCCCGCGCCGTGCGTGATGGAAAAGAAACTCGGTCGCACTGCCGCCAATTGCTCAATAACGGTCGGCAGCTTTGCCGCCGCTTCCGGCGTGCGCGGCGGGAATAACTCGAAGGAAAAACTCGCGTGGGTGCTCATGTGTGGCTCACTTCCGGCCCAAAGGCAGAGGGCCGCTTACGCGGCCCTTCTGCTTCGATGTGTTGCTCTAGTAGCGGTAGAACTCGGGCTTGAACGGCCCTTCCACCGGCACGCCGATGTAGTCGGCCTGCCGCACTGAAAGCGTCGTCAGCTTGACGCCGATCTTTTCCAGATGCAGCCGCGCCACTTCCTCGTCCAGCTTCTTGGGGAGCGTGTAGACGTTCACCTTGTAGGTGTCCTTGTTCTTCCACAGGTCGAGCTGTGCCAGCGTCTGGTTGGCAAAGCTGTTCGACATGACGAAGCTCGGGTGGCCTGTCGCGCAGCCGAGATTGACCAGGCGTCCCTCGGCCAGGACAAAGATGCCGTGTCCGTCAGGGAACGTGTAGAAGTCCACCTGCGGCTTGATGTTGAGCTTCTTCACGCCGGCTTCGGCATTCAGCAGGTCCATCTGGATCTCGTTGTCGAAGTGGCCAATGTTGCAGACGATGGCCTGATCTTTCATCCGCTTCATGTGCCCGAGCGTGATGATGTCCACGTTACCGGTGCAGGTGACGTAGATGTCGCCACGGCCCAGAGTGTCCTCCACTGTGGTTACTTCATAGCCTTCCATCGCCGCCTGTAGGGCATTGATGGGGTCGATCTCCGTGACTATGACGCGCGCGCCCATGCCGCGCAGCGAGTGCGCGCAGCCCTTGCCCACATCGCCGTAGCCGCACACCACCGCCACCTTGCCCGCCACCATCACATCCGTGGCGCGCTTGATGCCATCGGCCAGCGACTCGCGGCAGCC
>DCFV01000088.1:42064-42552 GCA_002314435.1 Acidobacteriaceae bacterium UBA1795 | reverse complement strand
ACCGAGTCGTTCACGTTGATGGCAGGAACCAGCAGCTTGCCCTGCTCCATCATCTTGTAGAGCCGGTGTACGCCAGTCGTCGTCTCTTCGGAGACGCCGCGCCAGCCCTTCACCACCTTGTGCCAGTGCTGCGGGTCTTCGGCATAAACCTTCTTCAGCAGGTCCTTGATCACCTGCTCCTCGTGATTACCGGAAGGTGTGTCAACCCACTTGTCGCCATCTTCGAGCTCGTAGCCCTTGTGGATCAGCAGCGTCACGTCGCCGCCGTCGTCCACCACCAACTCAGGCCCCTTGCCGCCTTTGTGGCTCAGCGCCTTGAAGGTGCAGTCCCAGTACTCTTCCAGCGTCTCTCCCTTCCAGGCATAGACCGGCACGCCGGTGGCCGCAATGGCCGCCGCAGCGTGGTCCTGGGTGGAGAAGATATTGCAGCTGGCCCAGCGCACCTCGGCGCCCAGGCTCACCAGCGTCTCAATCAGCACGGCGGTCTG
>DCFV01000088.1:30752-41789 GCA_002314435.1 Acidobacteriaceae bacterium UBA1795 | reverse complement strand
ATGGTCATGTGCAGCGAACCGGTGACGCGCACACCTGCGAGCGGCTTCTCGGCGGCGTACTTGTTGCGAATGGCCATCAGGCCGGGCATCTCGTGCTCGGCAATGGCTATCTCCTTGCGGCCCCACTCGGCCAGGGAAAGGTCGGCGACCTTGAACTCTGCGGGTGCGATGGTGCTGGCTGCCATACTTGAACTCCTTTACATCGTCGTATCGTGATATGTTGATATGTAGCAGAAATCACTCTATGCCGTCAATTGTCAAAACTCTCCGCGCCGCCGCAGACCCCAACCGTCTCCGCATCCTCCTGTTACTCCAGGAGGAAGAACTTTCAGTGGCCGAGCTGCAGGAGATCCTGGTAATGGGTCAGAGTACGATTTCCACCCATCTCTCTCAGTTGAAGCGAGCGGGGCTGGCGGAGGATCGGCGCACGGGCAAGAGTAGCCTGTACCGGCTGTCGGCTGAGGGTAGCGACAGCGTAGTTGTCGGACTGCTGGCCCAGGCCCGACGCGAATTGCCCGAGGCAGCCACCGACCAGGCCGACATGCGCCGCGTGGTGAAGAAGCGCCAGGACCGCATGCGCGCCTTCTTCGACAGCGTGGCCGGACGTATGGGCCGAGACTACGTACCCGGCAAGAGCTGGAAGAGCCTTGCTGAAGCGTTTCTGCGCCTGATGCCGCCGCTCACAGTTGCGGACGTGGGCACAGGTGACGGAAGCTTCGCCCTTTTACTCGCTCAGAGCGCATTGCGCGTGGTCGCCGTCGACTCCTCGGAAAAGATGCTCGAGGTAGGCCGTGAGCAGGCCCTGCGCCACGGCGTCGCGAACATCGACTTCCGCCAAGGCGACATGGAAGAGTTGCCCGTCGACAGCACCGCTGTCGATCTCGTCTTCTTTTCGCAGTCGCTGCACCACGCCGCTCACCCGGAGCGGGCGCTGCGCGAGGCCGCACGAATTCTGCGCCCCGGCGGCCGCATCGTCGTTCTCGATTTGGCCCGCCATCGCTTTGAAGAAGCGCGCGAACTTTACGCCGACGAGTGGCTCGGCTTCACCGAAAGCGAGATCGAGACCATGCTCATCGCTGCTGGATTCGCGGCGGCCCAGGCCTCGATCGTCGACAAAGAATCGGAAGGCCCGCAGTTTCAGACATTGCTCGCCGTGGCGGAAAAAACCCGCACCTGACGCCCGGCACGCTACGATTGCATCGAAACAATAGGCAACGCCAATGACGAAGACCGCACAGAGCGAACCCAAATCCACCTCGGCCGCGCCGCGCCTGACGCGAGCCCGCCGCACCGCTCTTTTGAAGGCGCTGGCAGACCCGCGCCGCTTCGAACTTCTGGAGAGGATCGCAAAGTCCTCGTGCCCGCTCGGTTGTGCGCAGGCAAAGTCGGCCCTTGCCATCTCGCCCGCCACGCTCTCGCACCACATCAAGGAGCTGGAGACTGCAGGGTTGATCCGCGTGGAGCGCGTCGGCAAATTTCACTTTCTTCACCTGCAACCGGCAGTACTGGAAGCGCTTGCCGGCCTGTTATGCTCGCTGGCGCAACCCAACGGCGCCCAGGGCTAAACCAGCTCCACAAAAAATTCACAACCATTCTGAATCCAAATCCACGGCCGCCTAATCAATTCGACAGTTCTCGAAATGTCGAACGGATGACACTTCGATTGTGGAGCAGGATGATGAGCAACCTTCAAGGCAAAGTCGCGCTGGTTACCGGCGCATCCAAGGGCATTGGCGCAGCCATTGCCCGCGAACTGGCGGCGCGCGGCGCTGCTGTGGCAGTGAACTATTCGGGTAGCAAGGCGGCTGCGGAGAAGGTGGTTGCCGACATCAAGAACGCCGGCGGCAAGGCCATTGCCGTACAGGCCAACCTGTCCGAAACAGGATCGATCGGGCAACTGGTTGAGAGCGTCGCCCGCGAATTCGGCCCGATTAACGTGCTAGTGAACAATGCCGGCGTGTACGAGTTCAGCCCCATCGAAGCTGTAACGCCGGACCACTTTCACAAACAGTTCAACCTGAACGTGCTGGGCTTGCTGATGACCACGCAGGCTGCGCTCAAGCACTTCGACTCCAGGGGCGGCAGCGTGATCAATATCGGTTCCGTTGCAGCCGCAGGTGTGCCCACGGCATCGGTCTACAGCGCCACCAAAGGCGCAGTGGACTCGATCACCGTTGCGCTGGCCGGCGAACTGGGCGCGAAGAAAATTCGCGTCAACTCGCTGAACCCGGGCATGGTTGAAACAGAAGGCGTGCACGCAGCCGGATTCATCGGAAGCGACTTTGAAAAGAAGACGGCTGCCGAAACTCCTCTCGGCCGCATTGGGCAGCCACGGGACATTTCCTTGATCGCTGCCTTTCTGGCTTCCGACGACTCGTACTGGGTCACCGGTCAGCTCATCAAGGCCTCCGGTGGTGCGCGCCTCTAACGCGCAGATCGTGCGTCCGCTCGCCTCTCAGCGTCGAGCAATTGGCGCTTGCGGTCCACTCCCCAGCGATAGCCGGTGAGTGAGCCGCTGGCGCCAACCACGCGGTGACACGGAACAACCAGTGCCACGCGGTTGAGTGCGCAGGCGCGTGCCACAGCACGCGTTGCGTTTGCGTTGCCCAGTTCGCGCGCCAGTTGGCTGTAGCTGCGCGTTTCTCCACGCGGAATCTGCCGCAGCGCCTTCCACACTCGCAGTTGGAAGGCTGTTCCGCGCAGATCCAACGAGGCCTGCGTTCCTTCCTCCGCACCACCCTGCACTGCGTTGAGGGCAGCCTCCACCCAACGCATCACGGACGAGTCGCGTTGCAGTGTGGCCGCCGGGAACTCCGCGCGCAGACTCGCCTCCGCTTCGGCCGATGTATCTGCCAGCGCCAGCCAGCACAATCCTCGCACCGTGGCGCCCACAACCATCCAGCCAAACGGCGTGCGCGCCGTGGTGAAGCCAATCTTCATGCCCTTGCCACCCTGGACAAAGCGCGAAGGTGTCATGCCCAGCGCCGCACCGTCATGCGCGCGGCTCGATGAACTGAATCCAGCTTCGTAGATGGCATCGGTCACGGTCCCCCCCCTTCGCAGCGCACCACGCAATTGACCAGCACGCAGCGCGCGTTGGTATTGCAGAGGGCTCACACCCATCACGCGTTTGAAGAGCCTCTGCACCGTGAACGGACTCAGGCCTGCGATGCGTCCCAGCTCCGCCAGATGCACAGGGCGATCGAGGTGCGCTTCAATCAGCGTGCGGATCTTCTCCACAGGCCCGCCCCTCTCATCGTCCGCACAGGGCCTGCAGCGCTTGCAGGACCTAAATCCAGCAACCTGCGCCTCTGCGGCGGTGCGGTAAAAGCGGACGTTGGCGCGTAATGGGCGGCGACTGGTGCAGTTCGGACGGCAAAAGACGCCGGTCGTAGTCACCGCGTAAAAAAAAAGCGCCTCCGGATCACGCGCGAGGATCTGCGACCAGGCTAATTCGCTATCGATCGGCGAAGTCGTCGGCGCATCCCGTCGTTGGAAATTGCTCTTCATGGAACTGATGGTCGCCGATCGGCGGCTGACGCGCACTCCGGTTCTTGCGCCTAATCTGGATTCTTTATCGGAAGCCATAGTTCAGCCGGCGCGGCCGCGCAGCACAGCCTCGGCACGCAGCAAGTCTTCTTCGGCATCCACCCCGATCGTATCGGCCGGAGCCTCAGCCACGTAGATGTCGATGCCATTTTCAAGCAGCCGCAGTTGCTCCAGCCGCTCCAGCGTTTCGAGCGGTGAAGGCGGCAGAGCAGCAAACCGCTCGAGCGCTGCCTTGCGATAGGCATAGATGCCCAGGTGTTTGCGATAGCCGCTGAAGCCGGTGCGGTCACGGTCATAGGGGATCGTGGCCCGCGAGAAATACAAAGCGCGCCCGTCAAGCCCCGTCACCACCTTCACTGCGTTGGGGTCGGCGAACTCCTCTGGCGGGCAGTGGACGGCAAGCGTAGCCACCTCAACTTCAGGCCGCTCAAAAAAGGCCAGCAACGGTGTGAAAAACTCCGGCGTGAGTGTAGGCTCGTCGCCCTGGATGTTGACGTAGACGTCGGCGTCGACCTGGCGCGCCACTTCCCGCACCCGGTCCGACCCACTGGCGCAGGCCGGCGAAGTCATTACCACCGGAACGCCGCACGCACGGCACACGGTCGCCACTTCTTCCGCATCAGTCGCCACCAGCACCGGGTCCATCAACCCGGAGCCAGCCGCGGCGCGCCACACCCACTCCACCATTGGCCGCCCGGCTATCTCGCGCAGCACCTTGCGGCTGAGCCGCGTTGAGCTGAGCCGCGCCGGAATCACCCCGGCCACCCGTAGCTTACTCATGCAGGCGAGTCTACAAGACAGGAGGCTGCGCCTTCACCTTTCGTACCCATCGCCACCCTGCTCGGGTTTGACCTCAACTCCAGCCGCCCGTATCATCTAGAGTGTGGTGGCCGTTGTGCCGTGTCCCTCCCGGCGGAGTAGCTCAGATGGTTAGAGCGACGGATTCATAACCCGTAGGTCGGCAGTTCGATCCTGCCCTCCGCCACCAAGCCTGATCCTCTTCCCCTGCAGCCACTTAAAGCTTCCGACTCCGGGGTACTCGCCTGGCGAAGATTTGTCGCGCACCCCTTGGGGTATCATTGCGTCTATAGAATGTGTGTGGTTTCTTCCCTTGGAAGCCGCAGCGGTGGTGTGTGTGTCCCGATTTTTTCAGCGTTTCGTGTTCGTGCTGGCGGTTGCGATCTTCGCCGCCTTGGGCTTGGGCTTCGGCCTTGGGCAGTTTGGCTTCTTCGGCGTTCATGCAGGCGGCGGAGAGGATGGCGCCTATCGCCAGATGCACGTCTATGCCGAGGTGCTCAAGCGTGTCCAGAGCGACTACGTGACCGATCCGAACATCGGCAAGGTGACCAACGGAGCGCTGCACGGCCTGCTGGAATCGCTTGACGCGGACTCCAGCTACCTGACTGCCACCGAATACAAGATCTACAAAGAGCGGCCCGCCACCGGTGTGGCCCAGGTGGGGCTCACCGTCTCCAAGCGGTTCGGCTACGCCACCGTGGTCAGCGTGGCGCCCGGTTCGCCGGCAGACAAGGAACACATTGCGGACGGCGATGTGATCGAGTCGATTGGCGCGCAGTCCACGCGTGAGCTCTCGCTGGCCGTCATCCGCTTGATGCTGGAAGGCAAGCCCGGCACCGAGGTGACTCTCTCGCTTGTGCGGCCGCGCAAGTCCGACCCGGACAAGGTGATTCTCACCCGTGTTCTGGTGGCTGCGCCCTCGCTGAATGAACAGCAGTATGAAAACTCCAGCATTCTCTATCTGAAGCCCGGTATGCTTTCTGCGGCTCGCGTGGATGAGATTGCCGACAAGCTGAAGGCTGCCGGCAAGACGCACAAAGTGCTGCTGGACCTGCGTGACTGCTCTGATGGTGACGCCCAGCAGGGCCTGCGACTGGCAAATTTCTTCCTGAATCAGGGCACCATGGCGACGCTCGAAGGCCAGAAATTCGCGACGCAGACCTTCACCGCTGACCCCGCCAAGTTCCTCACCAGTGCACCACTGGCAGTGCTCGTCAACCGCGGCACCTACGGCGCGGCGGAACTGACAGCCGACGCCATTCTCGGCGCCAAGCGCGGCGATGTGATCGGTGAGCGCACCTTTGGCGAAGGATCGGTTCAGAAGACCATCGAATTGCCGGACGGTGCCGCATTGCTGCTGACTGTCGCCAAGTACCAAGGGCCCGACGGCAAGAAAATTCAGGACAATTCCGTGGTCCCGACCGTACTGGTAGGGCAGGCGACTGACGACGATCTCGAGAACACAACGGCGCCAGCCAAGGGCGACGAACCCTTGAACAAGGCGCTTGAACTGCTGAAGGCCAAGAACAGCTGAGGCCCAATTCCCGCTCTTGCATGCGGTGGTTCGCCACCACCGCTGTATCTCTCTCCCCAAGCCTTGATCATGCTAGCCTGAAGCAGTTGCGGTTCTGCAATTGCGCACCTGCACCGCCCCTGGCGGGCCGCAGGGCTTTCTGAGTTAAGCCGGAATCGCACTTTGGCACTCCTCCGCTGCGCGTTGGCAGAGTGCCCGCGAGGCCTCACTCTCTTGGCTGCCACACCCAATCCTCCCACCCAGCAGCAAGGGTTCGGCCGTACGCATCGGCTCGATCCCGAGCCCGTCCCTGTCTTCCGCCGGCGCAAGCTGGCAGGCAAATTCGCGCTCATCGCTCTGCTGCTGCTTGCAGTCATCACCGGCTCTCTGTCCGGACTGATGCTGGTGTACTCCGTAGACCTGCCTCAGATTCACGACCTTGAGCGCTACCGCCCGTCGACCACCACGGATCTCTACGACCGCAACGGCCACGTCATCGGCTCATTCGCGCTGCAGCGGCGCATCGTGGTCAATTACGACGACTTTGCTCCCGTGCTGCGCGACGCCGTACTCTCTATCGAAGACAAGAGCTTCGAGTCGCACTGGGGCATCAATGTACTGCGCATTGCCGGCGCACTCATCCATGACCTGCGCAGCCATGGCCGCGTGCAGGGCGCCTCTACGCTGACCATGCAACTGGCGCGCAACTTGTTTCTCTCGTCCGAGCGCACTGCAGGGCGCAAACTGCAGGAGGCCTACCTCGCCATCCAGATCGAGCGCGCCTTCACCAAGCAGCAAATCTTCACGCTCTACGGAAACCAGATCTACCTCGGCAGCGGGATGTACGGCTTCGAGGCGGCATCCGAGTTCTACTTCTCCAAGCATGCAAAGGAGTTGACCCTAACCGAAGCCGCGCTGTTGGCTGGCCTGCCCAAGGGCCCGTTTGCTTATTCGCCGCTGCTGAACCCTGAGAAGGCTTTACGCCGGCGCAACCTGGTGCTCAGTGAGATGGAGTCAGACGGCGTGATCACGCACAAGCAGGCCGAGGAAGCCCGTCGCGCACCGCTTGGCCTGAAGATCTCGCAGCCCGACGCCTCCATCGCGCCATGGTTCCAGGAGGAAGTGCGCCGCGAGCTCGAGAAGCGCTTCGGTACCGACGAGGTACATGAGGCTGGCCTGCGAGTAGAGACCACGCTCGACCTGAACCTGCAACTTACAGCGAATCGCGCGGTGCTCGACGGCCTGGCCGCCTATGAGCGCCGCCACGGCTGGAAGGGCAGGCTGGAGAACGTGCTCGCCTCCGGTCAGACCATTGAACAGTACCGCCACCCGGACTGGGCGCTGACCAGTGACCCCGGCGACTACGTGCACGCGGTCGTTACGCAGGCGCTGCCGCTTGAGATTCGTGCCCGCATCGGCGACGGAGAGGCCGTGCTGCTGCCCGCGGACTGGCAGTGGACCACCCAGCGCTACGGCGACGCGCTGGTCAAGCCAGGGGACGTTATTTACGTGCACCTGACCAGCGCAAAGGAAGGTTCCGCGCGCCGCGCTACGCTCGAGCAGGACTCCGGCGCCCAGGGCTCTCTGCTGGCCATGGACAACACCTCCGGCGACGTGCTGGCCATGGTGGGCGGACGGGACTTCGAACTGTCAGAATTCAACCGCTCCACGCAGGCCGAGCGGCAGACCGGATCGAGCTTCAAGCCCTACGTCTACACCACAGCCATCGAAAACGGTGCCAAGCCGACCGACATCATCGTGGATGCGCCTGTCAACTTTGGCGGCTATGCGCCGCATAACTATGAAAACGACTACAAGGGTGCATTGACTCTGGTAAACGCCTTTGCCGAGTCGCGCAACATTCCCGCCGTCAAGCTGGCGGCGCATGTGGGCATTCACAAGGTCATCGATCTGGCGCACCGCTTCGGCGTCACCACCGACATTCCCGCGTACCTGCCCATCGCACTGGGCGCGGCAGAGATCACGCTGGAACAACAGGTGACCTCCTACTCCGTGTTTCCCAACGACGGCATCCGCGTCTCGCCGCGCCTGATCCGCAAGGTGGAGAACTATGATGGCATCACACTCTGGCAGGACCGGCCTGAAATCAACGAAGTGATCAGCCAGCAGACAGCGCGCTCCATGATGACACTCTTTCAGGCCGTGACCGCGCACGGAACCGGCGCGGCCGTGGCGCAGATGAAGCATCCCCTTGGCGGCAAGACGGGCACGACAAGCGACTTCACGGATGCCTGGTTTCTGGGCTTTTCACCGTCGATCACCTGCGGCGTTTGGATAGGCTACGACAGCCGACAGTCGCTGGGCGAAAAGGAAACCGGCGCCCGAGCCGCGTTGCCCATCTGGATGACGTTCATGACCGAGGCAATTAAGGGCAAAGACGACGAGAAGTTCCTTGCCTATCAGGAAGAAGACGCCGAAAAACAGGCAGCCGCGCAAACCGCGGCAAAACCGGAAGCTGCGCAACCAGCATCTCCACAACCGAAGCCGGCAGCGCCTCAAGCCAAGCCCGCAGCACCGGTTGGCGTAGCTAAACCCGCGCTGCCAGCCGGAAATACCGCTGCGCCCGCGCCACATCCCGCAGGATCTGTGCCCTCAGCGCCTCGGGCGAAGGCCACGTCTGTTCCGGCCGCAGGCGCAGCAAAAACTCCAGTTCCAGCGGCGTCTCAGCGGTCAGCTCTACCGGTTCGAAATTGAGAATGTGCGTCTCTACGCCGAAGCCCACACCTTCAAACGTGGGCCGGTTGCCTACGTTTGTTACCGCCTGAAAGCAGCGCCCATCCACCGTCAACTGCGTCACGTAGACCCCGAAGGCCGGCAAAAGCCCGTTGTATGCCGCCAGGTTGACCGTGGGAACCAGCAGGCGTGTGCCCACTCCGCGGCCATGTTCCTGCGTGGACAGCACAGCGAATGGTCGGCCCAGCATCCAGCGCGCGCGGCGCATGTCACCAGCGGCCAACGCCTCACGCACGGCCGAGCTGGACACCTCCAGGCCATGCACATGGACCGCGTCGTGCACTTGGAGCGTGAAGCCGAACTCTTGACCAAACACCGCCAGTTCATGCACACCGGCCTCGGCGCGAACTCCGAAGCGGAAGTTTCCGCCCTCGTGCAGAGCACGCACAGCGAGCGCGTCCACAAGTACGCACTGCACAAACTCCCGCGCACGCAGCTGCGCCAGTTGCGCATCGAATGGCAGCACCAGCGCGGCGTCAATGCCTGTGGCCGCGAGCAGCCGCAAGCGCTCATCAATCGGAGTAAGCAAGCCGGGCGCGGCGGCGGGCCGTAAAAATTGGTCAGGATGCGGATCAAACGTGATGGCCACGGCGCACGCGTGCAGAGCCTGAGCCTGGGCAACCACCGCCGCAAGAATTTCGCGATGCCCGGCATGCACCCCGTCGAAGTTACCGATAGAGGCAACAGTGGGGCCAAAGCCCGCAGGCACCTGGGCCAGCGACCGGAAGACCGGGATCGTGCGCTCGGGCTGTTTGCTCATAGCGTAATGGCTAAAGTCTGCCCGTCAAAGGCCAGCTGCATGTTCTGGGGGAGTGAGCGGTTGGTCGCGGCGTGGCCCAGATCGTGAGCGATGTGGGTAAACCACGCCTGCCGTGCGCCAATGCGCTCTGCCCAGGCCACTGCCTGATCGAGAGTGGCATGTGTGGGATGCGGCTTGTGGCGCAGCGCGGAGAGAATCACGCAATCAAGCCCCTGAAGTAGCGCAAAGCTCGACTCGGGAATCGCGCTCACGTCCGTCATGTACGCAGTGCGTCCAAACCGGAAGCCCGCGATACGCATGCTTCCATGCTCCACGGGCACGCGCAAAAACTCGACTCCATGCACCGTCATGCGGTCAGTGAGCGGCTGCAGCTGAACACGCGCGCGATTGATGTAGGTCGCCTGGGGCGCCAGCGTGTAGTCGTAGACCCGCCGCAGCGTTTGCGCAGTCTCTTCAGCGGCATACAACGGAATCTGCCCGCCTTCGCGCGCCACGGCAAAACTCAGCGGACGAAGATCGTCCATGCCCAGTATGTGGTCGGCGTGGCCGTGCGTGTAGAAAACGGCATCGACGCGGTGGAGGCCCGCACGTAACGCCTGCTCACGAAAGTCAGGCCCCGTGTCAATGACCACCACACGTTCGCGGCCACTCTCATGCCAGCGCACCAGGATCGATGGCCGCATGCGTCGGTCGTGAGGGTCGTCCGAGGTGCAGACGGGGCAATCGCAGCCCAGCGTGGGAACCCCCATCGAGGTTCCCGTCCCTAGAAATGTGAGCAATCCGTCCATTCGCCGGGTTTTAGCGCGTCCCCGGCGGAGGCGGCGTCGGCACGCCCTGCAGCGTGATCATGTTGGTGAGTTCAAGAAACGCCATGCGCACTTCAAACAGCACAGTCTCCAGCATGCGCTCCTCGGCTTCTGTCAGGTTGCCCTTGGTCTTTTCAGCCAGCACGCCCATCAGGTCGATGGTCTGGCGCGCACCCAGGATGTCCACGCGAGGTCGCTGCCCCTCCTGCGTTCCGGCACCCATCTGGATCATAGCGGAGAGATAAAGCTGTTGCACCAGGTGCTCAAAGCCCACCGGCGGCTGCGCACCAGCGCCAGGGTTCTGCGCGCGTACCAGATCCTCGAGCCGCTGTGCTGCGCCATCGTAGGCCGACTTCTGCTGGAGGCTCTCTTCTTCGCTCGGCGCAGGCGGCATCTCCGGCAGCGGCTCTTCATCTGCCGTTGCGGCCGGCTCCGGCACCACCAGGCGCGGGCCCGCGTGCAGTTCTGCCGGCTCCGGCGGAGCTACAGGTGCAGGCGTCTGCGCGTTTTCCTTTTCTTCTTCGGCCGCCTTCATCTTGCGGCGGTCAATCACTTCAAACTTCGGTGTATCGCTCATGGTTTCTTCTATCCAATCCAAATTAAAAACTGGGCGCGACGGAAAGAATGCGTGCCAATCCGGTACCGCTGTCGGTCGTGTAGCTCAACGCCTCACCGCGCATCTCGGCCTCGCCGCGAATCATGGCGATGGCAAAGCGGCGCACGCCGGCGGCCAGAGCAAGCTCGGCCGCGCTGGTGATCAGCCCGGCCGGTGCCCCGTTCAATGTCAGTTCCGCACCAGACGCGGGCAGTGGCCCGTCCAGTTCCAAAGAACGCAGGTGACGGTGCACGTTGCCGCG
>DCFV01000088.1:14015-30427 GCA_002314435.1 Acidobacteriaceae bacterium UBA1795 | reverse complement strand
GCGCGCATCTGCGAGGTCTCCTGCGGCAGATCGCGCTCGGCGATGTCGACGCCGTAAGCCGGAATGCCCTCGGCGATGCGGAAAGCCTCAAGGGAGGCGAAGCCTACCGGGCTCGCGCCGCCAGTCAGCAACATGCGCCACAGTTTGCTCAGCCCGGCGACCGGCGTCCAGATCGTGTAGTGGTCGGCTACCACGCCGAACGTGCGCAGAATGTGCAGGTCTCGGCCGTTCCACTCCACGCGCGTGGCCGTCATGGGCTCGGGCAACGTGGGAAGGCCCATGCGCTCCAGCACTTCGCCTGCCTTCGGTCCGGTGAGGCCGAGGGCTGTCTCTGCCGCGGCCGGGTCCGTCGGAAGCGACGCAAGCTCCACGTCGTCCATGATGATGAAGTGTTCGAGGTGCGCCAGCAGGCGCTCCGTCTGGCTGGCTTCGATATCGAGCTCGAGCTGGTCGCCTTCGCGCCACACGGTCAGATCGCCCTGGATGCGTCCCTGCGCATTGAGCACCAGATTCCACGCGCCGCCCTGCTCAGGCAAGTCGTTCACCGTATTGGTGACCATGCCGCTGAGCCAGCGGAAACGGTCTTCACCGCGCACCGCAAAGCGTCGCAGCCATCCCAGATCGTGCGTCGCCGCGCCTGCAGTCAATGCCGCTGTTTCCACGGCGGGCTCGTCCAACTCCCGAGGGGTGAGCGCATTTCGGTATTCAGCGAGCGAGGCTGGCTTGGCTTTGGATGCCAGCATCGTGGCCAGGGGTGTAGTCGCAGGAGTTACAGCAAGGGCCGAGTCCGTCATAGGGGAGTCATTCCTGGGTCAAGCGCACACTTTTGCTGGACTGCCGGTGCGCCGCGCCGCATCCTGATTATAGCCTTGGGATTGCACCCGCTGCCCGGCAGCTTCGAGCCCGGCCGTTGTGAAGGAGATTGGATGACACTAACCGCCGTTTTGCTGCACCGGGTTCGCGGTAACTTTCTGATGCTGCTTGCTTTGTGTCTGTTCGCCGCAGGCAGCGCCGCTCCCCTGCGCGCCGCGGCCGACGAGAAGCCCAAGGCTGAGACCCACATGACCGCCGAACAGGCGCAGAAACTGTTCGCGCTGGTAGACCAGTTGCTCAAGTTCTCCAGTGAGGAAACCGGCCTCCCCATCAAGAACACCGTCAAGCGGCAGCTGACCACCCGCGAAGCCGTCGAGAGCTACCTGACGGAGAAGTTCAATGAGGACGACGACGCCAAGCGCATGCAGCGGAGCGAAATCGTATTAAAAAAATTCGGCCTGCTGGAGCGCGACTTCAATCTGAAACCCTTCCTGCTCTCGCTGTTGAAGGAGCAGATTGAGGCCTACTACGACCCCAAGATGAAGACCGTGAACCTGCTTGACTGGGTAAGTGTGGACGAGCAGAAGCCGGTGTTGGCCCACGAATTGACGCACGCTCTGCAGGACCAGCGCGTAAACCTCGAAACATGGAGCGATCAGACACCGCCCGACGTTTCACTCAACGCCGACGACGATGCAGTGCATCTGGCCAAGGACGAGTTCGACACCGCACGCAACGCCGTGACCGAAGGCCAGGCCACGGCTGTGATGATGGACAATCTACTCAAGCCGTTGGGTCGCAGCCTCGTGAAGGATCCTGAGGTAGTGGAGGCGCTCAAGCAGCAGATGAATGGCGCCAGCGACTCGCCGGTGCTGGCTCGCGCACCGCTGTTGCTCTCCGAGTCGCTGCTGTTCCCTTACCGTGAAGGCCTGAGCTTCGAGCAGGATGTGTGGATGGATCAGGGCCAAGCCGCGGCCTTCGCCGGAGCACTGGACCGGCCACCGACGTCCAGCTGGGAAATCATGAATCCGCGCGAATATGAAAAGGGCCACCGGCCTACGATTCCTCTGCTGCCCAATATCCATCCGCTGGTAGACACGCTCTACAAGCCCTACGACATTGGCCAGGTAGGCCAGCTCGATGTGCACATCCTTACCGGCATCTTTGGCGGCGACGATGCGGCCCGCGACCTGACACCAGCCTGGGACGGCGGCATCTACTGGGCCGGACAAAAGCGCAACGCTACCGCCGGCGAGCAGGCCACCACCGGCTCAATCGCGCTTCTCTATCTCTCTTCGTGGAAAAACTCCAGCTCCGCACAGGCCTTTGCCGCGCTCTACTCCCGCGAACTTGGCCGCAAGTATTCCGGTCTCAAGGCCACCTCCACGGCGACGCACAGCATGCCCTCAGAGAGTTACGGTGAGCAGGTCTTTTCGACAAGCGAAGGTCCGGTCGTCATTTCCACGCGTGGCAGGCTGGTGTTTGTTACCGAAAGCTTCGATCTGGAGTTGGCCCGTCAGTTGGCATCGCTGGTGCTGGAAGCACAGGAGACTGGCGAGATGAAGCTCGCCCGCCGGAACATTGGTAGCACGGAAGGCGAGCCGCTGACTGGCAGCCTGATGCGCTTTTTGTCGAACTGCGGCGCAATGAAAGCAGCGGTCAACGCCAGCCTGCGCTCCGTGCGGTAGTCCATGCTCAGGCCGGGCTCTTGTTGACCAAGTATTCGTTAAGGATCTCAGCCACCAGCACTCCGGTGGGCACCGCAACCGTGGCGCCCACAATGCCTCCGAGCGCGGAGCCGAGCAGCAGCGCGACAAGAATCGCTAGGGCAGGCAGCCCAACACTGCTGCGCATGATGCGCGGCACAAGAATTGAGTTCTCCAGTTGCAACCAGAGAAAATAGAAGATCGCCACGCCCAGCACGCGGCCCCATGAGTCCATGGCTGCCACGAGCAGCGCCAACACAATGCAAACGGCAGCGCCCAGAACTGGGATGATGTTCAACAGGCCGGTGAGCGCGCCGAGTGCGTAGGCGTAGCGCACGCCGAGCGCCAGATAAATGATGGTGCTGCACAAGCCCAGGATCAGCATCAGGCTTCCCTGCCCCAGCAGCCACTTGCCCATGCGCCCCTCGGCCCGGCGTAGCGTGCGGTCCAGGCGGTCGCGTTCCGTCGCAGGGAAGAACGACAGGAACCACGAGTAAGCGTGATCTCCCTCCACGATGAAGTACAGCGTGAGGACAAAGCCCATCAGCACGCTCAACAGAGCATTTGCCCAGTTTCTGAGAGAAAGCAGAACGTCCGTCACGGCATTGCTGGCCAAATTCTGCAGGCGCTCAATCACGTCATTGGAATTGATCCGATCAGCAAAAGGAAGACGGCGCAGCTTTTCGAGCAGAGCCGGAGCGCGCGACGGTATTTCTCTCGAGAACTCCACCATGTCGCGGAGCACAGGTGGAAGCGCCAGCGCGCAAAAGAACCCCAGAAATACGACAGCCCCCAGCGGCAGCATCAGGACAGCAACGCGCCGGAACGGTTGCCAGCGCCCCACGCGCACCGTCGCAACTGACCTCACCACCGGGGCAAACACCACGGCAAACAGACCGCTGACATAGAGCAGCAGCAGTTCCTCGCGCACCAGCCACACCACATAGCCAGCCAGCGCCAGAGCAAACACAAAGACAATTTCCCTGCGAACGCTGCTGCTTCTGCGATCAAGTACCGTCATCCGCGCACTTTCTGCCGGTATCGCTGCACCGGGCTTCGCCATTTGTCCTTCGCTACCTGTCGCCGCTCAGGATTGAGCCGACGATACCACCCAGCAGCGCGCCGCCCGCCGCCGGCCCCACCTGCCGGCCCTCCACACGCGGCAGGTACTCGCTGATTTGGTGAGCGAGACGGGATATGGGCAGCGTCTGCAGCCACACGGTTCCTGGCCCAACCAGCTGCGCCAGGAACAATCCGTCGCCGCCAAAGATCATATTCTTGATGCCGGGAACGGTAGTGATCTGGAAGGAGACCGACGCCTGAAACGCGCCAACGTGGCCCGGATGCACGCGCAGCATTTCGCCCGGAGCGAGATTCTTGACGATCAGCTCGCCTGAGAGTTCGAGCCACGCCATCCCCAATCCGCTGATCTTTTGCAACAGGAATCCGTCACCGCCGAAGATGCCTGCGCCCAGCGACTGCTGAAACCCTACGCTGATGTTGACCTGCGGCGTGGCGCAGAGGAAGCCATGCCGATGGACCAGGTACTCCTGCCCCGGCCCCACCTCGACCGGCACAATGTGCCCCGGCACCTTGGTTGCAAACGAAACCTCGCCCGGATACTGCCAGGCGCGATACTCGGTCATGAAGATGCTGCCGCCGCCGGCGACGCGCTTGAGGACGCCGAACATGCCTCCTCCGCCGCCCATCTGCGTATGCGTCGTCATCTGGATGGAGGCGGTCATCCACGAGAGTTCGCCGCTCTCAGAGAACACGCTTTCGTTGGGGTCAAGCTGCACGTCGAGCACCGGCATCGTGGTGCCCTGGATCCGGGTCTGCATTCTGAGAGTCCCTCCTGTTCAGGGGCAGTGTACAAGTTGCCGCACGGGGCGGCCGATGAAAATCCAATCGCTGTTGAAAGCGCATACTACACCGCGAAAGTTCCTTGTCCTGGAATTACCAGGCTTCGAATTCGACCTGCGGCATTCCCGCAGAGGTGCGGCGCAGCACAGAATGCTTTTGAAAATGCGTATCGTCACGCTTGGGGAAGTCATTGCGAAAGTGCGCGCCACGACTCTCTGTGCGCGCGAGCGCCGAAATCAGAATGGCGCGGGCTACGCCGCAAAGCGCTCGTGCCTCGGCCAGGCGCCTACTCTGCTTGCCCTGCTGTATGAAGCACGCCAAGCCAGCCTCGCACTCTGCCAGGGCGTGCTCGCCCTCGCGCAGGCCTTGCTCCTCGCGCAGCAGCCCGGCATGCGCCCACATGGAGTGCTGAAGGGAGACGATCTGTCCCTCAACCTGCTCCTCTTCGCCCGCATCAAGCGGCAGAGACGCGCAAGCCGGTGCATCCGCCTGCACCAGAGGCAGTTCGTCATTCAACACGGCGTGCGCAGCGCGCGCGCCGAAAACCAGCCCTTCGAGCAGCGAGTTCGATGCCAGGCGATTCGCGCCATGCACTCCCGTGCAGGCGGCTTCGCCAGCGGCATACAAGCCGCGCAGCGTGGTGCGTCCGTCAAGATCGGTGCGAATACCGCCCATCAGGTAGTGCGCTGCCGGACGGACCGGAATCAGATCGTGCGCGAGGTCGAGACCATACTTTGCAAGAAACGCGCTGATGCCTGGGAAGCGCTCATGCAGGTTCACGTCCTTCACATGGCGCATGTCCAGATGCACTACGCGCTGCTCGCCCGGATGCTCGCCCATGCCCTCGCGCGTGATGGCCCGCGCCACCACGTCCCGCGGCGCCAGTTCGAGCAGAGGATGGTAGCGCTCCATGAAGCGCACGCCGCGGTCATTGCGCAGATACGCTCCCTCGCCGCGCAGGGCCTCGCTGAGCAGAAAGCGCGGCGCGCCCGAAAACGAAAACGCAGTGGGATGGAATTGGTAAAACTCCATGTCGGCTAGCTCGGCACCAGCTTCGGCAGCCAACGCAATGCCGTCACCGGTGGCCACAGCGGGATTCGTAGTGTCGCTGTAAACCTGCCCTGCGCCTCCGGCTGCTAGCACCACCGCTCGCGCCGTCACTCGGCGTGAGTTGCTGTCGCGGTCGATAAGGTCCGCGCCGATCACGCTGCCGTCAGCCGTCACGAGTCCGGTCACAGTGGTCCATTCGGCAAACTGAATTCCCTTGTGGGCACGCGCAAACGCCGCCAGCGAGCGGCTGATCTCCGCACCGGTCGCGTCGCCGTTGGCGTGCAGAATGCGCGGCAGGCTGTGCGCGCCTTCGCGGGTGCGCAGAAGTGTGCCGCCCTCGCGGTCAAAGCGTGCGCCCCACTCGATGAGTTCAGCCACGCGCTGCGGACCCTCGGCCACCAGCACGCGCGCCGCGGGAGGATACACCAGGCCGTCACCGGCGCCTACGGTGTCTTGCAGGTGCAGCGCAACGTCTTCGTCGCCGCCCAGCGCCACGGCGATTCCGCCCTGCGCATAGTGCGTGTTCGACTCTGCAACCGCTTCTTTGGTTACGACCAGCACGTCGCCATGCTCGGCCAATTCCACTGCGGCGCGCAGTCCGGCAACGCCCGCGCCCACCACCAGAAAGTCCACTTCTGACGCAACTTCCATCACATCTTGAGGCTATCACCACGTGCATTAGGCGAAGCCTCATCCATTAGGATGGAAGGGAGCGAGTAAACCCTTCGATGCAGACTATTCGTGTTGCCACGCCCTCGGCCCGGTACGAAGTTTTCGCAGGCAGCGGCCTGCTTTCCACGCTGGCCCCGCGCATTCGGCGCGCCGCCGGCAAGTTGCCGCGCCGCGTCTTTGTGCTCACCTCGCCGGAGATCTGGGCACTGTGGGGTAAAACCTTTCTGACCTCGTTCAACGAGCCGCCCATCGTGCTATTCCAGCGCGCAGGCGAGCGCTACAAGAACATGGCCAGCGTGGAAAAACTGCTGCGCCAGATGATTGCTGCAGGCGGCGACCGCGGCTCACTGCTCATCGTCCTCGGCGGTGGCATCGTTGGCGATGTGGGCGGCTTTGTCGCAGCCATCTTCATGCGCGGAATCCCTTTTGTGCAGGTACCCACAACGTTTCTGGCACAGGTGGACTCGTCCGTGGGCGGCAAGACGGGCGTGAATCTGCCGGAGGGCAAGAACCTGGTCGGGAGCTTCCACCAGCCGCTGGCCGTCTTCGCCGACATCGCTCCGCTGGGGACGCTGCCGGACCGCGAACTGCGCGCCGGCCTGATGGAAAGCGTGAAGGCCGGCATCATCCGCGACCGCGCTCTGGTGCGCTTCATGGAAGAGCGCGCAAGCGAGATCCTGGGGCGTGATCCCAAGGCACTGGAGAAAGTCATTGCCGCCTCAATCCGCATGAAGGCCGGCGTGGTGAGCCGCGACGAGCGCGAGAGCGGCTTGCGCATGATTCTGAACTTCGGCCATACGGTGGGCCACGCAATCGAATCAACCACGCGCTACAAGCTGCTGCTCCACGGTGAGGCCGTGGGCTGGGGCATGATTGCCGCGCTGTTCCTGGCGCGCGAGCGCGGCACCATCTCCTCCTTGCAATTTGAACGTCTGGAGAGGCTGGTTCATCTCTACGGCCCGCTGCCGCCGCTCAGACTGCGCACTGCAAAGCTCGTAGCCGCTACCGGCGCAGACAAGAAGAACATGGGCGGTGTACGCCGTTTTGTGCTGCCGGTGGGCATCGGGGACGCAGGCGTAGTGGAAGACGTGACGCCTGCCGAGTTGGACGCCGCGGTGAACTACATGCTGGCCTGTGCACGGGAGCCGCGCGCCTGATGCCGACCACCGGGGCCAAACCCGCCGGAGCCGTGGACGAAGCCAGCGCTGCGCAGTCCGTGCAGCAAATGTTCAACTCTATTGCGCCACGCTACGACCTGCTCAACCATCTGCTGTCGGCCAACATTGACCGGCTGTGGTGGCGGCGCACCGCACGTCGCTTCCGCTCGACGCTCGCCAACCCCAACGCCGCAATTCTGGATATCTGCTGTGGTACGGGCGACATGACGCTTGCGTTGCTCAAGCATCGGCCGAACGGCGCACGCCCCGTTCTCGCCGCGGACTTTGCCCGGGCCATGCTGAGCCGCGGCGCACAGAAGTTTGCCGCTCGGCAGCGGGGTACCGCCACTGCCATTGCGCTGGAAGCCGACGCTCTGCATCTGCCGATCCAGTCCGGCTCGCTGGACCTCATCGTAAGCGCCTTCGGCTTCCGCAATCTGGCCAACTACAAGGCCGGACTGCGCGAGTTCCACCGCGTGCTGAAACCCGGCGGACATCTGGGCATTCTCGACTTCAGCGAGCCTGGCGGTCTGCTTGGCAAAGCCTACGCGGTCTATTTTCATCGCGTGCTGCCGGCGATCGGCCGGTTGGTCTACGGCGCCGCGGGTCCGTACAACTACCTGCCCACCTCGGTTGGCAACTTTCCTCCGCCGCCGGAGATGCTAAGCCTGCTGCGCGCCACTGGTTACGACCAAGCCACCTGGCAGCCCTACACTTTCGGCATCGCTGGGTTGTACACGGCACGGCGGGCAGATGTAGCCTGAGAAGGCAATGACGCAAGCCGCAAGCAGCCCGAATGTGCCCGGCACGCCGGCACACGATATCGCCGAGCACTCGGTAGCCAAGCGGCGTGTCGCGCTGCACTCTATGCTGGCGGCAGCGGCTATGACGCTGCTAAAGCTCGCGGCCGGACTGCTCTCCGGTTCTCTAGGCGTTCTGTCGGACGCGGCTCACTCCGGGCTGGATCTTGCCGGCGCGATGTTGACTTTCTTCTCTGTACGCGTGTCCGACAAACCCGCCGACGAAGACCACACCTACGGCCACGGAAAGTTCGAGAATCTCTCCTCGTTCGGCGAGGCCGCGCTGATGATCATCTCCTGCGCGTGGATCATCTGGGAGGCGATGCAGCGCATTGTGCACGACCGCGTGGAACTGCATCACTCCATGTGGCCGGTACTGGTGCTGCTCACCTCGATCGCGGTTGACCTTTGGCGCTCGCGGCAGCTGCGCATCGTGGCCGAACGCACAGGATCGCCGGCACTCGCCACGGACGCATTTCACTTTGCCTCTGATATCTGGGCCACCCTCGCGGTGCTTGCCGGGCTCGGAGCAAGCTGGCTCGGTCTCAAGATGCATATCGAGTGGCTGCGCTTTGCCGATCCGTTCGCCGCGGTTGTCGTCTCTCTGATGATTCTGCGCATCACGGCACGGCTCACACGCGAAACTGTCTCTGTGCTCATGGACGAGATCCCCGCGGAGACGCGCCGCCGCGTCATTCATGAAGTACAACAACTTGACGGCGTGCTGGCTGTCGAGCAGGCCCGTGTGCGTCGCTCAGGGGCGAATTATTTCGCCGACCTGACCCTGGCCTTACCGCGCACCTACACCTTTGAGCACACCAGCGAACTGGTGCGTGCCGCCACTGCCTCCGTGCACGGCGTGCTGCCGCGCGCCGATGTCGTCATTCACACCGTGCCACGGCAGGCACGCGCTGAAAGCATCTTCGACCGCGTGCGCGCCGTTGCCGCGCGCAACAACGTTAGCGTACACGAGCTAAGCATTCGATCGATCCACGGCAAGCTCCGTGTGGAACAGCATCTGGAACTGGATGAAGCTCTGCCCCTGTTAGAGGCACACAACTTTGTTACGGCGCTTGAGAGCGAAATCCTGCGCGAAGCGCCTGAGGTCGATTCGATTGTTACCCACATTGAGAGCGAGCCCGCCAACATCAATGTGCCCGACGAATCGCTCGTGGCGGACCGCCGCATCGAAGTGGCTCTGCGCTTTGCAGCGGCACAGTACACAGAAATTGTCGATGTGCACGAGATTGTTGTCGGTCGAGCCAGCGAGCATATCGCACTCTCCTGCCACTGCACGCTGCCGGACCATCTGACGATGGGACGCGTGCATGAGATCATCACGGCTCTCGAGGACCGCTTCAAGCTGGAATGCCCGGAAGTCTACCGGGTGACCATCCATCCCGAGCCAGTCACAGACAACACACGCTGACGCCCGGAGCTTTGTTGCATGATTGCCCAAACCGAGTGGAAACACGACGACGTGTTTGAAGGCCGCACAGAAAGCGGTAACGTGGTTATCTTCGATGCCGACTCCGCACACGCCCACGGACCAAGCCCGATGGAAGCTGTGCTGATGGCTCTGTGCAGCTGCACGTCCGTCGACGTCGTGAGCATCCTCAAGAAAAAACGCCAGCCGCTGACCGGCCTGCGCGTCTCTGCTCTCGCCACGCAGGCTGAGAATGCGCCGCGTATCTTCACGCAAATCCGTCTCACCTACGCCGTGAGCGGACGTCTGAGCCGCAAGGCCGTGGAAGACGCCGTCGCGTTGTCGAAGACCAAATACTGCTCGGTTTCTCTCATGCTGGAGAAGGCTGCGGAGATCGATTACGAAGTCATCTTTCTCGACGGGGAGCCCGAGCCATGAGCAATCGCTTCTTCCTCGGTCTGTTTCGGGCAGTGTCACTGCTCATGGTGCTGGTGGCCCTGGCACTCCTGTCAGCCATCGCGACCATGCACTTTGCCATCCACGGCGCAGAAGTGCAGGTGCCCGCGCTCAAGGGCATGACTGTGGCCGATGCGCGCAGCCAGACTGCAGGCATGGGGCTGAATCTCGACGTGGACAACCGTTACTATTCGGGCGACGTAGCCGCCGGACATATCCTCTCGCAGTCGCCTGCTCCGGGCACGGTGGTGCGGCGCGAGTGGCGCGTGCGCGTGGCGGAAAGCCTGGGACCGCAGAAGGTTGACGTGCCGGGCACCGTGGGTAATGACCAGCGGCTGGCCGCTCTGCAGCTGCGCCGCGCAGGCCTGGACGTGGGTGCCACCGCACATCTACCCTTCGCATCCGCTGGAGAAGGAACCGTCATCGCGCAGGATCCGCCAGCCCACGCGCAGGGCATCGAAAGGCCCAGCGTGAACCTCCTGCTGGCAGCACCGGAGAACGCGAGCGCGGATGGCTACGTGATGCCCGACCTTGCCGGCATGCCGATTGTCACCGCGCAGGCAGTGTTGGCCACCGTGGGCATCCAAACCGAAACGCCGACCTTTGTCGACGTGCCGATTCCGCCGGTTGGCGTGGGCGGAGCTTCACCTGTTCCGCCGACGTCACCCGGCTCTGTCGTTAGCCAGCAACCGCCCGCTGGCGCACGCGTAGATCAAGCCACTCTGGTGAAGCTGACCGTCGCAAAGTAATCCGTCTGTTGAAACTACCGCAGCATCAAAAGAACCGATGAGTTCCGTGCCACAACCACCCTCCCCTGCACCGGTAAATGCTCTCGCAGCGCAAGGTTACGCACATGCCTGGCGCGCACTGCGCCATCGCAATTTTCGTCTGTTCTTCGGCGGTCAGAGCATCTCGCTCATCGGCACATGGATGACGCGCGTGGCCACTGCCTGGCTTGTTTACAAGCTCACTCATTCGTCGCTGCTGCTGGGCACCGTGAGCTTCGCCGGCCAGATTCCGACCTTTCTGCTGGCTCCTTTCGCCGGCGTGCTGGTGGACCGTGTTGATCGCCACAAGGTGCTGCTGTGGACACAGGCGCTGGCCATGGTGCAGTCTCTGGCGCTGGCCGTGCTCACGCTCACGCATCGCATCACCATCGGTGAAGTGCTCGCGCTGAGCGCCTTCCAGGGCATCATCAATGCATTTGACATGCCCGGCCGCCAGTCGTTCATGGTGAAGATGGTGGAAGATCGCGGAGACTTGTCGAACGCCATCGCCATCAACTCATCCATGGTGAACATGGCGCGCCTTGTGGGGCCGTCGCTGGCCGGTCTACTCATCGCCGCTACGAATGAGGGCTGGTGCTTTCTGGTCGATGGCGTGAGCTACATCGCCGTGCTGCTATCTCTGATACTGATGCGACTGCCGCAGGCCGTCGAGGAGCGACAGGACGCTTCGATGCTCTCGCAACTACACGAGGGCTGGACCTACGTGTCTGGCTTAGCGCCCTTGCGCAGCATTCTTTTATTGTTCGCGCTGCTCAGCCTGATGGGCTGGCCCTTCACGGTGCTGATGCCTGTATTCGCCACGAAGGTTCTTCATGGCGGCCCACACACGCTGGGCTTTCTGATGGGTGCCGTGGGCGTGGGAGCGCTCATTTCCGCATTGAGCCTTGTGCTTCGCCGCTCGGTGCGCGGGCTTGCGCGCATGATTCCCATTGCTGCTGTCCTGTTCGGCACAGGCCTGATCTGCTTCGGCCTCTCCACATCGATCCTGCTTTCTCTACCGTTAATGCTATTGACGGGCTTTGGCATGATGCAGGGCCTGACATCGAGCAACACCATCATCCAGACGCTGGTGGACGAAAAGATGCGGGGCCGCGTTATGAGCTACTACACAGTAGCCTTCGTGGGCATGGCGCCCTTTGGAAGCCTGCTGGCCGGCGCACTAGCCGACGCAATCGGCGCGCCGCACACGGTCATCGTAAGCGGCGTAGCCTGCATTCTGGGCGGCGCTTGGTTCTGGTCGCGCCTGCCGCGGCTACGCAAGGAAATGCGCCCCATCTATCAACGGCTCGGCATTGTGCCGCTTACCCCCACGGCTGTGGAAGGCGCTGGCGAACGCTGAGGGTCGGACGTTAGCATCGCAGGGATAGACAAGGAGTCTGACCGATGGGACTGAGTGAGGACTTGGAACAAATTGCCGTGCAAGAGCGCGAGTTGGTGTTCACACGCATTGACGAGCAAACAGCGTGGGAACTGGGCGAGCGCCTACGCACGCTTGCCGCCAGGCGCCAACTAGCAGTGGTGATCGATGTACGCCGCTTCGGCCAGCCGCTCTTCTATGCGGCACTTGCGGGCACTACACCGGACAACGTGGATTGGGTGCGGCGTAAGAGCAACGTAGTGGCACGCTTCCATCGCAGCTCTTATGCTGTCGGCCTGAAGGACAAGCTGAAGGACGGAATGCTGCTTGAAAGTCAGGGTCTTCCTGCGGCCGACTACGCCACGCACGGCGGATCGTTCCCGCTCATTGTTGCAGGCGCTGGAGTGATTGGAAGTGTAACCGTCTCGGGTCTGCCGCAGCGCGCCGATCATGAGCTGGTGATTGAGGCCCTGTGCAAACTGCTCGACCGCAATTACGAGGATCTACGACTCAGCAACGAATAACCTGTCAGCGCGCCGTTTTCTCAAGCACCGCAATGAAGAAGCCATCCGTGTTGAAGGCACCCGGCAACAGACGTAGACAGCCTTCGTTCGTCACGCAGGCCCGCAACTTTTCTGCACCGGCGTCTGTGACGATGCCGTCACGTTGCAGCGTGTCGATGCGACTCCGCATGGATGCAACCTGCACATCCGGCCTCTCCGCCAACACCGCAGCCACGACCTCTTCGTTCTCTTCCGGCTCCAGCGAGCAGGTGGAATAGACAACCCGCCCACCGGGCCGAATCGCACGGAATGCGGCGCGCAGAATCGTCTTCTGGCGCTCGGCCTGACGCGGCAGATCATTCACTTGAAGACGATGACGAATCTCCGGGTTGCGGCCAAGCGTACCTGTACCGCTGCAGGGAACGTCCGCGAGCGCGAGGTCGTAGACACTCTCCTCTTTAAGAGTTGCCGCATCGGCAAGGCGGCACTCCACGCGCTCGCCCAGAGCGGCCAGGCGCTTGCGCAGATGAGAGAGCCGCTGTTCGCTGGATTCGCACGCCGTGACGTGCGCCTGCGGATTGCGATCAGCGAGAATCATGGTCTTACCACCCGGGGCGGCGCAGCAGTCGAGTATGTCGTTGCCACTTCCGGCCACTTCGGCGACAAGCTGCGAGCCTTCGTCCTGCAGGCGCACGCGGCCTTCGTCGAAAGCCGCCGTACCTGTCACGTCGCCTGCGGTGACGCGGCTAGCCGCCGTAAGCAGCGCGCCCGGTTCAATCTGCACGCCCGCCGCAACGAACTCCTGCGCTGTAGAGGGATCGGCAATGCGCAGGGTTTGCGTCGCCTGTGCCTGACCATGCGCGCAGATCGCCTGCGCGGTTTCTTCGCCGTAGAAGCGCATCCAGCGCTCAACCATCCACGCGGGATACGCCTCGCACGCTGCGGCTACCCTATCCGCATGCGTGTTGGCATGCGTGGCTAGCTTGCGCAGCACGGCGTTCACCATGCCGGAAGCGAAGCGGTGCCCAGCCTGCCGGGTCAGTTCCACGCTCTCGTCAATGGCTGCGCGCGCGGGAATGCGATCCATGCACAGCAACTGAAATGCGCCGAGCCGCAGGGCGATGCGAACTTCCATGTCGAGCTTGGCATTGGGGCGTTTGAGCAGCGGACGTATCCGCTGGTCAAGCCATAGCTGCCAGCGTAGCGTGCCGAGTACAAGCGCTGTGGCGAGGTTGCGGTCTGCTGCGGAAAGGCGCGTGACTGCTTTGGCACGCAGCAAAGCGTCGGAATGCGCCTGCCCGCGCTCCACCTCGCTCATGATTTTGAATGCCGCTGCGCGCGCCGGCGTAACTGCAGACATGGCTCTCAACCGAGTCGCGCGCCTGAGCGCAGTTGCATGCCACGCAGGAATTCGGCCGCGTGCATGCGCTTTTTGCCTTCGAGCTGCACCTCAAGAAGTTCGAGCCACGTACCTTTCGCGCAGGCCACCAGAAGCCGCTGGCCGTCGATCGCGAGCATGCCAGGCTCCGCCGCCGCTTCGCTGTGCGCGGCCACGGCGAGGCGATGCATGATGAGCTTCTTTCCATTGAGAGCAGTAAAGGCACCAGGCCAGGGCTGGAAGCCACGCCAGCGATTCACTAGCTCGGTGGCGGTACGCGCGGAAAAGTCCATCCGGCCCTGCTCGCGCTCGAGGATGGGCGCCAGCGTGGCGCGTGCGTGGTCCTGAGGCTTGGGCTGGATGCTGCCATAGGCCAGACCTGCGAGCGTTTCCACCACAAGTGGTGCGCCGCACTCTGCCAGCACGTCGAACAGGTCCGCGGCTGTCTGCTCCGGCGCGATCGCAATCTCCTGCTGCAGCAGGATCGGGCCGGTGTCGAGGCCTTCTTCGAGCAGCATGGTGGTGTTTCCTGTGACGGCTTCGCCCTCCGCCACGGCGCACTGAATCGGTGCAGCGCCGCGATACTTGGGCAGCAAGGATGCGTGCAGATTGACGCAACCGTATCGCGGCAACGCAAGCATCCACGGCGGGATGATGCGGCCATAGGCGACGACGATGATGGCGTCAGGCGCGATGGCTTCAAGCTGTGCGCGAAACTCCGCGTTGTTGCGAATCTTCTCTGGCTGCGTAACGGGCAGACCCGCCGTAAGCGCAGCCTGTTTGACTGGCGGCGCAGCAAGTTCCTGCGTGCGGCCTACGGGCCGGTCCGGCTGCGTAACAACGAGGGCGATTTCGTGACCGGCTGCGCGCAACGCCTCCAGCGTGGAAACCGCGAAGCGCGGGGTGCCGCAGAAGACGAGCTTCACCTGCCTACCATGTGCCTTCGCGCTGCAACTTGCGAATCTTGCGCAGCGTGAGGTCGCGCTTGAGCGCGCTCATTCGGAAGATGAAGAGCGTCCCGTCAAGATGGTCAATCTCATGCTGAAAGCAACGTGAAAGAAGCTCTTCGCCGTCGAT
Organism: Acidobacteriaceae bacterium UBA1795; assembly: GCA_002314435.1. Classification (GTDB taxonomy): domain Bacteria; phylum Acidobacteriota; class Terriglobia; order Terriglobales; family Acidobacteriaceae; genus Telmatobacter. The sequence goes on along the minus strand of DCFV01000088.1, from coordinate 15,381 downwards.
TTCGAACCACTTGCCGGTCTCGTCCTGCGCGCGTACACGCACCTTCAATGCGCGAGGAATCTTTTCACGAATCTCAGGAAAGCTGAGGCAGCCTTCTTCTTCGTACTGTTTGCCCTCGCGCGCGATGATCTCCGGGTTGACGAGCACGAGCTTCTGGGCCGGATCCTTGCCCGCGCTCAGGTCGATGACGGTGACGCGCTTGGCCACGCCCACCTGCTGCGCGGCAAGGCCGATGCCCTGCTCAGCGTACATGGTTTCAAACATGTCTGCCACGAGCTTGCGTAACTCGGCATTGAATTCAGTGACCGGCTCGCCAGGCTGCTGCAAGACCGGCTCCGGGTATTTCACAATCTTGAGAATCATTTCGTTCTTCTTAGAAGCTCCGTATCTGTTCGATGTAGCCCAGGAAGTTCCGCTTCATCTCGAGGGCCGAATCGCCGCCAAATTTCTGCTGCACGAGACCGGCCATGGTCATAGCCACCATGGCTTCAGCAGCCACGCCCGCGGCCGGAACCACGCAGATGTCGCTGCGCTCGTAGCTTGCGCTGGTTGCCTCGCGGGTGTCAAAGCGAACCGATTCGAGTGGCTTGCGCAGCGTGGAGATGGGCTTGAGGTAGCCGCGCACCACGATGTCTTCACCGTTGGAGATGCCGCCTTCGACGCCGCCAGCGTTGTTCTGGTTACGCACGAAACGCGTAGGCCTGCCAATATCTTCGGCAGCGTAATGAATTGGGTCGTGAACGACGGAACCGAACGACCCAGCCGCCACAATACCGCGGCCGATTTCGACGGCCTTGACCGCCTGCAGGCTCATGACGGACCAGGCGAGCAGGCCATCGAGGCGTTCGTCCCAGTTGGCGTAGGTGCCAAGGCCGGCGGGCACATTATGCACCACCACCTCAAAGACGCCGCCGACCGTATCTCCTGTGCGCGCAGCCACTTCCACTTCTTCCTTCATGCGGGCTTCGGCTTCCGGATCAACACAGCTGAGCATCACTTCGTCCTTGGCTGCGACGGCAACGATCTCGTCCCACGTGGCTGTGCGTTCGAGCTCGACACGGCCAACACGGATGACGTGGCTCGAGATCTCGATGCCGAGTACCATAAGCATGAGCTTGGCGAAGGCGCCTGCGGCAACGCGCGAGGTGGATTCGCGGGCGGAAGCACGCTCGAGGACATAACGCGCGTCGGCGAAGTTGTACTTGAGGGCGCCAGCGAGATCGGCATGGCCGGGACGCGGAGAAGCAACGGCCTGGTGTTTAGCTGGGTCGCCGGCCTCGATGGGCAGCTTCTCTTCCCAGTTCTTCCAGTCGCGGTTCACGATCTCAATGGCGACCGGCGAGCCGATGGTTTTGCCATGGCGTAC
>DCFV01000088.1:4184-13669 GCA_002314435.1 Acidobacteriaceae bacterium UBA1795 | reverse complement strand
TCGTGGTTCACAAACTCCAGATCTACGGGCACGCCAGCCGGCAGTCCGGAGACCAGCGCGATCAGTGCCTCCCCGTGCGACTCCCCGGCGGTTGAAAAGCGGATCATAACCTTTTGATTGTAATGGAATGAGAAACAGGAGTCAGGGATCAGGGGTCAGAAATCAGGGTCAGGGAACAGCATTCCGCTGCAGAGGCGCCGGAATTAACGGCTGAAGCAAACGGCAAAGGTTGTGTATCCTTCAGGAGTTGAGAGGGAAGGAGCCGTAAGGTTCCCTGATCCCTCACATCTGATCCCCGTTTCCTTCAGCTATGACCTACTTTCTCTTCAAGACTGAGCCTGATGTGTATTCCTTTGACGACTTCCTGCGCGACGGGGAGACGATCTGGAATGGTGTCACCAACCCAACCGCCGTGAAGCACCTGCGCGAGATGAAGGCAGGAACGAAGTGGATCTTCTACCACACGGGCGACGACCGGACTGCTGTGGGCACAGGAACCGTGCTGAGCGTGGATCCGACGGACCCGAAGGTGCCGGTGGTGCGCGTAAAGGTGGGCAGACGGCTGAAGACGCCCAAGACGCTCGCGGCCATCAAGGCAGAGAAGCTGTTTGTTGACTCGCCGCTGGTGATCCTCGGGCGGCTCTCGGTGGTGCCGCTCACCGAGGCGCAGTGGAACTGGTTTCTGGGCTAGTCTTGCACCCGCACTGGTGCGAAAAGGCAGAAAGCGAAGACAGGGGAACAAATAGGGGGGGGGAGGGGGGTCCCCCCTCCCTTTTTTGTGTTTGAAGGCGGGACACAGGCTTGCTTTCGATTCTGCGCGTCGCAGCGAAATAATCTGCAAACCGCCCAAAAGGCTTCGAGAAAGCGACGAGACGCTATTTGCCTTCGTCCAGATAAGCGCGGGTGGAGAGCAACTGGCGCTGGTCGAGGGCCCACACCTTGCCGGTCAACTCGGCTGCGCTCTTCCCTTCCCGGGCGCATTTGTCGAACTCGCTCGCGATGGCCTGCATTTTAGCGTCGAGGTCATCGACAAAGTTGAGCACGAGCGCCTCGGGAATCATGGGCAGCTTGGACGAGCCGAACTCAAGCTTGCCGTGATGAGACAAAATCATGTGGACGACGAGAGTGCGCAGGCGCGGCGGGAAGCCGGGCAGCGCGTCCATGGTCCTTTCCACCAGTTCGATGCCGAGCTGGATATGGCCGAGAAGGGTGCCCTCGATGGTGTATTCGAAGCCCGTGTCCCAGGCGAGCTCGTAGACCTTGCCGACGTCGTGCAGAATGACGCCCGTGAGCAACAGGTCGCGGTGAAGCATGGTGTAGTTGGGCACGACACGGTCTGCAAGGCGAAGAAGGCTGACGACGTGCTCCAGGAGACCGCCGAGCCATGCGTGATGGAGCTGGCGGGCGGCGGGAGCTTCGCGATAGGCCTCGGCGATGGCGGGCTGGTCCAGAATCGCCGTGAGCAGGCGTTTCAGGTCGGGCTCAGTAAAGCTCTCGATGAAGCCCATGAGCTCGTGCCATAGCTCATCCACGTCGTAAATAGTGGCGGGCATCAGGTCCGATTTTTCGGCCTCGCCGGGCACAGCCTTGCGCAGCTGCTCGACCTTCATCTGCAGGCGATCGTCGAAGCGGGAAACCGAGCCGCGGGCTTTGACAATGTCGCCGCGCTCAACGTCGCGGGCGATACGCGGGTCTGCCGGGTCCCAGACGCGGCCCTCGATCTGCCCAGTCTTGTCGCAGAGAATCAGGTTGAGATAGGGCTTGTTGGTCTTGGTACTGCGGGTCTGTTTGAGCAGCAGGAGAAAGTAGCTGTCGAACGGACGCCCTTCCTCAAAGCCGGTTAGATCGGAAACAAAAATGTCCTTCATCCTGCGGGAAAGCTTAACCCAGCGGGGGCGCAAGGCCAAAACGGCGCGCAAAGAAGAAGGCCCCGGAGCAGAAGCTCCGAGGCCAGTGAGGTGCGGCACGCAGGCTATTGCTGCGGCTGCGTAGCAGGTTGCGGGGCAGAAGGTTGCTCTGTCGGCGTAGTAGCACCGGGCGCGCCCTTGACGGCTGGGATGGGCGTCGGCTGCAGCGGAGTCTGGTCCTTTTGCTCGGCCGGGGTCTTGGGGCGCTCGCTGATGCGGGTCTTCTCGGTAACAGCGGTGGACTTCTTTTTCTTCTTGGTGGTGTCGCCGTTCAGGCCCAGCGCGGAGGACTGCGTCTGGCGGTCGGCCACTTCACCGGCATCCGGCGCCGCAGGTGTGATGGCATCCTTTTGCTGCTGCTGCACCACACTCTTTTTGGGCTGCTTGGGCTCCTTGGCGCGAGCGCTGTAGCGCGTCTTCTTTTGCTCAGGCTGGGCCTCAAGCGGATTGACGGGCTCCTCGGCCTGTGCGGTCGCGGTCTGCTGCTGGGTAACTGCGCCGGCATCCTCAGTCTGCGCGGTGGGCGAGTTGGGCAGCGTCTCCTGCGGAGCCTTGCCGTAGCGGATCTTTTCCTTCTTGCCGGGCTTCATGGAAGCTTCGGTCTTCTTGCTGGCTGTTTTGGCCGCTTCAGCACTTGCCGTTTGAGCGCTGGGGGTTTCAACAGGCTGTGCAGGCTTCTCCGAGGTCAGCGTTGCCGGGGTGGACTTCTGTCGGTAGCCGCGGCTGGTCTCGCGGTAGCGGGTACGCTCCACCTTGCGCTTCTTCTTGGGCGAAGGCGGCGTGTAAGCCGAATACGAGATGGGCAGCACGCGCTTGTTGGGGCTGGCGCCAGAGTCCGCGTAACCTTCCTTGATGGCGATGTAGGCGTCTTCGCGCATCTTGGTCAGGTAGTCGCGGATGGCCGGTTCCATGCGGGCCATGAAGTAGTTCTGTTCGACGTCCTGCTCCACGTCCTTGTAGGCAGGAACGCCACCAGGCGTATGGCGGATGACCTTGAAGATAATGAAGCCCTGCTTGGTGCGGATGGGCTCAGTGAACTCGCCCGCCTTCATGCCGAAGACCTGATCTTCAAAAACTTTAGCCAGCTGACCACGCTTGTAGGTGCCCAGTTCACCGCCGGTGGAGGCAGTGGTGCCGTCGCTGAAAGTGCGCGCCAGCTGGGCGAAGTCGCCGCCCGCGTGGAGCTTGGCCGCAACCTCGTTGGCTTTGGCCTGGGCATCGGCCACCTTCTGCGCATCGTCAGGATTGGCACCGGTCGAGACGAGGATCTCGCCGAGCTGCACGCTCTCCTGCTGGGCGAAATCCTGCTTGTGCTGCTCAAAGTAGCGTTGGACTTCGCCGGGGGTGACGGAGATACGGTTGCCAACTTCCTGGCGCATCACCTGTTGGGTGACGATGGTGTTGCGGATGTTGGCTTTGAAGTCCTCGTAGCTGACGCCCTGCTCCTGTGCGGCCTTTTCCAGGTCCTCGAGGGTGGAGAGGTTGTACTGCTTACGAATCTCGTTGAGCCGATTAACGAGCTCGGTTTCACCAGTAACGCCGAGTTCCTTGCCCTTGGAGAGCCACAGCTGCTGGTCGATGAGGTTGCGCAGCAAGTCCTTATGAGCGGCCGACATCTCCTGCATGGAGGCGCCGTGCTGGCGTTCTTCCTGGTCCAGTTCCTTCAGGGCGCGTTCATAGTCCGAACTGGAGATAATCTGGTCGTTGACGCGGGCGACGATGTCTTCCACCGTGGTGCCGCCGTACGGGCTCGCCGGAGCTGTGGCGCGCGTCTGGGCGGAGGCGGAACTAGCGAGCAGCGCCGTGACCAACACGAAAGCCGCGGAAGTAGGAAGGAGTCTCAGAGTCATAGGTTGGCACATCGGCAGGGTGCGAAGCATTGTCCCCTGAACCATAGACGTCATTGTAAATGGCTTGATAGCAGAGGGGCGATTCTGGGGCGAATTTGGCTGGAATGTGCCACGGAAATGCCCCAAAGAGGCCGGTTACGTGCGGCTCCAGCTACCGGGCCGGGACGGGGGGCGTCCAACAGACTGGGTGCTATACTTTAGCCCAAAGACCGCTCTGCGCGGCCCGTTAGGGGTGTCTGTTGCGGTGGCGGTCTGGAGGTACCTTCCAGCCATGACTCCCCGCGCCCGCCGGGCACTTTTTACCCTCGTTCTCTTCTTCACTGTTTGCGCTGCCGTCGGCAGCGTCATGCAGCGCAAGGTGGGGGCACAGTCGTCCGAGGACGAGAGCCAGATTCGCGACAGCCTGAAGACCTTTACTGACGTTTATGCGCTGGTGGAGCAGAACTACGCCGAGCCCATCCGGGGTGACAAGGCGGACACGGCGATCTACGACGGCGCCATTCCGGGGATGCTGCGGGTACTGGACCCGCACTCGAGCTTCTATGACCCCAAGGCCTATGCCAAGATGCGCGAGGACCAACGCGGCCACTACTACGGTGTGGGCATGGTCATCCAGCAGCAGGGCAACAAGGTGGTGGTTATCAACCCCTACGAGAACACGCCCTCGTTCCGGGCCGGCATCCGCCCCGGGGACGTGATCGCCGCGATCGACGGGAAGACGACGGATGGCCTGAGCTCCGACGCGGTGGCCAAGTCCCTGAAGGGCCCCAAGGGAACGCACGTGCAGGTGTCGATGATCCGCGAGGGTCACTCGGGGCCGCTGGCGTTTGACCTGATTCGCGACGAGATTCCACATCCGTCGGTAGACCTGGCGTTCGAGATCCGACCCGGTGTGGGCTACGTCCACCTCACGCAGTTCCAGGAGACGACCGGGCAGGAAGTGAGCGATGCGATTAACGGCTTCAGCAATCTGCACGGGCTGGTATTCGATCTGCGCAACAACCCCGGCGGGCTGCTGAGCCAAGCCGTTGATGTGTGCGATCACCTGCTGCAGAAGGGGCAGACGATTGTGTCGCAGCGCGGACGCGCGTATCCAGACCAGGTGTACACGGCCACGCACGGCAACGACGGCAAGGCATTCCCGATCGTGGTGCTGGTGAACCGCAACACGGCTTCGGCAGCAGAGATTGTGAGCGGCGCGCTGCAGGACCACGACCGTGCGCTGATTGTGGGCGAGACCACATTCGGCAAGGGGCTGGTGCAGACGGTCTACAACCTGAGCGAGAACACAGGTCTGGCACTGACCACCTATCACTACTACACGCCATCCGGCCGGCTCATTCAGCGCAACTACGCGGGCATTTCTCTCTACGACTACTACTACAACCACGCCGGTGCATCGGCCGCGGACTCGACCAACCGTGAAGTGAAGATGACGGACGCGGGGCGTACGGTGTATGGCGGCGGAGGCATCACGCCTGACGAGAAGATCGATACGCCGAAAAGCAACGACTTCCAGGATCAGCTCATCTATAAGCAGGTGTTCTTCCACTTTGCTGCGCACTACCTGGCCAACCGCACCGTGGAGCACAACTTCCAGGCAGACGACGCGGTAATGAAGGAATTCAAGGAATTCCTCACCGCCCAGAGCGTTACCTGGACAGACAAGGACCTGAACGATGTGAACGACTGGCTGAGAACCAGTATCAAGGAGTATGTGCTCACCAGCCAGTTCGGACAGTTGCAGGGGCTTCGAGTGATGGCCGAATGGGATCCGCAGATCCAGAAGGCCCTGACCTTCCTGCCCGAGGCGCAGGCGCAGGAAGATCATGCGCACAAGGTGCTTGCGGAGAAGGCCGAAGCACGCGGCGCGGCTCCGGGAACGGCGGCTGCACAACATCCCTAACCTCAATGCGGCAGGAGCGATCGAAAGGGCGTCCCCATCGGGGATGCCCTTTTTGCATCGGTCTGAAGCGGGCGCGCAGCTGTAGTGCCCGTCACAGCCTGTGCGCGGCGTGCGCTCCTACGCTTCGAGTTGAAGTGTGGAGGGAGATCAAGATGTCTGGAAGCGTTGTCGAGCATACCGAGACCATTAAGAATCTACTGGCCGCCTTTGAGGGCGAGTCGAATGCGCACGCCAAGTACACCGCTTTTGCCGTAAAGGCTGATATTGAAGGATTTCATGGAGCTGGAAGCCTGCTGCGCGCCGCCGGGCGGGCTGAGCAGATCCATGCGCAAAACCACGCACGGGTGATCAAGCAGCTGGGCGGCGAGGCCAAGTGCGAGATTCATCCGGTAGAGGTGAAGACGACACTCGAAAACCTGAAGGCTGCGCTGGCCGGCGAGACCTACGAAGTGAATTCGATGTATCCGGAGTTCCTGAAAGAAGCTGAGGCGCAGGCCAACGCGGCGGCAGTGCGCACGTTTACCTGGGCTCTCGAGGCCGAGAAGACACATGCGCGGCTCTACAGTGAGGCCATCGCGCTGGTAGAGAGCGGCAAGAAGGATGCGTGGGTGACGAAGGCCCGCGACTTCTTTGTGTGCGCGGTGTGCGGCTACACGTCTGAGACTCCCGAAGAACACGAGCGCTGCCCGGTGTGCAATCTGGCGTGGGAGAAGTTCGAGACGATCCACTAGGTCAACTGAACGGTAATCTTAAGGCGCCGCCTGCGGGTGGCGCCTTCTCTGCGTCTACGGCTCGTCGTTGTAGATGGCGATCTCCGCTTTGCCGCCCTCGGACTGGCGGGCGCGGTACATGCCGGGCGTATTGAAACTCCAGGCCATCTGGCCGTCGGGCGCGAGGGCGATGATGCCACCATCGCCGCGCAGGCTTTCCAGTTCCTTGTGAATGACTTCGTCGGCCGCCTTCTGCAGAGGCAGGCTTTTGAAGCGGACAAAATTGCAGACCTCGCGCGCGACACCGAGGCGGATGAAGTATTCACCAGTGCCGGTGCCGGAGACGGCACAGGACTGATTCGATGCGTACGTCCCGGCGCCGATGATGGGCGAGTCGCCAACGCGGCCCCACCTCTTGGCGGTGAGGCCGCCGGTGGAGGTGCCTGCGGCGATGTTGCCGTGGCGGTCAAGCGCGACGACGCCAACGGTGCCGTACTTGTGGGCGCTGGGAGGCTCGATCTCGGCTACGGGAACCGGCGGGGCGGGGGGCGCGCCCGCGGGACGCGGCGGAATCGGCAAACCCTGCTGCTTAAGTTCCCTCACCAGCGACTGCCAGCGACGCTCAGTAAAGAAGAAGCTGGGGTTGACTTGCTCAAGGCCCACTTGTGCGGCAAAGGCGTCCGCTCCGGCTCCACTGAGCATGACGTGCGGCGACTTTTCCATTACGGCGCGGGCCAGGCTGATGGGATGGCGGGTACGCGTGACGCCAGAAACGGCGTCGGCCATCAGCGTGGAGCCGTCCATGATGGACGAATCGAGTTCGTTCTTGCCCTCGGCAGTGAAGACCGCACCGCGACCCGCGTTGAACAGCGGATCGTCTTCGAGGATCTTGATGGAGGCTTCGATGGCGTCGAGCGAGGAGCCTCCGCGATCGAGCACATCTGCGCCAGCCTTCAGGGCTTCAGCGAGCGAAGCTCGGTAGGCTGCTTCAGTTTTTGGATCCATGCCGGCGCGTTCGATGACGCCAGCGCCGCCGTGCAGCACGATGGCCCAGTGGTGGGAGGGCTGTTGTGCCTGCCCAAAAACGCTCACTCCTGTCAGCAAGAAGGCTGCAAAGAGCCCGCTGAACCTCTTCCCACGCTGCATGTCGACGCCCCTCTTCCTCATCCTCAGTGATTCCCCAGCAAGCCGCGCCATCGCTTCAGGCGCTAACGCCGGCCCTTCATTGGAATCGTCAACTTCGCGCCCTCGCCCAGTTTGTAAGTCTCCGCAAAATTCTGCTGATTAATACCCAGCGAAAGCCTTCCACGCGAGTCGATGTAGAAGAGTTCTTTGCCCACCGGCACATCGCTGAACGTCTTCACCAGGGGAAAGACATAGTGTTTGTCCGCAAGAGTGACGGGGACCATGTCCCCGAGCTTGTAGCCCAACCGGGCAAAAGTCTCATCCGGGACATTCAACACGAGATTCCCGTAGGGCCCGTCGGTGCCGATCACTTCTCCATGCAGACCAGCATCATCCACGGTTGCATTCCTGATCTCGAGCCGCACCAGCTTGGTCACATCCACTGCCGGTCCTGCCTGAGTCCAATCATCTCCGCGCGCCACATGCGCCGCGGCGGGAGAAAAGATGTCGCGGCCGTGAAACGTCGATGAGATTCCCGAACCGATCATCCAGGCAGGATTGGTGATTTCGTGCGCCTCAACGATCCCGTCGCGATCCTGCACCAGAGTGAGCAGTCCGTTATCCGGTAGAACGAAGAACTGGCCCGCGCGCGACTTGGCAATGATCGCCTTGCGCGTTGATCCCACGCCCGGATCGATGACCACCACAAACACCGTGTTCCTGGGAAAATAGGGTGCAGAACCTGCCAGGAAACGCGCCCCCATAGCAATATTGAATGGCTCGGACTGGTGCGTTATGTCGAGGATGCGCACACCGGGCGCCACGCCATCCATAACCGCCTTGCAGATGCCCACCGCGTCATCCTTCACGTCAAAGTCGGTCATAAACCCTATGACCTTGAGTGGCTCTTGGGCAATTCCTGCGGCGGACGCCATCAGGAACAGGACAAACGCCAATGCGCGAAACCAAGTTGCTTTGAACACGATTCCCCCCCTCGAGAACGGATACAGCCATCGTATGGGTTAAGGCCGGTGCGCCTCAAACAAAAGGGCATGACGGCCGAAGCCGCCATGCCCTGGTTTACCAGTTGCCGCGAGAACTAAAAGATGTACTTTGCAGAGAACTGCAGCTGGCGGGCGCCGTAGAGCACGCCGCTGGTGGAGGAGGTCACGCCGAGGTAGTCGGACGTGCCGGTGTAAGGGGCGATACAGCTGTTGGTGTGGCCTGCGCACTTGCTGGTGCTGGTGGAGGCCGCTGCAGGAAGGTAAGTCGAGTACTTGTTGTACACGCTGAGGCGGTTGGTGTGGTTCATCAGGTTGAAGGCCTCGACGTAGAACTGCAGCTTTGTCTTCTCCGTGACTGTGAAGTCGCGGGCCAGGCGGGCATCAACGTTGCGCAGGCCGGGGCCGGCAAAGTAGTTGCGGGCCAACTGCGGCGCGCGCACGGCAGTGGCCGAGTTGAGCCAGCTGACCGAGGCGCCTGTGATACCACCGTTGCCGGAGACGCCCGAACCCGAAAGATCGCTGGTCGGGTAGTTGCTCATCATCGGCGTCACAGGGAAGCCGGTCTGCGCGGTGAAGGTGCCAGAGAGGGTCCAGCCCTGCGCCGCATAGGTCAGCGGGCTGTACGCGGTCTTCACCGTGGGCGCCCACACCAGGCTGCCGACAAAGCGGTTCTTCATGCTCAGATCCGAGCGCGAGTACTCCGCTTTGTAGTTGGCCGGATCGATCGGCACATCGGTGCCGTTGAAGGTACCGCTGACGCCGCCCACTTGACCCTCGTCCATGGTCTTGCCCCAGGTGTAGTTGGTCAACACTTCCAGTCCGTGGCTCATCGGCTTCTTGAGTGAAACCACCATCGAGTGGTACCACGTGTTCATGTCAGAGAAGCCAGTCAGCAGGCTGGCAGTGGCATAGGTTACGCGCTGCGTGTACCACGGCACCGTGATGGTCTGCTGCGTAGCACCGGTGGAATCTACGATGTCGTA
>DCFV01000088.1:0-3876 GCA_002314435.1 Acidobacteriaceae bacterium UBA1795 | reverse complement strand
TGCCGCGGTTGCCCACGTAGCCGAGTGAGAGAGCAACGTGCCCCGGCAGTTCCTGATCGACCGCGAGATCGATCGAGTGCGAGTAGGGGTTGCTGAAGTTGGGGCTCAGGCCGCGCGCCGCCAGCGGAGCCAGCGAAGCGCCAGTGTTCTCCACTGTGGGCGTGACCGCACCGTCAAACGGCGCCTGCAGGGCAGGCCCCGGAGGCGTAAACAGAACGCCCAGGCTGGACGGAGCCCAGGTGGGATATCCACTTGCACCCTTTGAGGCGTTGTATTGCTGCTGATAAACGCCGTTCTCCACGCGGATGGTGTAGTAGGTGGAGGCCTGCGTCAGACCGTAGAAGATGCCGTAGCCGCCACGAACCACCGTCTTGGGATATGGATTCCAGTTGAAGCCTACGCGTGGCTGGAACTGGGTTTTGTTGATGTGAATGGTCGACGTATAGAGGGTCGCCAGGTCGCTCGAGGTGTTCGGCTTGGGCGGCTGCGGAAAGAGCTGAATGTCATAGCGCAGACCGGCCGACACCTGGAACTTGGGGCTGACCTTGTAGCGCTCGTCGACGAAAGCACCAACGACCTTCTGCCAGGCATCATCTTTGCCGACGCCGGTGATGGGGTCGTGCACCTGGGTGAAGCTGGTGTAGTGCTGACCGCCATTGACGCCGTAGACGTCCTGCACCCAGTTGGCGAAGGCGCCGGTTGCCGTGCCGGGCGAGTAGCTGTAAATGCCGCCGCCCTGGAAGAGGTTGATGGCAAGTTCGTCAATAAAGTTCAGATCCACGCCAGCCTTCAGCGTGCTCTTGCCAAAGGTCTTCGAATAGGTGTCGCTTGCCTGCCAGCGATGCTCGTCGGGGAAGCCGGGACGCGGCAGCGCGTTGGGCATACCGTAGGCCGCCATGCTGCTTACAGAGACCGAGGGACCGGGCGTGTTGGCCGAGGCCGTCTCCAGATCGCGTGACCACTGGAAGAGCGCCTGGTTTACCGAAGTCGGGCTCAGCACCGTGTTCAGGTTGGCGATAAAGAAGCGCTCGTGGATGTTGACCGCACCGTTCTGGGTGACGGAGCTATTGGAGGAGGTGTTGGAGGAGTTGTAACCGTTCGGCTCCTGGAAGGTATCCCAGTTGAACTCGGCCGTGATGTGGTTCTTGGTGTTCAGCTGCCAGTCAACCTTGGGAAAGAAGATGCTCTGCTTGAGCAGGCGGGGAAACTGTCCCTGCAGGGTGTAGTTGTTCATGCCGGCCAGGCCACCCTGGAGGTAGCTGAGAGCGGTGAGGCACTGGGTTGCAGTCAGCGGCGAGGCGCAGTAAGTGGTGGCTCCAGACGAGATCGATTGCGTCAGGTAATCGAACGCGCTCAGGCCACCGTAGGTGCTGCTGGGCACGGCGGCCGTCGAGATATACAGAATCGGATTGACCTTGCGGAAGCCGTCATAGGTGAAGAAGAAGAAGAGCTTGTCTTTCTTGATGGGGCCGCCGACCGAGCCGCCGTACTGATGCTGCTGGTGGACCGGTTGGGTGAGGTAAGCCGCTTTGAGGGCCGGAGCCAGGCCGGGCACCGTGCTCTGCGCCTTGATATAGGGGTCCAGAGCATTCAGGTCCGGATAGCGCAACAGGTAGAACAGGTCGCCGTGAAAGGCGTTGGTGCCGGACTTGGTGATGGCGTTAACCTGTCCGCCGGCGGCCTGGCCCAACGCGGCCGAGTATGTGCCCGAGGCCGACTGGAACTCCTGGATCGAGTCGCTCGAATAAACATAAGGAGCGCCGCTGGCGCGACCACGCGCCTCAGAAAAGAAGGCCTGGTTGTTGTTGGCGCCGTCGATGAGGTTGGTGTTGTAAAGCGAGGAGATGCCACGGTAGGAGATGAGACCGCTGGAGCCGTCGGGAGTGACGTTGGGCGTCATCAGCACCACGTTGTCAAAGCGGCGGCCGTTGATGGGCACGCTCGAGAACAGTTCCTGGCTGATTTCCTGCGCAGCGCCGATCTTCTCGGTGTCGATCAGGGGCGCATCGGCGGTAATGATCACCGTATCCTGAGCACTCGTCACCGGTAGCTCGGCATCGACGGTGAGTGCCTGACCAACCAGAACCGTCAGGCCCTTGCGATCAACCTTGCTGAACCCGGAAGCAGCAACGATCACTTCGTAGTGACCGGGCTTGAGGAAGGTGGCGGAATAAGTGCCAGCCGACGTGGTCTGCAGATCGCGGCGAATGCCGGTTTCGGTCTCGATCACTGTCACCGATGCGCCGGCAAGGACTGCGTGATTGGGGTCGGTGACCGTACCACTGATCGCGCCGGAACCCGCATCCTGGGCATGGCTCGAAACAGAGACAAGGCCAAGGATAGCGAGACAGAAGAAAATGCCATAAAGAAACAAGCGGCATTTCACAGTAGTCGCTTGATTAAAGGTCATTGCGTTCTGGTTCTCCTCAAATGAAAGTGTTGCTTGCGGAAGAAGTACGTTGTTTTTGAAAATCGGTGAGTGCTTGGACGATTGACGAGGATCTGCCCTCTCAACCTCCGGGCAGAGGAAATGCGTATGATGCGAAAGCGTTCAAATTGTGTTCAAGCCGCTCTCTGAGACTGCTCATCGCGAGAGGCAGCAAGGAGCGCCGGTGAGGCGCCTGCCGCAGGACGGCACTTGTATTGCTGCACATCGCCCAGAGAACAGCAAAGACCCGGCTGGAAGGTTCCGACGGGTTGGCACCCTTCCGGCCCGGATTCAGCGGATCACAGGACAACAAGCCTGCAGGCATTCCTATGCATCTAGATTATCGCAATCATGAGTGATCACCAGGTTAAAACGCCCTGAGCGACGACAAACGTCATTTCGCGCTATGAGAAGTCTGCGTGTTTTCAATAGGATGAGCACATGCGCATGCGATTTTTCTTCCCTTTTCTGAGCGGATCCGCCTGGATGCTCTTGTCTTTTCTGGCTTTACCGGCATTGGGTGCGCAGCAGCCCATTCCGGTCAGAGTCGTCGTGGTGGCAATGTTTGAGATGGGCCAGGACACTGGCGATGCGCCGGGCGAACTGCAGTATTGGGTGGAACGTGACCATTTGGACCGGGTTTTTCCACTGCCCGCCGGGTATCACGCCGTGCGCATGAACGATGCCGGGGAGATGGCCGTGCTGACCGGACAAGGCACAGCCCATGCAGCAGCGACCATCATGGCTCTGGGCTTGGACCCGCGGTTTGACCTGTCGCACGCCTATTGGATCATTGCAGGCATTGCAGGCGGAAGCCCGGACCGGGTATCGCTGGGTTCGGCGGCCTGGGCGCGCTGGATTGTGGACGCCGACCTGGGCTACGAAATCGATGCGCGCGAAATTCCACCGGACTGGACCACTGGCTATATCCCTCTGCGCAAGGCGCGGCCCTTTGAGCCTCCGGCAGCGCCACTGGATGGACAGCTCTTCGCCGTAAATCCAACGCTTGCCGAGTGGGCGTTTCAACTCACGAAGGATCTGTCACTGGCTGACACCGACAAGCTGAAGGATGTGCGCAGCCACTTTGACGGAGCCGCCGCGCAACTGCCGCCACACGTAACGATGGGCGATGAGATTTCGTCTTCGACCTACTGGCACGGCAAATTGATGGACGCATGGGCGGCGCAGTGGATGAGCTACTTTACCGACGGCAAGGGGCAGTTCGCTACGACGGCGATGGAAGATACGGGCACACTACTCTCATTGAAGGCGCTGGCCGCCGCCGGGCGAGCGGACTTTCAGCGCATCCTCGTACTGCGCACGGTGAGCAACTTCGATCAGCAACCACGCGGAATGACCGCGGTCGACAGCCTGGCAAAGCAGCGCATTGGAGCATACAGCGCATATCTGCCGTCGCTCGAGTCGGCCTACACGGTCGGCCACACGGT
>DCFV01000118.1 GCA_002314435.1 Acidobacteriaceae bacterium UBA1795 | reverse complement strand
GGCCCTTCTGGGGCGCGGGCATCTTGATCTTGTTTTCGATGGGCTGGATACTCCGGCGCAAGTCTATCTGAACGGCACACTCGTGTTGACGTCCGATGACTCATTCCGCAGTTGGCGCGTGGATGCGAAGCGCCAGTTGCACGCCGGCAGCAACCAACTGCGTGTCCTGTTCGTCTCGCCGGTTGAATCAGCGAAGAAGGTGGCAGCGCAAGACCCCTGGCAGGCGAAGACGAAGGTGGACGCGAAAACATATCTGCGCAAACCTGCTTACGAGTACGGCTGGGATTGGGGACCGCGCTTTGTGACCAGCGGGATCTGGAAGCCGGTGCGTCTGGAGTCGTGGGATGCGGCGCGCATTGCGGACTTCGCGATCCGCCAGCGCGACGTGAGCCGGGATGTAGCGCACGTGGAGGCAGAGGTTGAAGTGGAGGCGGCGGCCGCCGGCCCGGCAACGATTGCGGTGCGCTCGACGTCGAATGGCATAAACCTCGCACAGTCCGCGAAAGCAGTGTTGCATGAGGGACACAACGTTCTCACGCTGCCCATTGAGATTCGCCAGCCGAAGGTGTGGTATCCGGCAGGCTACGGCGACCAGCCGCTGTACGAGTTCACTGCGAGTGTTGCGGTTGCGGGCAAGACGAGTGAACAGCGCGCCGTGACGACTGGCTTGCGTTCAATTGTGCTGGACCGTCATGCAGACAAGTGGGGGCGCAGTTTCCAGCTTGTGGTCAATGGGATTCCGGTCTTTGCCAAGGGCGCGGACGTGATTCCCTTCGACAGCTTTCCAAATCGCGTGACGACGGCGAACTACCGCCGGATTTTGGAGTCGGCGCGCGCGGCCAACATGAACATGATTCGCCACTGGGGCGGCGGCTACTACGAGACAGACGAGTTCTACCAGATATGCGACGAACTCGGCATTATGGTTTGGCAGGATTTCATGTTCGGCAACGACTGGCAACCGGGCGCCTACAGCTTTAAACAGACGGTGGAAGCTGAGGCCGAAGATCAGGTGCGGCGGTTGCGCAATCATCCGAGCATCGTGCTGTGGTGCGGCAACAACGAGACCGAGGAGGCACTGAACTGGGGCGAGCGGTCGAAGCTGCCGCCGGAGGTGAAGTTCCAGATGTGGCAGGACTATCTCACGGTCTTCAGCGGAATTCTGAATCGTGTGGTGGAGAGGCTGGAGCCGGAGATTCCGTACTGGCCCAGTTCGCCGAGCGCCGACTACGAGGAGTTGAGTGACCACTACCAGAGCGGCGATGCGCACGTGTGGGACGTGTGGCACGGGCGCGTGCCGTTTACGACGTACGAGACACACAACTCGCGTTTTGTGACGGAGTACGGCTTTCAGTCGTTCCCTGAGATGCGCACGATCGAGGCTTTCACCCAGCCGGAGGACCGCGCCAATATCTTTACGCCGGTGATGCTGGCGCACCAGAAGAACAACGAAGGTAACTCGATCATTCACGACTATCTGCTGAAGGATTATCCGGAGCCTAAGGATTTTGCGAGTTTCCTCTATGTGAGCCAGGTGTTGCAGGCCGAAGGGATCAAGATCGGTGCGGAGCATTTTCGGCGCTCGCGGCCTGAAACGATGGGCTCAATTTTCTGGCAGTTGAATGACTGCTGGCCGGTGGCGTCGTGGTCGTCGATTGACTACTACGGGCGCTGGAAAGCGCTGCAATACTACGCGCGCCGTTTCTATGCGCCGATTCTGGTGTCACCGCACGTGGAGGATGGTGCGGTGCGCGTGTACATTGTGTCGGACAGGACGGCGGCTCAGCCGGCAACATTGCGCGTGCGGCTGATGGACTTCAGCGGCAAGGTACTGCTGGAGGAAAAGCACGACGTGAGCATCGATGCGCTGACCAGCAAGGTGTATGTGGATTGGCCGCTGGCCAAGCTGACACAGGCCGGCGCCGCGGATACAACGAGTGTTTTTGTGGTGGCGGAGGCGAGCGTAGGGAGCGAGACACTTTCGCGCAACCTTGTGTATCTGGCACCTACCAAGCAGGTGCATCTGCAGGCGGCGCATCTGGCAGTGGAGACGAGCGGTGCGGCGGGGCACTACAAGATCAGGGTGAGTTCGCCGGTGCTGGCGCGCAGTGTTTATCTGAGTTTTGGTTCGCTCGATATAGAGGCATCGGAAAACTACTTTGACATTCTGCCGGGAGAGTCAGTGGAGGTTACCGCCAAAACGACAGCGTCGCTGGACGCGCTGAAGGCGCAGCTTCGTGTGGTGTCATTGACGGACGCGTTTGCTGTGACTCCTCAGTCTGCTACGGTGGGCGCTACGCGCTGATGCAATACGCAAGGGCCTGGGCGTGCGCCTAGGTCCTTGCGTGGTTGATGGTTGCATAGGCTAGAACGAGAACTCCGCCTGGAAGAAGATGCGGCGTACGGACGAACTGGTGGGTGAGGCGAACATGCCCCTGGCCAAGCTGTAGGAATGACCGAAGCGGCTGCCCGGCGTCATGGTATTGCTGGCTGGATCCCATGTGGGTATGACGGTTCCAGAGGGCGTGCCGTAGTCGACGTTGTTGAACAGGTTGAGAGCCTGGCCGCTGAAAGTAAGGCTGTACTTGCGGCCGGTTCCGGCGCCAAACATTCCACGCGGGGGACCGCCGCCACCGTTCAGTCCGCCGGGGCCAAGTCCGCCGCCAGGGCCGCCCGGCCCACCACGGCCACCGCCGGGGCCTCCAGGTCCGCCGGGGCCACCACGGCCGTCCTGGCCGCTGCCCTGCACTTTGGGTCCGATGCCGATAGCGCGGCTGACGCGGAGATTGACGGCGACCGCCGCCGGGCCGTTGCCGGGGTTGTTCTCGATGGGCGTGTAGCCAACATCAGGCGCGGTGTCGAGGCAGCCGAAGGAAGTCTGCGCGTAGCGTGTATTTTGGGTTTCGCAGAGCGAGTTGTCAGCAAGACCAGGGCGATTGTTGTAGTAGTTGTCGCCCGTTAGGTCATGGTTGGTAAGGATGTTGTAGGGCCTGCCGGACTGGGCCACGAGGAATGGATTGATACGAATCGCCCATGGAGCTGTGTAGTTTGCCATGAGGAAGACCATGTTCGTGGAGGCGAACGAGGCACGGCCGTAGTCCTGGCTCAGGTTGTAGGAGTTCGACGCCGTCGATCCTCCACCACCATCGGAATGCGCTCGCGTCCAGTTGTAGAACCCGAATACGCTGAAGTTGGCGCGAAGGCGCGCATTCATGTTGAGGATCACCTGATCCTGCTTGAAGACGGCTTCCGGATAGAACTGGTTGACGATGCCAAGGATTGGGTCGGGGCGCGTGCCGGTGAGCGTGGCGCTGCCGAACTGGTAGGTGCCCGGCAGGTAGGCGTTGGAGTTGCGCGTGGCAAGCTGGTGCACGCCGAACGAATGGAGATAGGTGCCTGTGGCGGTGAGGGTCTTGGTCAGCTGGCGCTCGATGCTGGTGCCGAACTGCTGGGTATAAGGCGATCGATAGCCGGGCGAAACCTGCACAATGGTGTTGGAAGCGGAGCTGATTGCGCCGCAGGTGGCGAGATCTATATTGCTGAGGCTCGTGTCGTCAAAGCATGTGGGATGGGCAATCGTGACCTGGGTCTGGCTGTCAGCATTGCCGCTCTGCCGCACCGTGGACAGGAGGTTGTCGACCGAGAAGCGGTCGTAGAAAACGCCGTAGCCGCCGCGCCAGACGGTTTTTGTCTGTGTGCCCTTGGTGTGACCGTCGATTGCGTAGGCAAAGGCCACACGCGGCGACCAGTCATTGTGGTCGGCCACGTGGTTCTGCGACTCCCAGCGCAGGCCGCCAGAGACGGTGAGGAAGCGGTTGACCTTCCAGTCATCCTGCAGGAACAGCGCCACGTCGAAGACGTTGGCGGTGGCAGGCAGCGGACCGGTGGTGTAGGTGAGCTGATTGGGCAGCGCACACACTGTGCTCGTGTCGGAGCAAGCGGCGGTGATCTGCGCGAAGCTCTCACCGTTGGCCAGATCGCTCAGCAGCATCTGGTAGGCGGCTGTTGAGGCAAAGCTGAAGGTGCCGTTGAAGTTGGCGTTGGTGGAGCTGGCGTCGCGATTGTCGCGCAGGCGCGTGCCGAATTTCAATGCGTGGCTGCCGGCACTCATTGTGGTTATATTCCACAACTCGTAGTGATCCCCGTGGCCGCTGGAGAACTGGCTTGAAGAGCCACCGCTCACAAAGTAGCCGGGAACGGTGACCGTCGGTGTGTTGCTGACCGAAGTGCCGTTGTCGCGGTCGCGCAGATATTGGAAACGCGTTTCGTTCACGATGCGGTCGTTGATGACGAAGGCGTCGCTGACCTGCACGGTGTGCTCCACGGACGTGGAGCCGGTGGCCTGCGAGGGAA
>DCFV01000210.1:5686-16190 GCA_002314435.1 Acidobacteriaceae bacterium UBA1795 | reverse complement strand
GAGAGAATGCCGCGCGGAATCGGCAAAAGGTGCGGCGTAAAAACGATCTGATCTGAGTGGAGGCCGATCTGCTCGAGCAACTCGCCAGTGTGGCGATGCGCAAAGACACCGTAGGCGGAAAGGTTGTCGGCCGCGTACATGAAATGAGTCTTCGGCGTGGG
Organism: Acidobacteriaceae bacterium UBA1795; assembly: GCA_002314435.1. Taxonomy (GTDB): domain Bacteria; phylum Acidobacteriota; class Terriglobia; order Terriglobales; family Acidobacteriaceae; genus Telmatobacter. The sequence goes on along the minus strand of DCFV01000210.1, from coordinate 16,029 downwards.
CGCCTTGCCTGAGCCGCTGACGCCGCTCTTGGCGTCGGCGACGATTCCTGCATCCAAATTAAGAAGCCCAGCGGCCGCCAAAGGACGCAGCGGAAGAATTACGGAGGTGGCATAGCAGCCCGGATTGGCAATCAGATGCGCGCCGGCGATCTGCGCGCGGTGCAGCTCGGGCAGGCCGTAGACTGCCTGCGCCTGAATGTCTGCAGCTTGCGTGGTGCCGTCATCCTTAAAGGCGTAGATGGCGCGGTTGGCTGCTTCCGTCATCCGCCAAGCGCCGCTCAAATCGATTACGCGGAGCCCACGGGCCAGTGCCTCCGGTACCCACTCGCGCGACTGCTCGTGAGGGGTGGCGAGGAAGAGAACTTTCACGCCATTCTCGGCTAGCAGTTTCCACGAGAACGCCTGGAGTTTGAGCGCAGCGCTGCCAGGACCGCCGGCAAGGTGCGGATGAATCTCGGTCAACGGGATGCCGCCGCGGGCAGCATCCTTCTCGTCGAGCCGGCCGGCCAGAACTGGCGGCATACCTTTGAGCCGGGGATGATGCAGGAGAAGCCGAGCCAGTTCCGCACCTGCGTAGCCGGTCACTCCAATGATTGCTGTCTGCGCTCCGTCTTTCATGACTCCAACATTGTCCTTATCTTCAACTCGACTTCGCCGGCCCGGCGCGTGTCGGGGCAAATTACCAGCACGGTATCGTCGCCCGCCAAAGTGCCTACAACTTCGGGCCACTCCTCGTAATCCAGTGCAGCTGCCAATGGCTGTGCGCCGCCCATCACTGTTGCAATCACAACCTGGTTTATAGCCTGGCGTACGCGCAGGCCGAAACTGTCAATCATTGCTGCGACCGAGGGCGGTGCATCGTCTTCCTCGGCAGTGGCGACAGAGCTGTTGCTGTTCGTAGAAGGCAGTGAATACCCGCCGGGTCCTTTGGACAGGCGCAGCTCGTGAATATCGCGCGAGAGCGTGGCCTGCGTCACCTCAAAACCGCGACGGCGCAGTTTGCGGCGCAATTCATCCTGATTGGCCACCAGTGAGTGCGCCACCAGATCCCGGATCGCGTTGTGTCGTTGGAGCTTCATTCAATCTTCAGGCAAAGCGAAAGCGCAGCTCGCAGTGTGCGGCCGCGCTTGCATAAATATACAACACCCATGTATAAGTATGCAAGACGGGTTCCCCGCAAATCTTGCCCAAATCCTGAGGCGAAAGACCGAGCCAAATGCCCGGCACTTCGCATTTCCTCCAGAAAGGTCGTATCGTTGTTCATGGGTTCTTCTGCTCGTTTACACTCTACGTCTGTCCATTCAAATACTGCACCGACCATCGGTCCGCGTAGTAGCGTTCCCGCTTATCTAGAGCAGAGCCTCATTGATCCTCGTTACGACTTTGATTCCTGTGGTGTAGGGTTTGTGGCGCAGCTTTCGGCAGAGCCATCGCACGCCATTCTTGCGCATGCTCTGACGGCGCTGGCGCGGCTGGAGCATCGCGGTGCGGTGGCCGCAGATGGCAAGTCGAGCGACGGTGTGGGTGTGACGACAGTGGTGCCGCGCGCATGGTTGTTGGCGCAAACCGGGCTGGCGTTGGCCGACGAGAAGCCACTGGGGGTTGGTGTACTGTTTCTACCGGCGGACGATGCGGCTCAACGTGCAGAGATGGAATCGGCTCTTGCCGCGCAAGGGATTGCTGTTCTGCAGTGGCGACCGGTTCCAGTGCGGCCAAAGGTACTGGGCGAGATGGCGGACGCCATGCGGCCGGTGATCTGGCATGTGCTGTGTACGAGCGAGCGCGCGGAGGAGTTTGACCGGCGGCTGTTTCTTGCCCGCAAGCAGTTTGAGCGCAGCGGTCTGCCTGGCTATGTTGCCAGCATCTCTTCGGCCACCATGGTCTACAAGGCCCTTTGCGCAGGACGGCTGTTGGCAGAGTTCTATCCCGATCTGGCGGACCTGGAATTCAAGACGCCGTTGGTGCTTTTCCATCAGCGCTATGCGACCAACGTGCTGCCCACGTGGGATCGCGCGCAGCCCTTTCGCACGCTGGCGCACAACGGCGAGATCAACACCATCTGGGGCAACCGCTCAAACATGGAAGCCCGTGCCGCCACCATGTCGCTCGACCTGCACCCGGTGCTGAGTGTGGGCGGATCGGACTCCACGTCGCTGGACGAAATTGTCGAGTTGCTCGCGCAGAACGGCCGTACGGTTGGCGAGGCGTTGCGCATGCTGGTGCCACCCGCGAACCCCCGGGATACATCGTCGTTTCTGCAATACAGCGGCGACCTCATTGAGCCATGGGACGGGCCCGCGGCGCTGGCCTTCACGGACGGCCACCAGGTAGGCGCGATTCTTGACCGCAACGGACTGCGTCCGTGCCGCTTTGCGCTGGACGACACGGGGCTGGTGGTGGCTGGCTCCGAGGCGGGCCTGGTGGACATGGATCCGGCACACATCGTGCACAGCGGGCGGCTGGGGCCCGGGCAAATGATTGTGGCAGATCTAGACCTTCACAGCTTCTATGAAAACGACGAGATTCTTAAGATCTACGATGCGAAGCGGCACTATCAGGACCTGATTCAGTTGGACACGCCTCTGGAGGACTCGCCCGACCCGCTGCCGCCGCCTGACACCACAGAGCTGAACCGCCTGCAACGGCGCTACGGGTACACGCGCGAAGATGTGCGGATGATTCTGCAACCCATGGCGGCCGAGGGCAAGGATGCGGTGTGGTCGATGGGTGATGACACGGCTGTGGCTCCGCTGGCACGCGCGCCGCGTCCGTTGTACGCCTTTTTCCGCCAGCGCTTTGCGCAGGTGACCAACCCGCCGATTGATCCGCTGCGGGAGTCGGTGGTGTTGAAGATGCACACGCGGCTCGGTCCGTGGCCGCATCTGCTTGAACTGCGGGAGCCGCTGCCCGGCTTGTCGCTGCGCTCGCCGCTGCTGACGCTCGGCCAGGTGCATTCGCTGCGAAACGGGCATCACGGCCAGGCGTCCAGGATGCCGCATGCGGTGCTGAACTGCCTCTACTCGCCGGACACGACGCTGGAGATTGCAGTCGACATTGTGGCTGCGCGCGCGGTGGAACTGGTTGCGGGCGGGGCGTCACTGCTGATTCTCTCGGATCGCTGCGCTGCGCCGGAGGCGATTCCGATTCCCATGGCGATGGCTACCGGGGCCGTGCACATGGCGCTGACTCGTGCCGGAGTTCGCGCGGAAGTAGGCCTGGCCGTGGAGGCGGGCGACTGCCGCGAGATTCATCACGCTGCGGTGCTGCTGGGAATGGGAGCGGGTGCGGTGTGCCCGTGGCTGGCGCTGGAGACGGCGCGCAGCATGAATCCCGAGTCCGGCGAAGAGAACCTGCTGCATGCGCTGGAACTCGGCCTGGCCAAGGTGATGTCGAAGATGGGCATCAGCGTGCTCGACAGCTACAACGCGGCGCATTTGTTTGACGCCATCGGCATTGCACAGGACGTAGTGGACAAGTGCTTCGCTGGTGTTCCTGCGCCGATTGGAGGCTTCGGATTCAAAGAGATCGAGCAGTACGTGCGCAACCTCTGGCTGGGTGAACTGGCCGCGGAGGATCCCACTCTGGGCGACGGAGCGCCGGTTTCGGCCGCGCAGATCAAGGATCTTCCCGACTACGGCTTTGTGCGCTTCCGCAAGGCGGATGAAGCAGAGTCACATGCGTGGCAGCCGCAGACTGTGCGTGCTTTGCAGACGGTAGTGGGATCAACCAAGCAGGGAGCGGCGCTGGCGCTTACGCCGTTTTCAACCTTTGCCTCGCAGGTGGCGGAGACTGAGCCGGCCACGCTGCGCGACCTGCTGGAGATTCGTCGGGCGGGGCCGGAACTGGCTCTGGAGCAGGTGGAGGCCGCGAGCAGCATCACCAAGACTTTCATCGCGAGCGCCATGTCGTTTGGCTCACTTTCGCCCGAGGCGCACCAGACGATTACGCAGGCCATGAACCTGCTCGGAGGCCGGTCGAACACCGGCGAGGGTGGAGAAGACCCCGCGGTATACGCGCCTGTGAACGGCGTGCCGTCGCTGCTGAACAACAAGATCAAGCAGGTGGCGAGCGCGCGGTTTGGCGTCACTGCCGAGTACCTGGCGCATGCCGAGGAAATCGAGATCAAGATCGCCCAGGGCGCGAAGCCGGGAGAGGGCGGCCAGCTTCCGGGGCACAAAGTTACTGAGCTGATCGCGCGGTTGCGTCATGCGCAGCCGGGCATGCAGCTGATCTCGCCGCCGCCGCACCATGACATTTACTCGATTGAAGACCTGGCGCAGCTGATCTACGACCTGAAGCGCGTGAATCCGCGCGCCACGGTGGGCGTGAAGCTGGTTTCAAGCTGCGGCGTGGGCACTATCGCGGCCGGCGTGGCCAAGGCGTATGCCGACTACATTGTGATTGCGGGCAACTCCGGTGGGACGGGAGCATCTCCGCTTTCGAGCATCAAGTATGCTGGCAATCCGTGGGAGCTTGGCTTAGCCGAGGCGCAGCAGGTGCTGATTCACAATGGCTTACGCGGGCGCGTTCGTCTGCGTACGGACGGCGGCCTGCGTACGGCGCGCGACATCGTAATGGCAGCCCTGCTGGGCGCCGACGAGTTTGCCTTCGGCACAGCGGTGCTGGTGGCGCTGGGCTGCGATATGGCGCGGCAGTGCCACCTGAACACCTGCCCGACGGGCATTGCTACGCAGCGGCCGGATCTGCGTGCCAAATTCCGCGGCAAGCCGGAGCACGTTGTGCGCTACTTTGAGGAACTGGCCGTAGAGGTGCGCCAACTGCTGGCTTCGCTTGGCCTTCCGTCTCTGGCTGCGGCTACCGGACGCACGGACCTGCTGGAGCAGGTGCGTTGGGACGCAGGCATTGACCTGAAGTCGATGCTGGCAGCGGCGAGAGTGGCAGAAGAGACGGGCGGGTCTGTCCGGTGGCTGGGTGGCCGCAACGACCGGCCCGAGCCGACTGCTCCCAGGGATGATGCCTGGGTGGAGCCCGCGCTGGCCGCCTATACGGCAGGTACGCCTTACCGGCTTGAAGCACGGATAGCGAACCACGATCGCACGGTAGGGGCGCGCCTCGCAGGCCGGCTGGCGGAGTTCAAAGCACAAAATTCGGGGGCTCCGGGATCGAGCCTCGTCTTCCGGACGAGAGGCGTTGCGGGGCAGTCGTTTGGAGCCTTTGCGGTGGCTGGCATGACGTTGGAACTCGAGGGGCTGGCGAACGATTTTGTCGGTAAAGGACTGTGCGGCGGGGAACTGATCCTGCGTGGCCAGGGGCGTGCCGCAAGGGAGAGCGTGAAGCATGTTCTTCTGGGCAACGTTGCGCTCTACGGCGCTACGAGCGGCAGCCTGTTTGCAGCAGGCGTTGCGGGCGAGCGCTTTGCTGTCCGCAATTCAGGCGCGCTGGCCGTGGTGGAGGGCGTTGGCGATCATGGATGCGAGTACATGACGGGCGGACTCGTCGTTGTGCTGGGTGCGACCGGCATCAATTTTGGCGCCGGCATGACGGGCGGGTTTGCGTGGATATACGACGAAGAGGGAAGGTTCCTGAGCACTGAGCGATATCACAAGAGCTTTCTGCGGCCCGAACCTTGGGCGGAACTGGGCCCTGCGGCGCAGGAGTGCATTCGCGAACTGGTAGAGCAGCATGCGGCGAAGACCGGCAGCACGCGGGCCAAGTGGCTGCTGGCGAACTGGGAGGCAGAGGCAGGGAAGTTTGTGAGGATGACGCCGAAGCCGCAGGCTTAAGGAGCCGGGCGTAGGAGCAAAGCTGCTCGCGATCAGACGGTCGCGAGTAGTTTCTTTTGCCGCTTGTTGTCGTACATCGCCTGATCTGCCCGCACCACCATCTCTTTCAGCGTTTCCTGAGGGTCGAGGATGGGCGCATAGCCCATGCTGAAGCTGAGAGGGAATCGGCGGTTGGTCCCCGGGAAGCATGCACCGGCACACGCCTTCAGGCGCTCAATGGCAGGGACAATGGTTCCTTGTTCGAACTGGCCGGCGACCAGAAACTCATCCCCGCCCACGCGGCCGATCACATCAGTTTCACGGAAGGTGGAGTCGAGCATCCTCGCCATTTCCACCAGCAATGTGGAGCCTGCGGTGTGGCCGTAGCTGTCGTTGATCTGTTTCAGGTTATCGAGGTCGATGAACAACACGCCAAACTGCTGCTGCGCGCGCTTGGCTAGCAGCAGAGACTGCTCGGCCAGCAGGTAGAAACCGCGCACGTTATAGAGGCCGGTGAGTTCATCGCGCAGGCCCAGATCCTGAATTTCGGACTGCATCTTGTTGATGTGGGACGCCACGATGAAGAGAAGGGCGATGGAAACAACGGTTGCGCTGGCGGTAAGGACCGCAGACGTGTAATGGACGGAGATGGCATGGGCGTCGATCAGATGTGCCCGGCCGATCTCAAGAAGGAATGGCAGTACGAGCAGTGCCGGCAGAATGGCTCGTCCAATCCGGCTTCCCATGCCATATCCCAGGAAGAAGGAGAGGATTCCGTGCTCAGCTCGGCGCAGCAGGGCAACGACGGACAGGAGCAGCAGGCAAGTGAGCGTCTCGGGCGAAACAGGTTCGGCGGATGTGGATGTGCCGGTTTGGAAGGCACTGAAGAGGAAGTCCATTACGAGGATCATGACGAGCAGGCTCAGTACGCAGGCGAGACCGTCGGTGATTGCGCTGATGGTCCGGTCAGTAGATCGCACGAGATAGAGGACGTTCGCCACAAGAAAGAATGCTGCTGAAAAGAGCAGGGAGTGACTTCCGGAAGTAAGCCCGCCTGCGGTTGAGGAAACGGAAAATCCGATTCCTGCAGGAGAAGGCACGATGTCCAGGAACAGAGAAGCGATGGCGGCACATGCTGCGCAGGCTGCTGCTCCACGTCCAAGTAAGAGGGAGAGAGCGGATCTCTCGGATTCAGAAAGAAAGAGCGACAGGGCGCAGAGCAACACCGCAATCGCGGGAAGCGCAGGCATGGTAGTGAGCGCTTCAGGCAACAGGGAACGCAGCCCGCTGGAAAGTCGCGCGCACAGTGTCATGCCTCCCATCTGCACAATCAGGATCAAACAGACCTGCTGAACAAAGAAGAGCCTATTGAGCAGATCAGGATCTGGCTGGCCCGGGAGTAATCCTGAGGTTCGGTTCCGCATAACTCGCGATTACTTATAGCAGCTATTAAGAGTTACACGATATGCCACTTTTGTTCACGGTACCTTAGTGACGCAGCGCGAAGAGATGAAGGCAACTGAATGGGGCTGGACGTGCGTTGTGGTTTGACGGGAGCGGCCCGGGATGGCTCGGCACTGATACACTCTCGTTTGGCCCGGATTCTTATCCGGCAAGGTGCCGTTGAATCAAAATGACTTCTCCCGCTCCGCTCTCCACCATCAATGACCTGTTTCGCCGCGTAGCCTCTGCAGCCAACCCCCGTGCCGTTTTGTGGCAGGATGAATTTGGCCACTGGCTGCCCATCTCCTCTGACCAGATTTATCAGCGTGTTCGCAGTCTGGCCGAGGCGTTTCTGAGCTGGGGAGCCGAGAAAGGCTCACGCATTGCGCTCATCAGCGAGAATCGCTGGGAGTGGGCGGTAACGGATTTTGCGACGCTGGCGATTGGCGGCGTCAATGTGCCGATTTATCCTACACTTACCGGCGAGCAGATTGCGGAACTGGTGCAGGATGCGGGCTGCAGGATTGCGGTGGTTTCTACCCGCCAGCAGTTCGAGAAGCTGAATGCAGTTCGCGCACGGACTTCTCTGGAGCGCATTCTGATCATGGATTCAGGTGCGCCGCCCGAGGGGGCAATCGCCTTCAGCCAGGTCCTGGACGACGCGGACGTCCATGGCGCGGAGCGCGATCCGGTTTTCGATGCGCTGGTGCGTTCGGTTGAGCCCGCGGATCTGGCGACGCTGATCTATACGTCTGGCACCACGGGCGAGCCCAAGGGCGTGATGCTGACCCATGGCAACATTGCGGCCAATCAAAATGTGGCCGCTGCCGAGTTCAACTTCGATTCCAGAGACGCTTGCATTTCCTTCCTGCCGCTGTCGCATATCACGGCGCGTGCGCTGGATTATGTGATGTATACGTGCGGCGCGCAGGTGGCTTATTGCTCGCAGTTCGACAAGCTGCCGGAGTCGATGAAGCAGATTCGTCCAACGGTTTTTGTCGGCGTGCCGCGCGTGTACGAGAAGATTCGCCAGGCCGTGGAGCAAAAGTCAGCCGTTTCGGCGGTAAAGAAACGCATGTTGGCCTGGGCATTGCGTGTAGGGGGACACAATGGCGACCTCGTATACCGAGGGGTGCAGCCGTCTTCGCCGGGGTGGAAAATTGCGAGCAAGCTGGTCTACAGCAAGGTGCGCGAGGCCTTTGGCGGGCGCGTGCGCATCTTTGTCTCAGGGGGTGCGCCGTTGGGCATTGATACGGCACGGTGGTTCGCGGCCGTGGGTATCGCCGTTTGGGAGGGCTACGGTCTGACGGAAACCTCACCGGTGATCGCCCTGAATACGCCAGAGAGCCAGCGCATGGGATCGGTGGGCAGGCCGCTGGGCAATGTGGAACTTATGTTTGCCGCGGACGGCGAGTTACTGGTTCGTGGTCCGAGTGTCTTTTCCGGCTACTGGCAGAAGCCGCAGGCCAACGCCAAGTGCTTCGAGGCCGATGGCTGGTTCCATACCGGCGACATTGGTCACCTCGACGCTGACGGGTTCCTTTACATTACCGATCGCAAGAAGGAACTGCTGAAGACTTCAGGCGGCAAGCTGGTGGCCCCGCAACCGATCGAAAACAAGCTGAAAAACAGCCACCTGGTCGCGCAGGCTGCGCTGGTGGGTGACAAGCACAAGTTCATCTCCGCGCTCATTTCGCCTAACTTCGCCGCTCTTCAAGACTGGGCATCCGCGCACGGCGTGCAAGCGCAGTCGCGCGAGGAGTTGGTGACGGACAGTCGTGTGACTGCGCTCTATGGAGAGATTGTGCGCGAGGCCAATGCGGGCCTGGCGAACTTTGAAACCATTAAGCGCTTTCGCGTGGTGGCGGACGAGTGGTCGCAGGAATCCGGCGAGTTGACGCCTTCAATGAAGCTGAAGCGGCGAGTGCTTGCGGCTAAGTATGCGGAGGAGATCGACGCACTCTACGTCGACGAAGCAACCGCACGCGCCGAATAGGGGTGAGTTCGCCGCTGAGCAGCGCACGCTTACCCCACATGCGCTGTATCGCCTGAAAGAACGGGGCACCCCAGGCACCAGCTCCGAGAATGCCGCCGAAGAGAATGATAGCGTCGATGCTGAGACGGCCTGAACTGGACCAATAGGCCTCAGGCTCCAGGTTGAGCCACAGGGCGAATTCGTCCAGCGTGAGCGCCGCGCCTACGCCGTAGCTCACCGACATGAGGCGACTGAAGAAGATGGACATGGGCGAGTGCGAGCGGCCCAGGTCGAGCAGCCATCCGTAGCCCACCGCAAGCAGAATCATGATGCCCCAGACCAGGTGATGGATGTGGCGCCCGCGCACCATGACCCAATCGAATGGGCCCTGGTTATGGATGACCAGGCTGACCAGCAGCCTTACGCCCAGAAAGGTGATCAAAAACGAGACCGACGCAATAAACATGCGGCGACGTGGCCGGTCGGGGATGGTGGAGCGGATGAGAAAGCCCAGGCGCGTGAGTTGCAGCAGCACCAGCAGGACAACGACTACCACGCTGGCAAACACCAGCAACAGCAAGGCACCGGTTCCGGGCATATCTTATTGAATCATCTTCCTCCGCTTTCCCCAAGGCGGAATTGCACTTACGCAGCGGCTGGTGCGAGACGTGAGCACGGTCACGAAATCCCTTTACAGGTCCGGGGTATACTTTGTAGGGTGCCAAGCCGGGCGTCACCGGCCGTCTTGCTCCATCAAGGGAGTTGCTCCCAGCCGGCCTTTGGCGGGTCGCGCTATTTCGATCAGGAGAGATCTGCAATGCGAGTTGCTTTGTTGACCGGCGGCGGCGACTGCCCCGGCTTGAATGCGGTGATTTATGCCGCCGTGCGCAAGGGTATCCAGACTTACGGCGACGAGTTCATCGGCTTCCTCAACGGCTGGCGCGGCGTACTGGATAATAACTGGATTCCGTTGACTCTCGAGAATACAGACGGCATCCAGCTGAAGGGCGGAACCATCCTGCACTCGTCCCGCACCAACGTGAAGAAGATTCCGGGCGGTATTGAGAAGGTGCAGGAAGTCCTCAAGACCAACAAAATCGATGCACTGATCGCGCTGGGCGGCGACGACACGCAGTCGGTCACGTTATTCCTCGCAGAGCACGGCATCAACGCAGTGGGCGTGCCCAAGACGATCGACAACG
>DCFV01000210.1:0-5434 GCA_002314435.1 Acidobacteriaceae bacterium UBA1795 | reverse complement strand
CCCAAGACGATCGACAACGACATCAACGGAACCGATGCAACCTTCGGTTTCGACACCGCCGTCTCCATCGCCACTGAGGCTGTTGACCGCATCCATACCACGGCGGACTCGCACAACCGCGTCGTCGTCGTCGAGGTGATGGGCCGCGACGCTGGCTGGATCGCCTATGCTTCTGGTATCGCCGGCGGCGCGCATGTCGTCCTGGTCCCCGAACTGGAGATCGACATCGATCATGTGTGCAAGCTGCTGAAGTACAACTACGACCACGGCAAGCATTACGGCGTCGTCGTAGTTGCCGAGGGCTGCCATCTGCCCGAGGTGGGACAGGTGATCGGCTCGACTGAAGTGGATTCGTTCGGCCACGCACGCCTCTCCGGCATTGGCGAAGCGCTTGCGGACCTGATCGAGAAGAAGACCGGCTTCGAAACCCGCTCGGTGAACCTGGGCCACACGCAGCGCGGCGGCGTTCCGACTGCCTACGATCGCCTGCTGGGTCAGCGCTATGGTCTGCACGCCATCGATATGGTGCATGGTGAGAAGTGGGGCCGCATCGCGGTGCTGAAGGGCACTGAGATCACCGATATCACCATCAAGGAAGCTATCGCCACCAACCGCCGCCTCAGCGAAAGCTTCTTCAACGTCATTCGCGACCTCGAAGCCAAGGTCGACTAACTGCTTTTGTTTGGAGCAATGGGCTGCCTTCCCGAGGAAGGTGGCCCTTTGCTTTTGATCTAGGTAGAGTGGAGCTATGCTGCTCCGCCGCTACAAGCCGGACGATTTCGAGGCTCTTTATGCGATTGAAGAGGCATGCTTTCAGCCGCCGTTTCGATTCGGACGCCGCTACATGCAGAAGCTGATCGCGGCGCCGCAGTCAGCCACTTGGATTGCTGAGAGTGAGGCGAGACTGGCTGGCTTTGCCATCGTTGAGTGGAACCAAGAGATGCAAGGAGTGATTGCCTACATCCAGACCATCGAGGTGGCTCCGGAATTTCGCAGGCGTGGCATTGGAGCAGCTTTGATGCATCGGGCCCAAGAGTCCGCGCGAGAGGCGGGCGCCGCTGTGATGTGGCTGCACGTCGCTGCGGAAAACGCTGCGGCCATTCGCCTGTACGAGGAGCACGGCTACCGTTACTTCGGCAACGAAGAGCACTTTTACGCCCCCGGTCGGGCAGCGCATCTGTATCGAAAAGCACTGCTGGCCGATGAGGCCACTGAAGCCGCGCAGAGGTCTTAGAATCCATGCGCGCGTAGAATGGAAGATACCCCATGTCTATCAGCAATCCAAATCTTCCCAAGTCGTTCCTGGCTCTGCGGAGCTATTCCAAGGAGACGTTTCTCCACGACCTGCTCGCCGGAATCACGGTGGGCCTGGTGGCGCTCCCGCTCGCTATGGCTTTTGGCATCGCTTCCGGCGTCACTCCGCAGGCGGGCCTTTACACGGCCGTGGTTGCGGGCTTTCTGATCTCCGCGCTAGGCGGGTCGCGTACGCAGATCGGCGGTCCGACCGGCGCGTTTGTCGTGATCGTGGCTGGCATTGTGACGCGCTTCGGTTTTAGCGGTCTGGCGCTGGTGACGCTCATGGCGGGCATCCTGCTGGTGGCGATGGGCTTGACTGGGCTTGGCTCGGCGGTGCGCTTTATTCCCAGGCCGGTCGTCATCGGATTCACCAACGGCATTGCCATTCTGATTGCGTCGACGCAGATCAAGGATTTTCTGGGCCTAAAGATCGGTGCGGTTCCGGGCGAGTTTCTGCCGCGCATGAAGATGCTTGCGGAGCACCTGGGTCTGCTGAACAAGCCTGCGCTGTTGCTGGGAGCGATGACCCTCGGCATTCTGATTGTGCTGCCGCGGATCACCAAGCGGATTCCGGCATCCATTGTTGGCGTCCTGGTTTGTACGGGGGTCGCTGTGGCGTTTCATCTGCCGGTGGAGACGATCGGCACGCGCTTCGGCGGTATTCCGCAGGGGCTTCCTCCGTTCGCGTTTCCCGACTTTCACGCGGAGCACATCCTGCCGCTGATTCCGTCGGCGTTTACGGTGGCCATGCTGGCGGCGCTGGAGAGCATGCTCTCCGCGGTGGTGGCCGATGGCATGACGGGCGACAGGCATAATCCGAATGTGGAACTGGTGGCGCAGGGCATTGCCAACATGACATCACCGCTGTTTGGCGGTATTCCCGCGACGGGAGCCATAGCGCGCACGGCGACCAATATCCGCTCAGGCGCGCGGTCGCCCATGTCCGGCATGGTGCATGCGGCTACGCTGCTGCTGATTCTGCTGGTGGCGGCTCCGCTGGCCAGCTACATTCCGTTGACGGCGCTTGCTGCTGTGCTGTTTGTAGTCGCCTACAACATGGGCGAGTGGCGCGAGATTGGCGGCATTCTGCAACTGGGCTTTACGGCGATTGCTGTGTGGTTGGTGACGTTTGCGCTGACGGTGTTTGCCGATCTGACGGTGGCGGTGGGCGTAGGCATGGCGCTTGCCGCGCTGGTGTACATCTATCGCATTGCGGAGACGACTACGGTTTCGCCGGTGACCGACGACTACATTCGCGATGGATTGTCGCACTCGCTGCAGGGGCGCATCGTGCCACCCTATGTTTCGTTGCTGCGCATTCACGGGCCGTTTTTGTTCGGCACAACGGAGAAACTAGTGGAGGCCACGGTGAACCTTGACGCCTTCGAGCCGGTGGTGATTCTGCGGCTCCGCAACATGTCGGCAATTGATGCGACGGGCATTCACGCGATTGAGACGTTTGCCAAGCGGCTGCGTGGTTCGGGGCGCAGCCTGCTACTGTGCGGAGCGATGCAGCAACCCTCGAAGCTGTTGCAGAAGCCCCACTTCATCGCGCAGGTTGGAGCGGAGAACATTATGCCCAACATTCAGGCGGCGCTGGATCGCGCGAAGACGCTCTACGAGCAAACCAACGGAGCGCTGGTGAGTTGAGGCTCGCCAGCGCGCACGAAAGTGTCGCTACTTCTGCGGTTTGTCGAAGGGCTGCTTTTCGGTGATGCGCGGGCGTTCTTCAGCTTGCAGTTCCTTGCTGACCTTCTGGACTTCGCGGAAGACGCGGAGCAGGTTGCCGCCGAGGATCTTGCGGCAATCTTCAGCGGAGTAGCCGCGGGCCATGAGCGCCGCTGTGATCTTGGGCAGATCGGCTACCGAGTCGATGCCTTCCGGCAGTTGCCCGCCGACACCATCAAAATCTGAACCGAGACCTACGTGATCGATGCCGGCCACCTTGGCGATGTGGTCGATGTGGTCGATGAGCAGGGAAAGCGGCGGACGCGGAATGCGGTCGGCGTAGGAGCGCTGGAGCTTCTCGATCTCCGCGTCTGGAGCCTCTTTGCCCTCAGCTTTGTAATTGTCCTTGAGGACCTGCTCGGCTGCTTTGACTTCGGGCTCGATCTTCTTTTGCGCGTCGCGGTAGGACTGCGAGAGGAAAGCGGAGTAGAAGTTGACCTGGACGACGCCGCCCTTGCTGGCTGGGCCGCCGGAGTTGGCCACGGCGCGGAGCATGTCGTCGGTCATGTTGCGCGGTGCGTCGCAGAGGGCGCGGGCGGAGGAGTGCGAGGCGATGACGGGCGCGCGCGTGATGACCAGGGTGCGGTAGAAGGTGCGGTCGGATACGTGGGAGATGTCGACCATCATGCCCAGGCGGTTCATCTCGTAGACGACGTCTTTGCCGAACTCGGTGAGGCCTTCCTTGGTGTGCGGGATGTTCTTGTCGTCGATGTCGCCGGAGGAGTCGGCCCAATCGGTGGAGTTGGACCAAGTTAGGGTCATGTAGCGTACGCCGAGGTCGTAGTAGTCGCGGAGCAAGCCGAGGTTGTTCTCGATAGAGTGGCCGCCCTCGATGCCAATGAGCGCGGCGAGCTTGTGCTCGCGATGAGCCAGTTCGATGCCCTCGGGCGTGGTGACGAGCATCATCTGGTCAGGGTGTTTGGCTGCCTGTTGGCGGACGGCGTCAATGAGCGCGAGGGTGCGGTGCGCGTACTGGCCCTTGTTGGCGATGGGCTCGACCCAGATAGAGAAGAACTCGGCGCCGAGATTGCCCTTGCGCGCGGACTCGAAGTTCAGATTGCCGCCGTTGAGCGGGTCGGCGAGGTCGTAGTTTTCGTCGACGAGGCGCTGGGTTGTGTCGGCGTGAGTGTCGATGACGATGGCTGACTTGTGGACCTGTTCGGGGGTGAGCTTGGTGGTCATCTTAGGGGAAGGTTTGGCGGGGGTTTGGGCGCACAGGGCGACAGGGAGTGCGAGAAGCAGGGCGGCGGGAAGGAGGATCAAGGCGCGTTTCTGCATAGGCTTGGCTGCCAGTATAGCTTGGCGCGCGGCGGGGGAAGGGCAGAAGCGGGAAGAGAGGGGGGATGGCGCAGGAGGGGGGAGGGGGGGAGGGGGGTACCCCTCGGGTCAGTAGTAGGGCAGCGGCTTGGGGGCCTGGGGGCGGGTGGTGGTGCTGGCGACCTGGGCGGCATAGAGGAGGCGGGAGCCTTCGGTGGTGTTGATGGCGTCAATGAGGATGCCGTGGGCGACGCAGGCGATGAAGTTGTTGATGTTGTCGATGCCCGCCAGGGGAGGCATGGCTGCGCGATAGGCCCTGCTGGCGAATTTCCGGGCCGACTCCTCGCTTTTGCCTTGTTCGATGGATTTGCGATAGCCGACGACCCAGGCTTGCCAGCAGAGCGCGACGGACGTGTTGGACAGGGCGCAGCCCTCTTCCGTAGGGATGGGCATAAGTTCGGACTCGTCGGTCATGTGGAGGCTCCTTTGGCTTGGGCTGAGTTGATTGTGCGCCGCGGGAGGGAAATGTTCTGCAATGCAGGGGCGGATTTTTGTGGCGTGGAATGATTGAGTTGGTGGGGATTCTTGTGGGGTGGGGCTTGACGGGTGGGACAGGATTCGACGGTTCGTGCTTTCCCAGGTCTCAGAAGCGAGACCTGGGGCACCCATTTTCATATGGACTTACGCATTGCCAGACCTGGGCCACCCGCCATTTTGAGGGCAAGGTCAAGCGCACCTCCCCAAACATGTGAAATGAATCGAGATTGAGGAGGTCGCGTGCCCGTTTCAGATGAAGATTGAGTTTGGAAACGCATTTCGTGCCACAACCAGTTCTTTTTCCAATATGGTCTTCTTTTGGCCTGGTGCATTCACATACGCTCGAAACGCCTTCCCTTTCGAGATCGTCACGAGGACGGTGTATTGGTCTTCAGGGCCTCCCTTGGCCTTTTTGCGCCTTTCTATGAGCTCTTTCAGCTGGCCGTAAGCGATACAACAAATCCCGCGATCCTTGACACAAACCAGGGCAAGGAATGACTTCGTACTGGCATTCGAAATCGCCTCCAGTTCAGCGAGCTGCTCCTTCTTAAATGTGAATGGATATTCTTTAAACTTGTTGGCCGTTGGTTTGCTAGGGAACCTCTGAAGAACTTCC
>DCFV01000147.1 GCA_002314435.1 Acidobacteriaceae bacterium UBA1795 | reverse complement strand
GGAGTTGCGCAGCTATATTGCGCACACCGTCGCGGGCAAAGAGGCACGCCATCACATTGGCGAGCCGGGGTTTCTGAAGCCTTCGCGTTCGATGGTGCACATCGGCGGATAGCACACGTTATCTTCGATTCACCCTCGATCAATTCCTTTCTTGGCCTCAGCCGTCGATATGACACAATGCAATTCAAGGCAGCCGCCCCGCCAGACTCCAGATGACAAAGGCTTCGGAACAACGTATTCCCATCGACGACCTCCTGGTGTTCCATCAGCTGGCGCGCTCGCTGG
The DNA here is from genome assembly GCA_002314435.1 of Acidobacteriaceae bacterium UBA1795. Classification (GTDB taxonomy): domain Bacteria; phylum Acidobacteriota; class Terriglobia; order Terriglobales; family Acidobacteriaceae; genus Telmatobacter. The sequence continues at coordinate 11,429 of DCFV01000147.1, read as the reverse complement.
CTTCGAGCTTTGATCTGGATACCATTCTGCGTACGATCCTCGAACACATGGAGAAGTTGATCGACGCGGACCTTTGGACTCTGCTGATGCTCGACGAGCAGCGGCAGGAGCTCTACTACGCGCTCGCTGCGGGCGGCGAGGAAGCGGCATTGCGCGACCTGCGCGTAAAAGTTGGTGAGGGCGTAGCGGGCTGGGTGGTGGAGCACGGCGAAACGCTGATCGTGCCGGAAACAGAGAGCGATCCCCGGCTTGCGCGCACGGGTAACGGCATCACGCCCCGGCTGCGCTCGGTCATTGCCATCCCTCTGCTCGGACGCAAAGGTACGCAGGGCGCCATCGAAGTATTCAATCCGCGCGGCGAACAGCTAAGCGACTACACCATCGCATTTCTGCACATCCTCGCCGATCACGCGGCCATCGCGATCGAGAACGCGCGCGATGTGGCACGCATCCAGCAGCTCACCATCACCGACGACACCACCGGGCTCTTCAACGTGCGGCACCTTTACGATGTGCTGGCGCGTGAACTGGAGCGCTGCAGCCGAATGCACACTCCTGTGAGCCTGGCCTTTCTTGACCTCGACCGCTTCAAGCAGGTGAACGACGTGCACGGCCACCTGGTAGGCAGCGAGCTGCTGGCCCGCGTGGGGCAGCGTCTGCAGGAGCTGAGCCGTCCACAGGACCTGTGCTTCCGCTACGGCGGCGACGAATTCGTCATCCTGCTGCCGGGCACAGCCAAGGCCGAAGCGCTGGAGCAGGCCAGTCACCTGCACCGCGCCCTCATGGACACTCACTTCCGTATGAAGAACGGCAAGGAACTGAGCGTGAGCGCCAGCGTGGGACTAGCCTCGGCGCCGGCCGACGGCAGCTCCATCCACTCCATCATTGGAGCAGCCGACGCGCGCATGTACACGGTAAAGACCGACGGGCGCGGACACGTCTGGGGCACTTAGAAGCACGCTACTTTTCGTCTTTTGCGACTTCGTTACCCTGCGTTTCTGCCAGCCTTTCCAGCTGATTGCGCCAATCGAGCGACTCAATAAACGGACGCGACTCACGCCAGCCGGGCTCCACGATCACGTGCAGTTCAAGGTATACGCGGGTGCCGAGCAACGACTCGATCTGCTTCCGCGCGCCCGTGCCGATCTCCTTCAACTTTGCGCCGCCCTTGCCAATCAGAATCGCCTTCTGCCCGGAGCGCTCGCAGTAGATGGCGGCGGCGATGCGCGTGAGCGGCAGCCTGGCAGATTTGCTCTTCTTGCCGGGCGGCTCGGGCTCCGGCTCTTCATAGCGCTCGATGACGACCGCAGCTGCGTAGGGCACCTCTTCGCCGGTTTCCACAAGGATGCGCTCGCGGATGAGTTCAGCCACCATGAAGCGCATGGGCTGGTCAGTGTACTGGTCCTTGGGGTAGTAGCGCTCGCCGGTTGGCAGCGCGTCCACAATCTTGCGCACCAGCACGTCAAGGCCGTCGCGCTTTCGCGCGCTGATGGGGATGACCTCCGCAAAGTTGTACTGCTTGGTGAGCGTCTCAATCAGCGGCAGCAGAACGTCCTTGGCGATGAGGTCGATCTTGGTGAGCACAAGGAAGACCGGACAATCGAGGCCGCGGATGAGGCTGAAGAGGAACTCATCTTCGCTGGCCCAGTTCGGAGTCCTGTGCTGGTGCGCCTCGCCGGGCTCGCCCGCCGCCTCCAGTTGCACGCGGCGGCTGGCGTCGATGAGCACGAGCACGATATCTCGCGTCTCCAGCGCTTCGTGCACTTCCTGCAGCATGCGCCTGTCAAGCTGCGATGCGGGCTTGTGCACGCCGGGCGTGTCAACAAAAACGACCTGCGCAGCGGGGCGCTTGCCCTTAACCGCAGGCATCTCAACCACCCCTAGGATGCGGTTGCGCGTGGTCTGCGGCTTGGCCGTGACAATAGCGACCTTTTCGCCGGTGAGGGCGTTCAGCAGCGTGCTTTTACCGGCGTTGGGCCGGCCCAGAATGGCAACAAATCCCGATTTCAAAAGGCGTTCACTCCTGAATGAGTGTACGGCATTTTCGCCTGAGGGGACGGATCAGGCCTTGGGAGTGGCGCCGGATTCTATCTTCGGCGGGAAGATACGGAGCCGGTCCACCCGGCGGTCGGTGGAGGCGAGAACCTCGATGCGCAGGCCGGGATGGTCCAGCACAACCACTTCGCCGCGTAGCGGAATGCGGCCCTCAACCTCGCTGACCAGCCCGCCCAGCGTGGTGGCCTCATAAGACTCATCCACCTCGACCGGCTCGCCGAACAAGTCCACAAGCTGGTCTACAGGAAAGCTGCCCGGCACCAGCCACGAGCCGCTGGCCTCACGCTGCGGCTGCTCCACAGGCACGTCCACGTCGTGCTCGTCGCGGATTTCGCCCACGATCTGCTCGAGCAGGTCTTCGATGGTGACCAGTCCGGCGACGCCGCCGTACTCGTCAATCACGATGCGCATGTGCTGTTTTTCGCGCTGCATCTCGCGCAGCAGTTCATAGCCGCGCTTGGTCTCCGGCACAAAGGCCGCGGGCTTCTGGATCTCCGCGACGGTGCGCGTACGCGCCTCCACATCGGTGATCTGCAGCAGGTCGTGCGCAAAAGCCAGCCCGGTAATGTTGTCGAGCGAACCGGAGTAGACCGGAACACGCGAAAAGTTATGCTCGTGCAGCCGCTCGAGGAATTGCTCCAGCGTGATCGATTCAGGCACGGCGAAGACCTTGGGCCGCGGCGTCATCACCTCGCGCACCAGCTTGTCGCCAAACTCGACCGCCGAACGGACCAGATCGCGGTCTGCCTCTTCGAGAATTCCTTCTTCTTCACCCGCTTCGAGCAACGCCTCCACGTCCCCGGCGGCTTCGTCTTCCTTGTCCGCGGGCGGCTCGGCCAGCGAGGCCACTGAGTGGAAGAACCGCACGAAAACAGTGATAGGCGTAACGCCCCAAAGCAGCAGGCGAATGGGCCAGACCAGGTGGCGGGTCCAGCGGCCGCTGGTATGGATGAACAGCAGCGACGGAAAAACCTGCCCGCAAAAGACAACCACCATCACAACACCCAGCACCGCCTGCACGATCTCTGCAACCTCAGGACGGCCGGCATGCGGTCCGCGGTCAAAGAGCACCGCGCCGAACACGAGGGCGATGAAACCCAGCGCCAGCTGCTGCACCACAGCGGCCGACAAGGCCGCATGCTCGCGGCTCAGGCCGAGCTGCGGCTCCACGTATTCTTCCCAAGCGTCGATGTTGTCTTGCACCTCGCGCGCGAGAATCTTGCCGAACTCCGTGTAGACGCGGCTCACGTATGAAGCGAGCGTGACGATGGCCGCCGCCAGCAGGAGCAAAAAGATCATGATCGGACTCATGGCCGGGCACCTGCAGTTCGGCGGGACTTCTTCGCAGGCGCGGCGCCTTCTACGCGCTCAATGAGTCCCAACGGCAGACCCAGCTTTGAGCGCAACAGGCGCTCGCGGCGCGCCATCTGGCCGGTGTCGGTCTCGTGATCATAACCCGCAAGATGCAGCAACCCATGGAGCATCAGCACTTTAAGCTCGACCACGAGTGCGTGCCCCTGGTCGGCAGCCTGGCGGCGCGCCGTAGGCACGCTGATGGCAAGGTCGCCGGCGATGCCTCCGGCCGCGGGACCTCCCGCAGGAAATGAGAGCACGTCAGTCGCTTTGTTCTTGCCACGAAACTGGCGGTTGAGCCTGCGAATGGCCGTATCCGTTGTAAGCAATACCGTTACCTGGCCGCGCAGTCGAACTGCCCTTTGGGCTTCCGACAGGAAGCGTACCAAGGTACGCAGCGTGGGCATCCTGTTCCTGCGCACAGCCGCTCGAGACACCGTATCGGCCGCGGGTGCGGGTTCCGGCTCCAGTTCTGGATCGAGGAAGATCATCGTGCGCGACCTTTTTGCCGCTCGGCGGAGAAAGCCCCCATCTGGCATGATGATACGCGAAACCAACGGGCGACATGCCTGCCCGTATCAAGCCTAAGCGCCTGGAAGATTGTTGACGGAAGGGGTTTCAGGTCCATAAACCTCGCAGAATGGGTGATCGAGGTTGGATGCGTGGAGGTCGTGGCGCTGGTCACCTTGGGGCACGGTGGAGGGGAACCGCTGGGGACTCAACTTTGGCCGTGTGGCGTGTCCACGGTGCCTGCGCACCATTCCAAATCCCGCGGGCCTGCTTGGACTGCAGCAGAAACTGTTCGGCGGCACCTGTGCAGAGCGCAAAAACGTTGGTCGACTAGTAGGGCCGCGAGATTATGCCCAGCCACGGCTATCGGGTGAAGGCGCAAAAAAAGTTGATCTGTGAGGGTGTCAGGCGTCGGGGCCTCGAAACTGAGGCCCCGACGCGCTGTTGAGCTTTCCCTGGTTCTCTACTGCGGTTTGGCCTGCTGTGCGTGTTGCGCGGGTTGCACAGTCTGGTCCACACTGATGGGCTCGTCGAGTGAGAGCGGCAGCTCCTGCTGCTGCGGCTTGTTCGACTCGTAGGCGCGTACGATGCGCTGCACCAGCGCGTGACGGACCACGTCTCCCTCTTCAAAGTGACAGAAGTGGATGCCCTCGACGCCGTCGAGAATGTTGATGGCATCTACCAGGCCCGACTTACGCGGGTTAGGCAGGTCGATCTGCGTAATGTCGCCCGTGATGACGGCCTTGGAGTTGTTGCCCATGCGCGTCAGGAACATCTTCATCTGTTCAACGGTGGTGTTCTGCGCTTCGTCCATGATGATGAAGGCGTCGTTGAGTGTACGGCCGCGCATGAAGGCCAACGGCGCCACTTCGATGACGTTCTTTTCGAGCATCTTGTCCACGCGCTCGGGCTCCAGCAGGTCGTAGAGCGCGTCGTAAAGCGGGCGCAGATATGGGTCCACCTTTTCCTGCAGGCTGCCAGGCAGGAATCCGAGGCGCTCGCCGGCCTCCACCGCCGGGCGCACGAGCACAATGCGGCTGATCTTCTTCGCGTTCATGGCGGCGACGGCCATAGCCACTGCCAGATAAGTCTTGCCGGTGCCGGCCGGGCCTACGCCAAAGACCATGTCGTTCTTTTCGATAGCCTCGACGTACTTGCGCTGATTGATGGAGCGCGGCTGCACGGTGCGCTTCACGCCGCTCGACCGCTGCTTGCCGGAGTCGGCCAGCGACCGCAGCGTGGTGTCGGGATCGGCCACCACCAAGCGCAACATCCCGTTCAGCTCGCCGTTGTGCGGGTGGATGCCCTGGCGGCGCAAGGCTTCAAAGTCCTGGAAGATTCGTTGCACACGGGCAATGCCCTCCTGCGGCCCTTCCACGTGCACTGCGTCGGAGCGGAGATCGATGCGGACGCCGAGCGCGTCCTCCATCAGCCTGAGGTTTTCATCGCGGGTCCCGAACAGGGGCTCAAGATTCGGTGTGATCTCCAGAAGAGCGTTCAGACGGCCTCCAGTCCTGCCTTGCGGGCAAGAAGTGACGGTGAATGAGAATCTGCCGGTGGAAGTGTGGATGGGTGAGCGCGAAGCGATAGCGCGAAGGCGAGACAGGCGCACACAGAACCGTGGCTGTTCTGGGCCGAATGCGGATTGGCGAATGCGCCCAAATGCGTTATCTGGGGAGAGAGTAGCGCCACGGGGGTCCGGCGTCAATGGCGGCACGGTGAAGAACCGGTAAAGTATTCACTCATTGGGTACGTGCAGAGCGGCGGGAAGCCGACAGGGAGCCAAAGCGGCCAGAGATTGACCCCCGGGGCACTTTCCCGTAGACTAAGAAATTGCGAGGGATGCGGCTCCAGTTGCATTCTCACCCGCATCAATCCCGCCCCGTCAGGCTCGTTCCTGACATTCGCGGCAAAAAGATTAAGGAACAGCCATGGCAAACCATGTTTCCGCGCTGAAGCGCGTCCGCCAGACCGAGACCCGCACCGAGGTGAACCGCGCCAACCGTACCCGCGTGCGCAGCAGCCTGCGCGCCCTGCGCGAGGCACTGGTGAAGGGTGACGTTACAGCCGCCCAGACGCAGTACCGTGCCACCGTTTCGCTGCTCGACAAGAGCGTGCAAAAGGGTGTGTTGCACGACAACACCGCCTCCCGCTATAAGAGCCGCCTGAACGCGCGGCTGAAGGCCTTGGCCACCGCCAAGGCGTAGCTGCAGCACAGCCCCCGTGGCTGCCCGAAAACCACTTTGATCGCCAACGGCTGGGACTCGTCCCGGCCGTTGTTTTTTGTCACGAAGTCCGGCTACGCGGCGGGCTTCACTGGTCAGATCGCTGAACGGCAAACTGGCGGAACCGTAGCCATGACCAAATGACGGCGGTCATGTCGAGAGCGGGGGCGAGTATATCGATCGTGGGGGTCAGTAGCCTATTGGCCCAGCAGAATAGGATGGTCGCGGGAAGAACTCCGAGACTACAACCTAGCGCCACTATGCTGAAGGCTGGCCACCGCGTCCAAGAACCAAAGGCCGCAATCAACAACCCTAAAGCACTTAACATGGTGCCGATAAAAAACGCTCCGATGATCGGTCCTATCGCTATTCCCGAATCACCAATGCCAAACATGATTCCAAATATCTGGTAGCGAGCAAAGCATGCACAGCTTATAAGCAGGACCGTATATACGAGATTGACACTCATTCGCGTAAGGTTCATCGGCACCTCAATAGAGTTGCTCAAAGATTCCTGCCGCGCCCATGCCACCACCCACGCACATGGTCACCATGCCGTAGCGCGCCTTCCGGCGTTTCATCTCCTGGAGGAGTGTCGCGGTGAGTTTAGCCCCGGTGCATCCCAGCGGATGACCCAGCGCAATTGCCCCGCCGTTGACGTTGACCATTTCTGGATCGAAACCCAGTTCTCGCATCACGGCAAGCGCCTGCGCGGCAAAGGCCTCATTGAACTCGATGAGATCAATGTCGGCGAGGGCTAGGCCAGCCTGTGCCAGTGCTTTGGGCACGGCGTAGATCGGCCCCACGCCCATCTCCTCCGGCAGGCAACCGGCAACCGCGTACGCAACCATGCGCGCCAACGGAGTAATACCCAGCTCCCGTGCGCGATCCGCATCCATCAGCACAGCGGCCGCCGCGCCATCCGAGGTCTGCGACGCATTGCCGGCAGTCACCGTCCCCTGCGCGTGGAAGACCGGCTTGAGCGCAGCCAGAGCAGCGGCTGAAGTGTCCGCGCGCGGCCCCTCGTCCACCGCAAAAACAGATTCAGTCACAACAGGCTTGCCCGCCTTCGCCCCCGGAATGGCCGTCGTCACCGTGACCGGCACCAGTTCCTCGTCAAAGCGGTGCGCGGCCTGCGCGGCCAGAGCCTTCTGGTGGCTCGCCAGTGCGAAGGCGTCCTGCTCCTCACGCGTAATGCCGTAGCGGCGAGTGACACGTTCCGCCGTGAGCCCCATGGTGAGCAGCGAGGCTGGATAATGCTCCGCCAGCCACGGGTTGGGGCTGGGCTTGGCGCCGCCCATGGGGATAAGACTCATCGATTCCGCGCCGCCGGCAATCACCACGCGCGCACTGCCGGTGCGGATGCGCATATCAGCCTGCGCAATCGCTTCGAGTCCCGAAGCACAGAGACGATTGACGGTAGCGCCCGGCACCGAGACGGGCAACTGCGCCCGCAGAGCAGCAAAGCGGCCGATGTTGAACCCCTGCTCGCCCTCCGGCTGTGCACAACCTAGGATCACATCTTCAATCTCGCCCCTGTCCAGTTGCGGAACCCTCTGCAATGCCCCATTCAATGCAATTGCCGCGAGATCGTCTGGACGGGTGGTGGAGAGGGCGCCTTTGGGCGCACGGCCCACGGGCGTGCGAACGGCACTGACGAGAACAGCTTCCGGCATGATGGGCGCTCCTTGGCGTGCGGACACTGCCATCAATAGATGCCGCGGCCCGCAGCGGTCAACTTGGCGCTAGTCCGCCGGCATATCGAGCAGCGTCCATTGCCCGCGCGTGAAAAAGTGATAGACGGTGCGGCGATCGATCACCGAGTCGGCCAGAGCGTCGTGGTCCGGTGCAGGCGGGCGGTGCTGCAGCCCGATCTGCGCTTCGTGCACACGCGCAGGCGAAGCGGGATCAATGCCCCAGTTGAAGCCCAGGTCGCTGCTCACCACGCGCGGCTGCAACCGCTCGGTCTCCGGCGCGGTGGCGAGCACGGTCGGTGCTCCGGGCGCGCTGGCAAAGAACACCAGCAGCGACACAGTACCCTGCACGGAGCAGAGCACGGCCCAGTCCTGCGAACCGGCTCGCTCCAGGCTCGCGCGGACCACATTCTCCGGTTGACGCGCCTGGTAAGTCTGCGGAATCAGGCAACCGCGTTCAGTGAGTTGTGCGGCAATGGCGGGCGGTAGCGCTGGAAACGAGCTGGGCGGCAGGTGGCGGATGACGTAGTGCACCGGCTGACCATTCACCAGCACTTCGCCGGAGTCGGTGAGCGGCCGCGGCGCCTGTGCCAAGGAACACGCCACGCCCATCGCCAGCAGCCCTGCGCACGCAATGAACCACCGACGCATCATGTCGTTCCTAATTTCTGAGCGGTTTCCCGTGCTTCAGTGTAAATGCGATCCGTTCCTGCGTCTTGCGCTCGCCGCACAGCGAAAGGAAAGCCTCGCGCTCGAGTTCGAGCAGATACTGCTCAGTGAGTGCGGATCCAGCGGTAACGCGGCCACCCGCCAGAATATAGGCCGCCCAGCGCGCCACCTTTTGATCGTGTTCTGAGGCGTAGCCGGCCTCGCCCATCAGGAAGATGCCGGTTTCGAGCGCAGCCAGTGCGCCCAACCCCGGTGCTGGAATCAGCGTGCGCGACGCGGGCGCGGTGTAGCCAGCCTCCGCAACGGCCGCCACGTGGGCCTTCGCATCCAGCAGCAGCCGCTCGCGGTTAAGCGTGATTCGGTCGGCAGCAGTGAGCAGGCCCAGCGAGCGCGCCTCCGCGGCCGATGTAGACACTTTGGCCAACGCGATGGTTTCCAGCGCACGCTTCAAAGCATCGGCCACTTCAGCCGACTGCGCAAAGCGCGAAGGTGGGTCGCGCGGGTCGGGCGGCACCAGCGCGGCCGCAGCGTCCAACGCGCGCAGCAGCATCTCCTTCGTTCCGCCACCGCCGGGGATCAGGCCCACTCCCGCCTCCACCAGACCGATGTAGGTCTCCGCATGCGGCTGGCGGCGCGCTGCGTGCAGACACATCTCCGCGCCGCCGCCAAGCGTGAGGCCAAAGGGCGCAACGACCACCGGGCGCGGACAGAACTTGATGGCAGCAGTCATCCGCTGGAAGGCACGGATGGCGCCGTCCACCTCCTCCCACTCGCCCTCCTGCGCGGCCAGCAGCAGCTGCATCAGGTTGGCGCCCACGCTGAAGTTGTCGCGGTCGCCGCTCACAACGAAGCCCGAGAAGTCGCGTACCGCGTCCGAATCAGGCCGAAGTACGGAGGAAACGAACGAGACCACGTCACCGCCAATCGCATTCTTCAGCGAGTGCAACTCGATGCAGCCAATGCCATCGCCCAGATCCACCAGCGAAGCTCCGGCGTTGCTGCGCACCACGCCGTACGAGCGGCGGAAATCGGCGACACGCGCGTGTCCCGGATGCGCAGCCACCGTCTCCCACACTCCGGTCGCAGGTCTGAAGCACTGCGGCCCGTCCGGCGAGTACCAGGAAACATCGACCGACTCAGGCTCGGAGTCGAGCAACCGATCGATGCCGTGCGTCACAGGCAGTCCGAGCGCACGCATGCGGACAACGGTCGCGCGCACTCCCACGGCGTCCCACATCTGGAAAGGCCCAAGCTCCCAGTTGAAGCCTGCGCGTAAGGCCTCATCAATCGCCGGAGCATCGTCGGCCACCTCGCCGATGCGGTCGGCCGAGTAATTCCACAGCGCAGCGAGAAACGGCCACAGAAACTTCGCGGCCTTGTCTTTCGCCGGATCGTTGGCCAGCAACAGCCGCAGCCGCTCGGTCACGGTGGCAGCGTTCTTCGCCATCTCCAGCGCAGGCAATGCTGCTTTGGCAAGCGGGCGATACTCGAGCGTTGCCAGATCGAGCGCGAACCGCTCTTCCTTTCCATCCGCTCCTCGCACCTTCTTGTAGAAGCCCTGGCCGGTCTTGTCGCCCAGCCAGCCGCGCTTCACAATCTCCCGCAGAATCTCCCCGAACCGGCCTTGCGGCACGCCCTGCGGAAAGTTCGCGGCCACGTGGGCGAGGATGTCAACGCCAACCATGTCCGCCAGGCGGAAGGTGCCCGTGCGCGGCCAGCCGATCGCCGGGCCGGTCAGCGCGTCCACCTCTTCAATGGTTAGCCCCTGCTCCAGCATCAGCGTGGCGGCGGAGAACATCACGGCAACGCCGATGCGGTTGGCGATGAAATTCGCCGTGTCGTGCGCGAAGACCACCTGCTTGCCCAGAATGCGATCGGCGAAGGCAGCAAATGCCACAACTGCACCGGGATCGCTCTCGGCAGTTGGGATCACCTCAACCAACCGCATGTAGCGCGGCGGGTTGAAGAAGTGCGTACCGAAGAAGCGATCGTGGCGGCTCGCGAGCCCTGCGGCAATGGAGCGCACCGGAAGGCCGGAGGTGTTGGTGGTAAGGATGGCCTGCGGCGCCAGATGCGGCAGCACGCGGTTGAGCAGCGCCGTCTTGATCTCAAGGTTTTCAGCAACCGCCTCAACCACCCAGTCGCATTCAGACAGCTTCGCGAGGTCGTCCTCGAAATTGCCCGGCGTGATGCGCGCAACGAGCGACGGCTCATAGAAAGCCTCGGGCTTGGCCTTGGCCAGCGCGGCCAGCGCGCCAGTGGCTAGGCGGCTGCGTGCCCCCTCGCCCGCGTGAACCATGTCCAGCAGCAGCACGGAGATTCCGGCGTTAGCCAGGTGCGCGGCAATTCGCGAGCCCATAGTGCCCGCGCCAAGTACGGCGGCGCGCCGCACCAGCAGCGGTCTGGCAGCAATTGTGGCGGCAGAAATTCCGGCGGGGGCGGTGGTGCTCATGAACGAGTTCTCCCGGTCGGCGCGCACGAGCGGGAACCGCGCCAGCCTATTCGCCCCGAGCATACGGGCGCCCCGCGGACCGGGTCAAGGCAGCGGTCCGTCAACCCTTTCGGAATGAAGCCCCGGGAGCGCTGTCCACGACTGACAAACGTAAACCACATCGTTTCCAGGCGCGGGACGGGCGCGCAGCGCGGCACAAATCTCACCACCCGCCTGCTGTATTCTGGAGGTGGAACGCACTGGTTCCGTCCCCCCAATGACTCTCGCCGAACCACGACAATGGGAAGCTGCCGTAGGACTGGCACTCGCGCTGTCTCTCGCTGCGCTTATCGTCTGGTGGGTTCGCCGGCGGCGCCCCACTTCGGATGAAATCGAGCGGGCGCGACGCGCGACGCTGGCCACAAGAGGACGACTGGTGGATGGCATGTTGCTGGATGTGTGCGAGATGGAGGCCGAGGACGGCCGCACCCT
>DCFV01000220.1 GCA_002314435.1 Acidobacteriaceae bacterium UBA1795 | reverse complement strand
GCATCTCCATCAACCGGCCTCGGGCAGACCGCAGGCTTGCCAAACAAACTGAACTTCAACTTCATTTCACTGCTGCACTTCTCCGGAACCGGCCCCGAAAGGCAAGTTCACCATAGCAGACGGCCGAAGTCCCGCCGCCGTTCCCCCAGCGCCCGGCTGGCCGGGTCCGGCGATTGTCGAAGCGGGTGTGGTGTGTGTAGAGTGTCCTGTGCGCAATTCCTGCCTTTTTCCGGCACGCTGCGGGGCGCGGGAAGTCCCTGCGAAAACGATTTTTCTTGCAATCGTGTCGACCGGCTGAGGACGTGATACGTCCTATAGGCAGGACCACCGGAAACAACGGGCAGGTTGAGATGCGGAAGCTGTTCCTTCTCGCGCTGGTCATGGCCTTGGCCCCCCCCGCTGGCGCTGCGCACCGCGTAACCGTGGCACAGCTGGAACAGACTCTTTCCGCCAGCCTGGCGGCGCATCACGCCGACGCCGAAACGGCCCTTCATATCGGCGAGTTGGAATTGAGCGAGCGACTGACCGACGCAACCCTCAACCGATTTGCCGCCACTCTCAAACTGGAGCCGCGCACAGCCCTGGCGCTCCAGTTGCTGGCTGACCAATCCGCCTTCCTTGCCCCGCCCGCAGCCGAGCAGCCCGCCACTGCGCCCCCCGACGCAGCCGAGCAGCAGCGCGTGCTGGATGCAGCGCGCGGCTATGCGGTGGCCAACTGGGGCCTGCTCCCGAATTTCTTCGTAACGCGGACAACCACCCGCTTTGACGACACACCCCAGGCGATCCGGCAGGGCGAGTGGCCGGTGCGCCTCGGCCTCCACAAGGTAGGCGCCTCTACCCGTCAGGTCACCTTCCGCGCCGGGCGCGAAGTGGAGGACGCAGCCCCCGGTGGCAAACCTGCCGCAAAAGCCGCAGAAGAGGTGGGCCTGCATAGCTGGGGCGAGTTCGGCCCGGCTCTGTCCGTAGTGCTGGCCGACATGGCTGGCCAGCCCGTCACCTTCAGCCACTGGGAGCAGACACCTGGCGGGTTCGCCGCGGTGTTTCGCTATCAGGTGCCGCGCGTCGCCTCACATTACGGCGTTTCCTACTGCTGCGTGGACAACCCGGCGAGCCGGGTCCAGGTGGGCGGCAGCCGTCGCTCCCAAGGCACCTCCGTCAACGTGCGCACTGTGGCGGAAGCTCACACCTTTCACGAAACGCCCGGCTATCACGGGACCATCGCCATCGACCCGGCCACAGGTGCGGTGCTGCGACTCACCATCGAGGCCAACCTCAGCAACGGCGATCCCCTGCTGCGCGCCGCCACAGTCATTGAGTACGCTCCGGTAGCCATCGGCGAGCGGCAGTTCATCTGCCCGATGCGCAGCCTCGCCCTCTCTGTGGAGCATGCCAGCCACGCCGGAAGCGACAACCCGAACTGGAGGCTTTCCCCGGTGCAGACCGCCTCCTCCACTACGTTGCTCCTGAACGAAACGCGCTTTTCGGATTACCACCGGCTCGGCTCGACCGTGCGCATCCTGGCAGTCACTTCCGACGCTGAAGCCGCAGCGCCCGCACCTGCCGCAAATCCGGAGCTGCCAGACGCCATGTCGCCCCCGGCCGCGAGCAACCCCGCGCCTGCTCCAAGTTCCAGCCCGAACCCTGACCCGGCGGAGCCTACCCCCATCACCGCGGCTGCGCCTCTCCCGCCAGCCGAGCCGGTCATTCCCGAGATCAGCATGACCGCGGCAGCAGGCGTGCCCGATCAACCTCGCAACGACACCTTCTCTCTCAAGGTGACTTCCCGTCTTGTGGATGTGGGTCTGGTGGCCTATGACAAGAAAGGCCACCCGGTAACGGATCTGCAGGCGGGCGACCTCGAGGTCTACGACAACGGGAAGCGCCAGGAGATTCGCTCCTTCGGGTTGGCCGAGAGCGCACCGGAGAGCCCAGCGGCTCCAACGCCGCCCACGCCCCCGGCCGAACCTGTGGAGCAGACTTTCTCCAATCGCGCTCCAGAACCTGCGCCCAGCGTCTCGCCCACCCCATCCGTCAGCGCCGGATCGACCGTCCTGCTGATCGACGAAGGCCACATTGGCTGGACCGACATGAGCTACGCGCGCGGAGAGGTGCTGCGTTTTCTCCACTCCCTCAAGCCGGGCGAGCATGTGGGCCTCTACTCCATGAACAACCTTGGCTTCCGCGTGCTCACCGAGGCCACTACAGATCACGCGGCATTGATCGCGCGCATGGAGAAGTTCATGCCGTCGGCGCAGTCGGTGGCCGAGGCGCAGGATGCGGAAACCCGCAACCGGCAGCACTTCGATGAGGTACACAACGTAGCCGACCTGAACTCGGTCAATGGCAACCACACTGAGGTGCCGGATGCCGACCAGCCCATCGACCCGCAGTTGATGACCATGGGCGACGACCCGACGCGCGCCTCGTTCGTTGTACTGGCGCAGGTGGCCCGGCATCTGGCCGCGCTACCAGGGCCCAAGAAGCTGGTTTGGGTGTCCAGCGACAACGTGCTGGCCGATTGGACAGACCAGAAAGTGGGCATCGAGAAAAGCCCGACAGATATGCGCAACTCCGCAATGCGCGCGCAGGAAGCAATGAACGAAGCCCACGCTGCGGTGTATCCGTTCGATGTATCGCAGCTCGAGAGCGGCACGATTACCGCCGATCTGCAGCATCGCAACGTTGAGCTGACCCAGGCAGCAGCCGACGTCGCGAGCCTCCCCGGCAGTGAACCGGCCGCCAGAAACTCTTCCGCGGGCCGCATCAGCGCGGCGATGAGTCAGGACCTGCATCCGGTACAGGGCTCGGTACGCGATGTGGCCGCGGCTACAGGAGGGCGCGTCATTCGCCGCTCCGGCGATCTGGCCGGACAGCTCAACACGATTGTGGCCGACGGCCACGCAACCTTCCTGCTGAGCTTTGCCCCCGCGGGCCCAGCCGACGGCCAGTATCACGCAATCACGGTTAAGCCTGCGAAGCGCCGCGACCTGACGCTGCGTTACCGCACCGGTTACATCTTCGAGAAGGAACCGGCAACACTCGGCGAGCGCTTCCGTCAGGCCGTTTGGCGGCCGCGCGACGTGAGCGAAATCGCGCTAACCGCCACCGCCTCTGCGCAGGGCAGCAGCGTGGATGTCACCCTCGCAATCTCCGCGCGTGATCTGGAGATGGAGCAGCAGGCCGGCCGCTGGATGAACAAACTGGATATCTTCTTCATCCAGCGCGACGACACAGGGCTGCATGCGCACGTGGAAGGCCAGACGCTGGGCCTGCGCCTGCGTCCAAAGACATTCGAGCGGCTCATGGCAGGCGGCGTGCCGTTTGAGCGTGTTGTTCCACTGCGTCCGCAGACAGCGTCTCTGCGCGTGGTGGTGGTGGATGAGAATTCGGGGCGGATGGGGTCGGTCACGATTCCCCAGGGTGCGCTGCATGGTGCTCGGCCCTAAGCCGAGCCAGAAGAAATGCGGGGGCCAAGGCCGCCGCAAGAGTAAAAGGGAGACGATGGCATGAAGCGGTTGGGATGGATTGCAATAGTGCTGGTGGCGGCTTTGCCCGCGTGGGGCGCAAAGAAGATCACCGTAGCCGAGTTGAAGACCACGCTCGAAGACATGCAAAAACAAAGCAAGAACGACGCCGACGTCGCTGCCGCGCTCAAGCAGTTGGAACTGAGCGAACAGCTGACTCACGTCACGATGAACAGCCTGGTGAGCTTTGTGCCCGGACCGCTCTCCACAGAACAGGTTTACGTGCTGGAAGCGCGCAGTGCCCAGCTTCCGCCGCCGGCAAGTGATCTTCCCACGGCTGCCGCACCAGACGCTGCCGCGCAGAAAGCCCTCCTCGATAAGGCCGCTGACTACGTGAGCAAAACTTACACGCAGCTGCCCGCGCTCACGGCCACCAAAACCACCATTCGCTTCCAGGACAACGTGGAAGCCGCCGCGCCTAGCTCCGGACTGGTGGGCGGGGGCAAGGATCTATCGGTCGGCCCAGCCATTGTGAGCCCCTTCCAGTTCATTCACTACATCAACTCAACTGAAGCGCAGGTCACCAGCGAGCACGGCGTCGAAAAATTGCCTTCAGAGAAGGACAAGACGCCATGGGGCTCCAATCGCATGATAGCGTTGCAGGAGCCCGACCCGAGCCTCGGCACGGTCTTCCAGGAGGCACAGGCGGTGGGCGACATCAAGTGGCTCCGCTGGGAGTCGGTGAACGGCAAGCAGACCGCCGTGTTCACATTCAGCGTGCCGAAGAAAAAGGCGCACATGGCAGTGAACGTGTGTTGCTTCCCCGATGTGGAGCAGGCTGGAAAGGCGCAGTTCACCTCTGCAAGCGGGGCAACACCGGGCGGGTCGCCGGGAGGGCCGGGCGGCGCCAAGGGAAACTTTCAGACGGCCACCAGCTGGCACAACTACAAGGTATCGGTTCCCTATCACGGCGAGCTGTTTATCAACCCCGAGACCGGCATCGTAGTCCGGATGATCACGCAGGCAGAGCTGAAGTCCTCTGAAGTAGTCCACCAGGTAGATACGCGCGTCGACTACGGCCCGGCGACCGTGGACGGCAAGCCGCTCGTGGTGCCCATGCGCACTGTGGTGAATACCGAGGTGGTACCAAACGGGGACTCCGGCCTGGCTGGCGCCTACTCCACGCGGCGGACGCTATTCACCTCCGAGTACAAGAACTACACATCAGGCGCCAAGTAAGACGCTCAACCAAGCGCGGCGGCCGAACTGCGGCACGCCGCGCGACAAGCGGGGAAAAGGGCAATGAAACGGCTGGGTTGGATTCTGCTGGCGCTCACAGCGCCGGCTTGGGGCGCACGAGCCATTACCGTGGGCCAGTTGGAAGACATGTTGCGCTCCATGGCGCAGCAGAAGAAGTCAGACACGGAGGTGGCCCAGGCACTCAAGCAAGTGGAGCTGAACCAGGAGCTGACCCGCAGTACCATGAACAGCCTGGTCAGCTATGTGCCTGGGCCGCTCTCCACCGAGCAGATCTACGTGCTCGAGGCGCGCAGCGCGGACCTGATTCCGCCCGAGACGGACCTGCCCACAAACCCTGCCCCGGACGCGGCCGGGCAGAAAGCCATTCTGGACAAGACCGCCGCCTACTTGACCCAAACCTATGAAAAGTTGCCCTCGCTCACGGCGACCAAGACTACTTTGCGCTTCCAGGACAACATGGAAGCCTTGGCCGCGAGCTCCGGCTTGCAAGGTGGCGCGCGCGACGTGGTCACTGGCACCGCCTTCTCTGACCCCGCGGCGTACGTCCACTACATCAACTCCACTGAAGCCCAGGTTGCGAGCCTCCGCGGAGCCGAGCGGCTGCCAGCGGAGAAGACGAAGACCGCCTGGGGCGCAAACAAGATGATCGCAATCCAGGAGCCGGACCCCAGCCTGGGAACTGTGTGGCGCGAGGCCCAGGCGGCCGGCACGCTGGTATGGCTGCGCTGGGAGCGCATCTACGGCAAGCCGACGGCAGTCTTCGCCTTCAGCGTACCGGCCAAAAAGTCACGCCTGTCTGTCAACATCTGTTGTTTCCCCGACGTGAAGCAGACCGGCGTAGCCAACTTCTACACCTCCACCACAGCGGCCACGCTGGGCGGAGGCGCATCCGGCGGGGGAGCGTCCGGCAACTTCCAGACCAGCACCAATTGGCATAACTTCAAAGCCACCACGCCCTATCACGGTGAACTTTTCGTGGACCCCGACAGCGGCATCGTGGTGCGCATGATCGTCGAGGCTGAGTTGAAGCCAACCGACGTGGTGCACCGCCAAAACCTGCGCGTGGATTACGCTCCGATGAGCATTGGCGGCCGCACCCTCGTCGTGCCCGCAAAGAGCTATGTCAACACCGAGGTAGTGCCTAACGGCGACTCCGGCGCGGCCCGCTACTCCACGCGCTGCACGCTGTTCACCTCCGAGTACAAGGACTACGCGCTGGCCGGTGCGAAGTAGCGCCGTCCGTCCATCATCCGGCTGGAGAAGAAGCGCTGAAGCCGTTATCCTCGGGGCATGGTGATTGCGCCGATGCTCGAGCATATGTTTCAACTGCCGCTTCCGTTTGCCGAGAAGCTGCTCCGCCCCGTCATTGTCTACCTCGTGCTGGTTCTGCTGCTCCGCCTCTTCGGCAAGCGCGAACTGGCCCAGCTGAATCCGTTTGATCTGGTCGTTCTGCTGTCCTTATCGAACACGGTGCAGAACGCCATCATCGGCGACGACAACTCGGTAACTGGCGGCGTCATCGGAGCAGTGGGACTGCTCGGCATCAACTGGATCGTCGTGCGCGTGCTGTTCCGCTCGCCGCGGCTCACACGCATGCTCGAAGGTCGCGCCGCCGTGCTCATTCGCGACGGGCAAATCGACCGCAAAGCCATCGAGCGCGAGTCGCTGACCCACGCCGAACTCATCGAGGTTATTCACCGCCAGGGCTTCGAGCACCTACACGACGTAAAGCGCTGCGAGTTGGAACCAAACGGGACCTTCTACATTGAGCCGTTCGACCCCTCCATCGCCGACAAGCGCCACAAAGAGCTGGTAGACCGCCTGGAAGCACTCACCAAAGAAATCGCATTGTTGCGTCCATTGAAGGCTCGGGAGTGAGTTACCGCGCTTTCGTTTTGGCGCACGCATCGTCTTAGACAACACTCGCTGGTTCCGAGGGGGGTTCTTTCCGATGCCATCCTCCGTGCGCTGCAAGATCGGTCCTTCACTGTTTGCTGCCCTGCTTGCGTGGAGTGCAGTCTGCAGCGCACAGACTCTCCACCCTCGTCCGCCTGGCGCGCCGCCGCCGCCGGCTGGAAGGCCTCCGGCTTTGCCGTGCGCGCGCTCGGCCCCGCCACTTACCTGCTCACCTATCTGCTCGACCAGGCCGGACGGCGCACCCGTCGCGTAACCATCTGGGAAAAGACCGCCAACGGCTGGCGCATTCTCTACCACCAGGGCACACCCATCCTGCTCGAAGGCGACGACACGCTCGACGACTAAAAGCAAAACGGCGGGGATCTCTCCCCGCCGCATACTCTCCCTCGGACTTCAGCCTCGCGCCTCAACACCAATGGCGCCGTAGGCGCGGCTGCCCTGATGGCAAATCACTCCCACTCGATGGTGCCCGGCGGCTTGCTCGTGATGTCGTAAACTACGCGGTTGATGCCGCGTACCTCGTTCACAATGCGGCTGGAGATGCGCTTCAGCACCTCATGCGGCAGAGGTGCCCAGTCGGCGGTCATGCCGTCTTCCGAGTGCACCGCGCGCACGGCGGCGGTGTAGGCATAGGTGCGCTGGTCGCCCATCACACCCACACTCATCACTGGAAGCAGCACGGCAAA
>DCFV01000132.1 GCA_002314435.1 Acidobacteriaceae bacterium UBA1795 | reverse complement strand
GTTCCTTGGCGTTATAAGCCGGCGTACGGTTAAACTCCCACAGCGTGCCGTGGAGCTTCTGCGTGCCGCTCTTGAGCGAAAGGCTCATCGTCGCGCCCGAAGAAATGCCATAGTCCGGAGGATAGTTCGAGGTCATCATCGTGAACTCGGCGATCGCATCCTGAGAGGGCATGATGTCCATGCCGCCGGCGCCGCCGCGGTCATCGGCCTCACCACCGTCGATGAGCCAGATGTTGTGGCTCTGACGAAGACCGTTGACGCTGATGGTGAAGTTGGCCGCCACGGAGGTCGGCGTGTTGCTGTCAGGCAGGGCCGAGCTGACGCCCAGACCCAGTGCCGCGAGGGCGGCGAAGTTGCGGTTTTCCGTCGCGATCTGGCTGATCTGCTCGGAACTGATAAGGGAGCTGACAACGTTGGAGTCAGCCTGCACAGCGAGTGCGTCGGCCTCGACGGTGACTGTCTGCGACTCGGCGCCGACAGTGAGCTTCACGTCTACGCGCACGGTCGAGGAGACGTTCACCACGATACCGGTTTGCGCAAAGCTCTGGAAGCCCTTGGCTGTGATCTTCATGTTGTAGTTGGCAGGGTTCAGACCGGAGATGTTGTACAGACCGGTCGCACCTGTGACGGTTGACTTGGTATTCCCAGTCGCCGGATCAGTGATCACGATCTTTGCATCGGGAACCACTGCACCTGTCTGGTCCGTAACGATGCCCGTGAGATCCGCGTTGGCCTGCGCGAGTGCTGCCACGCTTGCCAGCACGAAGATCAAGGGCAACAGAAGGAACCTGTATTTCGCTTGTCTCATGTGACCTTCCTTTTGAAAAGTCTTTCTTGTTTTGTTGTTGCTGTCGCTCCCCGTCTGTGGGACATGAAGCTGGAAGTGACGCACTTGAAAACCGGTGCAACGCTCGCAATCAAACTGATTCCGCCCAGATGCGCCCTGTGGTAGGGCCTGATGCCGCCGGGAACACAAACAGCCGTCTGCCGCACCGCTGATGCGGGGTAACATGACAGCTGCGGTAGTGCCGGAACCGGAAATGCGCTCGTACATCGATTTTCCAGCTGGTCCTGCCTTGCGACCGAGCCATTTAATGCGCGTGAATCAAGGAATGTCAAGAAGAAAATCCCTTTACTTGGTGACTCCCTGATTTACCTTCCCGTCTTCATCGAATGCCGCCATTGAGCTTCGGGGCGGTTCGCCGGCGTCGAATCTGCCGGGTTGCGGGGTTTGCTGCGCTCCAAGTTGAACCGACGTGCTCCTCAGAACGCCGGTGCAGCACCATGCTCAATTTCTCCTGTTCGAGGGCTGTGCTGCAGGCCCGAAAAGGCGGTTTCGAACTGGGTTTTCTCCAATGAATGGAAGACGTCTTACACCGGAAATACGCAATTTAGAATTCTCACGGTTAAACGTTTCAGTACGACAAGACTAACGATTTACCTCGTTGCGCAAACCGGCCCCTGTCACGAAGCCGGGAGCCATTAAATGACGCGGAATTGACCGTTGTCAAGGAAAACGTCAGTGCAATCTACAGGCGGAGCCTGGATGGACAGTCTGGCCGGCATGGTGTTTCCGCTAACTCGTGATTGAGCAAGGATCTGCCGGAGTTCCCTCGAAGCAGGCGAAGATTACGGGAAAGTCGTCTAGCGCAGACGGGCGAGGTCGCGCAGCTGACGAGCGGCGGCCTCAAGGAAGGTTTCGACACTGACGTCGGGTGGTACTTCGAGGCCGGATTTGGCCTGAAGGGCGCCAGCGATGCGCTGGCCGAGCTGACGGCGGGTTTCGAGCGGCAGATCGAGCCGGCGGGAGAAAAAGCTTTCCAGAACTTCGAGGTCAGCGGGGGTGAGGCGGGCAATGCCGGCTGAGGGAAGGACCACGGTGTCCTGCGGCTCAGGTAGCGAAGCGGCCGGGGCAAAGGAAGGCGCTGTGAAGGTGCGGGCGCCGGTCTCGCCCCAGAGGGGGCTCTCTTGTTCGCGGTCGCAAACCACAAGAGTACCGGCGGCCAGGTCGCCGAGACGCTGGTGCTGGCGGGTAACGAACATGCAGATGACGCCGACTGCATAGAAGAACGGGATCTGGTCGATATAGCGGATAAAGTTGCGGGCCATGGACTCGAAGAGTCCGATGGCGCGGCCGGAGCGCTGGATCACGCGGATGCGCGCGATGCGCTTGCCCGGGGTACGGCCGTTGGCGAAGGCCTCGAACAGCGTGAAGTAGCCCCAGTTCAGCAGGAAGAGGGCGAAGGTAAACAACGCCACGGCCCACTGGTACGACAGCGTGGAGAAGGCGCGCAGCGCAGGCTGGAAGGCCCACAGCGCCAGACCGAGCACGACGAGTCCAGCGCCCCATATCAGCGTATCGATGAGGATGGCGATGAAGCGGCTACCGATGCCGGCAAGAGGCATCTGGATGGCGACCAGTTCGGGTGTGTCGATGCTAAGCTGATCTGAATTCCGGTCCATGCCCCAGATTCTCTCCAATTTGTGGATTGCCCGGCGACGGCCCCATTGGGACCGGCTGGCGGCGCTGCTGGCGCAGTCGAACCAGAGCGGCCTGGGTCAGCTTTCGCGCGCGGAGTTGCAGGAGCTGGCGTTGCTCTACCGGCAGGTGGCCGCGGACCTCTCCGTGCTACGCCAGGATGCGACGGCACGGACCTATGCCGAGCACGTAAATCAACTGCTGGCTCGCGCTCACCATATCATTTATTCCGGCCGCAAGACGAATCTGAAGACACTGTTCCTGTTTTTGCGCGACGAGTACCCTGCGGTGTTTCAGAGACAGTGGAAGTTTGTGCTGACCTCAGTGCTGGTATCGGTAGCGTGGGGCGTGGTGGGAGCAGCGGTGACGAATGCGCGACCGGAGTTCATGCGTCATTTTGTTGGGCCGCGAATGATTGCGACAATGGAGCGGCACCAGATGTGGACCGAGTCGGTGGTGAGCGTGGCGCCGATGGCGTCAAGCTACATCATGACAAACAACCTCACCGTCAGCTTTGTGACCTTCGCCAGCGGAATTGTTTTCGGCGTGGGCACGTTCTTCTATCTTTATGTGAACGGAATGATGCTGGGTGTGATTGGTGCGGCGTGTCACCAGTACGGCATGTCGGTGGCGCTGTGGAGCTTTGTTGCGCCGCATGGCGCGCTGGAGCTGCCAGCAATTCTGATCGCGGGTGGAGCAGGCTTCCGGCTGGGCTACGCGATGCTCTTCCCAGGTGCACTGGGGTGGAAAGACTCGGTGGCACAGGGCGGCATGGAAGCGTCGCGGTTGATTTCGGGCGTGATTCCGATGCTGGCAGTGGCGGGGATTCTGGAAGGGTTCTTTTCACCGTCGCATGCGCCGGTGGCGCTGAAGTTCACAGTCGGCGGACTATTGTTCGCACTGCTGGTGACGTGGCTGGCGCGGCCGGTGAAGCCGCGGCCTGCCGCCTGAGCTGGCGCCATGAACCTGCATTTTCTTATGCGACCAGAGGTGGTGCTGGCCACGCTTCTGGCGCTGCTGCCGGTAGGTTTCGCAGCCTTTTGGCCGGAGCGGTTTTCAGCACTGACGCGGGCTTTACCTAAAGCTGTGCAGATCGTGCTCCCGGCGCTGCTTTGCGTGCCGTATGCACTGGCGGCGAGTGCGTTCGGCGTGTTTCATTGGGGATGGTTGGCGCTGTATGCGCTGCTCCCGGTTTCAGTGGCCCTGCTGCTGGCAGATGCGCGGGTTGCGGATCGCACTCTACGCGGCAATTGGCGCGACTTTGTAGTTCTGGCCGTGCTGGGCGTCGCCGTAGATCTGCGCTGGTTTGAGCCCGCATGGGCACCCGGACTGGCTGCGCTGGGAAAGATTGTGCTGCTGGATGTGGGAATCTACGGATTCCTTGCGGTGCGTCAACTGGACGGTGTGGGATTCGATTTGCGGCTCACGATGCACGACGTGAGCACGGGCCTGCGCGAATTTCTTCTCTACGCGTTGATCGCCCTGCCGCTGGGGCTCTGGCTGGGCTTCCTTCACCTGCACGCGCATTGGCCCAATCCGCTGCGCGCCGTCGCTGCGTTTGTTTTCACCTTCGTGTTCATCGCTATTCCCGAAGAGCTGTTTTTTCGCGGATGGTTGCAGAACCTGCTGGAGCGCCGCCTGGGCCGCACAGGCGCACTGATGCTGACCGCGACGCTCTTTGGGCTGGCACACTGGAACAAGCGCACGACGAACTTCAACTGGCGCTACGTCGTGATGGCAGCGCTGGCAGGCATCTTTTACGGCAGAGCCTGGCGCGGGCGGCGCCGCGTGGGTGCGTCGTCGATCACCCATGCAACAGTAGACGCGCTGTGGTCGCTCTGGCTCAGATGAAGCCCTCTGGGCGGCCGGTAAGTGTAGTAGCCGAGGCCGACGCGCATATTGTGCATCACCGGGCCTGGCACGGTGACAGACAGGCAGATGCCGAAGATGGCATGTGCCACGGCCAACGGCCAGATGTTCGCACCGCGAAGGAACACGAAACAGGCAACCAATCCCCAGAGCAAGGTGACAGGCGTGAGAATCGGGTTCGGCAGGTGCGCCACAGCAAATAGAGACGCCGCTGCTACGGCGGCCCAGTTTTCGCTGGACAAAACCCGCACGAGGCGCAGGAGAAAGTAGCCCTGCAACAGGAGTTGCTGAAACAGCGCCCAGATGACGTAGCCGCCAAAGCTCCCAACCCATTGCACTGGCCCTGCGGGATGATGCAAGGTACGCAGGTTTCCGGCAAGGGCCACCGCAACGGAGCCAATCAGTACCGCTCCTGCTACGACCCAGAGGGAACGCAGGAATCCGGCGGCACAAAGGCCGATCGCCTTGAACCCCGGGAACGACCAGATTGTGGAGAGCACGAACCAGACGACCGCGGCGGCGAACCACCATCGCTGCTGCGGCCGCGGCGTCCAGATCACCGCAAGGATGAGCCCGTAGCCAACAAGCACTTCGCTCAGTTCCAAGGCACAACTGCCCGGCTGGCGCACCGGCGAACCAACAACGCGCAACGAGGAAAGACCTGACGCTCGACCCATGTCTGCCTCCACTGAGGAACAACATCGCGGTCCAACGCAAATTCAGGCGACGATTGTGCATCAGTTGATGCAGAGACGCAACTGGCCGTCCCTCGATATCCGCAGGCAAGGAAACGAAGGTACCAACCAGTCGTCACTACACCTTGAGGAAGATCTTCTTGCGGTAAAGGATCCAAACCGGAATAAAGCAGAAGGCAGTGAAGCAGAAGGACCAGCCAAAGGCGGACCAGCCCGGGTCGGGGATGTGGGCAAAGACGTGGGAGAAAGCGAAGCTGCTCAGATCCACGCTCTTCCCGTCGGAGATGACGTGGATGTTCCCGAGGATGCCGGGCACCAGTTCACTGAACATATAAGCCCCGATGGCATTGGAACCGAAGACGAGCCAGGGATAAGTCCAGCCCTTGCGCCAGCCCTGCTGCTCCACGGCCCAGAAGGCAAGAGTTAGCACGGCGAGAGAATAGCCGCTAGCGACCAGCACGAAGGAGCTGGTCCACATGTTCTTGTTCAGGGGAAATTCTAGCGACCAGAGATAGCCGATCGCAAGACTGGTGAGCGATGCCGCAGCCAGGCCTGCTGCCTTGACGGGGACTGACTTGCGCGAACGCAGCCAAAGTCCGGTGAGTACGCCCATGAGCGCGGTGCCGACGGCGGGCAGATCACTGAGCAGGCCTTCGGGATCGCGCGTGTTGTGGTCAGCCCAACCGAGATAGAGATGGTTGGGGAAGACGCAACGATCGATCCAGGAGACGAGATTGCGGGTCATGTCCATGAAGGGCACGTCGCGTCCCGGCGTACCGATACCGGGTATCGGGACAAAGCGAAGCAGTGCCCAGTAGCCAACGAGCGCAGCGACGAGCGCGACAGCCTTGGTCCAGGCGCGGCGGTCCCAAAGATAAAGGAGGCTGACGACGAGATAGGCGACGGCGATGCGCTGCAGCACGCCGTAGACGCGGAAGTGAGCCAGCGCGAAGAACGGAAATCCGTTGACGATGAGACCGAGAACGAACAGTACGGCGGCTCGTTGCACCGTGTGCAGCGCAAGAGCGGCGCGCGTGGCGCCTTTGGCCAGCCGTGCCTCAAACGCGAACACGACGGAGACGCCGACGACGAAGACAAAGGTGGGGAAGACGAGATCAGTGGGTGTGAGTCCGTTCCACACGGCGTGATTCATAAAGTGCCAGGAGCCCGAACCGCCGTTGTTGTTGACCATGATCATGAAGGCAATGGTGATGCCGCGAACCACGTCAAGAGAAAGGAAGCGCTGAACGGGAGAAGGCGCAAGGGACGGATTGGTCATGTTAGGAAAAGGCTCCAAAAACTGCAGGTGCTGAATGCCCTTACCCTACGCGTTGAGGGTGGGTTTCGCCAAGAGAGGAGTGCTGCAGTCACACGATTTCCTCAACAGAGGAACGCTCACAAAACAGGCCCGGACCTTGCGGTCCGGGCCTTTGGCAGTGCCCTACGACGCGCGCATCAATGCGTGATTGTCAGGCTGATGGTTGCGGTGTGGGTAGTGGAGCCGCTCTTGCCGGAGATGGTGACGGTGCGTGTTCCCAAAGAGGCTGTGCGGCTGGCTGTGATGGTCATGGTGGAGCTGCCTGCGCCGGTGATCGACGACTGGCTGAAACTAATGGTGGTTCCGCTGCCCTGACCGGAGGCAGACAGCGCAATCGACGAGCTGAATCCGCCTGTGACAGCGGTGGTGACAGTGACCTTGCCGGAGGTGCTGCGCGCCACGCTGAGCGCCGTGGGCGAAGCGCTGACCGAGAAACCGGCCGTGGTGCCGGTGACCGTGAGGGAAACCGTGGTTGTCTGCACAGTGCTGCCTGCGGTACCGGTGACGGTGATGTTGTATGTGCCAGGCGCAGCAGCGGAGCCGACCGTGAAAGTGAGGGTGGACGACGAGCCCGAATTGATGAAGGACGGGCTGAAGGAGGTGGTTACGCCCGAGGGCATGCCGGTGGCGCTGAGAGCCACCGAGACGCTGGAGCCGGAGGTGATGGCACTGTTGATGGTGACGCTTCCCTGGTTGCCCGGCGCAATGGAAATCAATGTGGGCGACGCAGACAGGCTGAAGCCCGAAGATGTCGAGCCGGAACCAGTGAGCGCAGTAAGCAGTCCGGCGTTGGGGCTGCCCCAGCCGGTGACGAGGTCGTAGCCGGTGACAGCGGAGTAGCTGCCGGAGGTGCCGCTGGTGATGTCGTGGAAGTCGCTTGCGTAGGACGAGGTCACATTCTGCGCGTAGATGGTGGGGTTCAGGAACCCAAGCCGCGGTTGCCCGTTTGAGACCAACTGCTGGTTGACAAGAGCGATGTAGCCCGCCCACATGGGTGCGGCGAAGCTTGTGCCGCCGTTACTGTTCGCAGTGCAGGTGGTCTGGTCCGCGCAAACGTAGAAGGTGTAGTTGTCGTTGGCGGAAACGTCGGGTCCGTTGCGAAGGGTGGTCGAGCCCTTGTTGCTGGAGTTAATCACGCCCGAAAGCTGCTGCCACGCCGGAATGGCAATGCTGTCGGGTGATATGCCGCCGCCAGAACTAGCCCAAGCGGTTTCAGATGCCCAGGGGCCGCCCGCACTCGCGGTGACGAGATCGGTGCCGCCGACGGAGACGACGTAGGCATCGTCGGCGGGCCAGGCATAGTTTGAGGTGGTCCAAGTAGAGCTGCCGCCGGAAGCGGCAAAGAAGTTCTGCCCCTGCGCGGCCATCTTCTGGAAATATGGATCGAGGGTCGAGGGATCGACCGGCGTCCAGCCCCAGGAGCAGCCGATGGTGGTAGGCAGCGGGCTGTGGGTGGTCATGGCGCTGATGATGGCCGTGTCAGAGGAACCGATGTACATCACGAGGCTGGAGAGGCCGGGGGCCATGCCGAGAGCCTGGGTTTCGAGCGCTATGCGCAGCGCACTGGGAGAAAGGCCGCGCGCGCTGCTAAACTCCATTTTCACGGATTTTCCGGTATTTTGCTGTTTCTGCCTTGTGGAGGCTGTTTCGTGCCTGAATTTCAACCTTTTGTCCCGTCCAGTGAGAACCGACCCGAGTTCACTTTCCGCGCCATTCTGCTGGGTTCGATCTTCGGCATCATCTTTGGCGCTGTGACGGTGTATGTGGGCCTGCGCGCCGGGCTCACGGTAGCTGCGTCGATTCCCATCGCGGTGCTTTCGATCAGCATCCTGCGCGTGCTGGGCAAGGCGTCGATTCTCGAAAACAACATTGTGCAAACGACGGGCAATGCGGGCCAGTCGATTGCCGCGGGCGTGATCTTCACGCTGCCTGCGCTGATCTTCCTCGGCTTCGACCTTGAGTACTCGCGCATCTTTATTCTGGCGCTGATCGGCGGCTGGCTGGGCGTGCTGTTCATGATCCCGCTCCGGCGGCAGCTCATCGTTGAAGAGCATGGCAATTTGACCTATCCCGAGGGCACGGCCTGCGCAGATGTGCTGATGGCGGGCGAGCGGGGCGGATCACTGGCGAGCCGCGTCTTCTTCGGGCTCGGCCTGGGCAGCGTGTACACGCTCTTCCAGAATGAGAATATCTTTCGCGCATGGCCAGGCACGCCGGAGTTTCAGCCGGACTTTGGAGTGCAGCACATTATGAAGGGCTCGGCCATCAAGGCCGATGCAACACCGGAGTACCTGGGCGTGGGCTACATCATCGGGCCACGTGTGGCGGGTGTGATCTTTGCCGGAGGCGTGTTCTCGTGGCTGGTGCTGATGCCGCTGATCTACTTCTTCGGCAAGGACCTGCCGCATCCGATCTATCCGGGCACGATTCCGATTGCGCAGATGGGGCCAAGCCAGCTGTGGTCCACCTATATACGTCCCATGGGCGCGGGCGCGGTGGCGGCGGCAGGGTTGATCGCACTGCTGAAGACGATGCCAACAATTCTGAGTGCACTAGGCTCGGGCATACGCAACCTGGGCAAGGGCAAGGCAAGCGCGGCCAAGGTGGTGCGCACTGAAGACGACCTCTCGATGGGAGTGGTGGTGCTGGGCTCGTTGCTGCTGGTGGCCTGCATGTTCATCTTCCTCGAGTTCAAACCGGTGCCGGGCGCGTTTGTGGGCGCATGGGCCAACCTTGCGGCGTCGCTGCTGGTGGTCTTCTTCGGGTTTCTGTTTGTCACGGTCAGCTCGCGTATCGTGGGCCTGATCGGCAGCTCGGCGAACCCCATCTCCGGGATGACGATTGCCACGCTGATGGCAACGTCGGCCATCTTCCTGGTAAAGGGGTGGACAACGCCGGCCTTCGGCGCGCTGGCCATCACGATCGGCGGCGTAGTGTGCATTGCCTCGGCCAACGCAGGCGACACATCGCAAGATCTGAAGACGGGCTACATTGTCGGTTCAACGCCGCGGCTACAGCAGATTGCGCTGATGATCGGTGTGGTGGTTTCGACAGTCGCGATCGGCTTTACGCTGAACCTGATGAATACGGGGCTGCAGCAGTTCCGCGCAGCCAGCCAGCCCTGGAATATGAACGCGCCGCATGCGGGCGTGGCCGTGCAGGACGATGCGAAGCGACTGCCTGAACAGTTTCCTGTACTGGGCGCGAACAATGCTTCCGCCGTACACCACAAGAGCGAATACGTAATACTGAACGCATTGGGCTCGCCGGAGCTGGCCGATGGCAAGTACCTCTACTCGCGCGAAACTGGACGCATCGAGGTGCAGTGGATCCAAGGCATCGGCAGTGAGAAGGCTGCGGCCCCGCAGGCGCGGCTGATGGCCACGGTGATCAACGGCATCCTGAGCCGCAAGCTGCCTTGGGGCCTGGTGATGCTGGGCGTCTTCCTGGTGGTGGCGGTGGAACTGCTGGGGATTCGTTCGCTGTCGTTCGCGGTGGGCGCGTATCTTTCGATCGGCACAACGCTGGC
>DCFV01000093.1:9633-29748 GCA_002314435.1 Acidobacteriaceae bacterium UBA1795 | reverse complement strand
GGTACAAAAGATCGGGCAGACCACCATCGCGGAGTCGTAATTCACTTCCAGCATCCCAAGAATCGTCAGGATGCGAAGTCTTGTCTCAGGGTCCTGGGCTTGCGGCAGAGAAAGATCCGCCGTCAGTTCGGCAAGCTGGGCCGGAACACTAATCGACGATTCACTCTGGGCGGGAATTTCGCTGACATGCGCATACAGAGCCTTCGACGGCTCATTCTTCCGAATGAATCCAAGTTCTGCTTGTCGGTATAGGGGTTCTGCTGCGATCCAGTTGTTGACCCACGACTTCTCGTCGGCTTGTTCCAGCAACGCCTCTGAGGAGCCCGGAATCCTCCATTGGAGGACGTGATATCCAACAACACCCAACAGGACAGCCAGGAGCAATCCGGTAGCGACGCGAAGAGTTGGGGAGACTCTGAATCGCAATGCGCACCATTACCCTTGATGCAATTCTGCCAAAGATCAGAGGGTTAGATCAAGTCTTCTCCAACACTTAAACGGGCCTACCATTGCTCCTCTTGCTGTTCCTGGAGGGAATAACCGTAGATATCTCCGTGCCCGTATCGCAGCTTTTGGCCCCGAAGGGTCATGAAATTGATCTTATGAGCCGCTGCATTTTGCAGGATCAACGCAAACGCATCATCCGGAATAGCCAGAAAAGCCACTATGGAGAGGTTTAGCTTTGAAAAACCTCCGACCGACTTCGGCGGCGATTCCTCGTACCGCCGCAGATGTTCTCCGATAGTCTTCTTGTCGAGGTGATCTTGCCGGACGAGCCGAGCCTGAAATTTCTTCTGTCTTAACTTTGCGGGTTCCAGGAAAACACCGCTCAAAACTAAATCCCGATTCTCGCTATAAGGCTCGTCGTACAAGTACGATATCCCGTTATCTCGGTGCAAGGGATTATAGGAGGGATTGAGGCCGAAGCTGTAATCGCATCGCCATTCCTCGATGCGCACTGTGTAGTCAAGCGCTTCCGAAAGAGGCTTACGAAATTCTTTGATCGCTTTCTTGATCGTCTGGTTTCGTTCTTCAAACACGCTGGTGAATTTTCGCTTCTCTGGCGTTTGTCGTTCCGGCGTGAGTACGCCTTTCCTTTCTTTCGGAGGTTTCACGACAAACTCGGGGAGAGGAGACCTCAGTACGCTCTTGCCTGCATTTTTCTTAGCCCAATATCCGCGAGGCGGAACTGGTACCTGTTTTCTGGCGCAAATTTTCGCCATTGCCCGGTCGGATATTTGGAAATCCTGTCCCACTTCTGTCATGGGTTTGGCCCAGACCAGGCTGTAAAGTTCTTCCCGTGTCAATTTCAGGTGGTCGGACATCTGATTGTTCCCTTCAGTAGCTGCGGATATCTGAATGTGCCTTCATGATGCCTATTGAGCATCAGTCTTGACGAAAAAGGTCTTGGACGCCTGTGGAATTTTAGGGCACTCTCGTGGAAAAGGAGGTCGCTAATGGCACAGGTGGTCGCAAAATTCCCCCCTCGCTCAGTCGACAATCATTCATTCGGCATTCCTGATTTTGAACCTCTCCTCAACAGCCATCAGGCCGCACAGCTCTTGGACATTCATCACAAGACCCTACAAAAATTGGCTCGCCGTGGGGAAATTAACGGCTCCCATGTAGGAAAAATGTGGCGTTTCCGCGCGTCTGACTTGAATGCATGGCTGGATCGACAGCAACGGGCCAGTTGAGCATCCATCCCTAAAATCTCCCGTTCTCGACCACATTTCCTGACCGAATTCTCCTCCGTTAGAGGATTCGAACGCACAAATCGTCTCGCAGGCTCCCGTCCTGGAACTCAGCGGGAGCGCTCGCTCGACCTCTGCCCCACGTCGCGGTAGGCTGAAAGAAGCCATCCGTGGCGCCTTCACGAGGAGTATTCATGTCAAGGCGGACACGGTATCAACAAGGAAGCGTGCAGCGCGAGAAGCGGCTCAGCGGATCGGATGTTTGGATTTATCGATGGTACGAGACCGGAACTGACGGAACGAGCAAGTATCGCAAGGCTATCGTCGGTACGGTCGCAACTCTTGCCAACGAAACTTCGGCCCTTAAAGCAGCTCAAGCGTTGCGCATTGACGCCAACCAACAAGCCCCGCACGCGGAAGGCGGACCGAGAAGTTTTGCCGAACTGATTGCCCACTACCGGCTCAAAGAATTGGCCGGCGA
Source organism: Acidobacteriaceae bacterium UBA1795 (assembly GCA_002314435.1). GTDB lineage: Bacteria > Acidobacteriota > Terriglobia > Terriglobales > Acidobacteriaceae > Telmatobacter. The sequence continues at coordinate 27,573 of DCFV01000093.1, read as the reverse complement.
AAGCAAGGGACGCAAAGCATTCTCCACGCGAGCCGCATACGAGTGCTACCTGAATCGCTGGATTCTTCCTCGTTGGGGAGATCTCAGGATCGATCAGGTCAAGTCAGTCGCAGTTGAAGAATGGCTGGACAGCATCAAGCGGGCGAAGGGGACGAGAGCGAAGATCCGAAACATCATGAGCGCAATCTTCCATCACGCAATGAGGTACGAGTGGGTTGACCGCAACCCAATCAAACTCGTCCGTCAAAGTGCGAAGAGGGAGAAGGTGCCTGAGGTTCTCGAACTTTTCGAACTTCAACTCCTCCTCAGCAAGTTGTTCGTCCGAGAGCGCACGTTGGCTCTTCTCGACGCGGCAACTGGACTTCGGGTCAGTGAACTGCTTGCACTTCGCTGGAGCGACGTCGATTTCGAGAATCTGGAGCTGAATGTCACCCGATCAATCTGGCATCAGGTCGTCGGCAATTGCAAGACAGAAGCTTCGGCCAAGCCAGTCCCAATAGACAGCTATATGGCGGAGGATCTGCTTCGGTGGCGGCGCCAGAGTGACTACGCATCAGATGACGACTACGTCTTCGCTAGCGAGACCATGAAGGGCAAGCAGCCCTATTGGCCCGACAACTTGATGAAGCGCCATATCCGGCCAGTTGCCAGGGCAAACGGCATCAACAAGAACATCGGCTGGCATACATTCCGGCATTCCTTCGGCACGTTGCTGAAGGCGAACGGTGAGGATGTCAAGACCGTCCAGGAGCTCTTACGACACGCGAATAGCAGGATCACGCTAGACGTGTACACACAAGCATTGAGCACGAACAAGCGGGCCGCACAGAGCAAGGTTGTGAAGATGATGGTTCCAAATCTGGGTGAAATGGAGGATGAAAAACTCTCTCAAAATGGGCGGTAGAACTCTTATTGCACCCATATCGAACCCAGATTTCGATGTCACATTAGGTCCATACGTCCCATAAATCTTTTGGAATATATGGCGGGGACGACGGGGCTCGAACCCGCGACCTCTGCCGTGACAGGGCAGCGCTCTAACCAACTGAGCTACGTCCCCAGCTTTGCGGCTGGATGGTGTTACGTCACATTGAATCCAGCGCGTGTGAGGCACGGTGCTGGACTCTCTTTGTTCGGATTTGAACCGACTCCAAGCCTCGGAAAACATCCGTCAGCCGCGGGTCAGATCAACCCAACAACAGAATCAAGTCTATCAGATGCAAGGCCGTTTTGGCGTCCGCGAGGAGGGGGCCCGTGCATTTTCTTGCGTGGAAAACGTGCGGCGCAGCAACTGCCTTACGGAGGCGAAAGTCCGAGTGCGCTGAAGGCGCAAGTATCGAGCAGAAAATGAGCTAAGCTGGTACGGTTTCACGCGACGGGGAGCGGGGATCAGTGCGCGGAGCTTTGCGCTTGTCGTCTGGCAGGAAAGCGTGCACGAAGCCGCGTTCGGCAAGTTCACGCTTGGCCTCATGATAGAGAGCGAGGGCTTCCTGGTGGCTGAGGGTTTCGCCTGTGCCGATGGTGTCGACCTCGTAGATAAACCTGCCGTGCTGGTCGTTCCACTGACCGTGCTCCTGCATAAAGGCGTATACTTTGCGCCCGCTGGAAGCCCGGGAGGTAAGGACGAGGACGTAGCACTCGGACACACCTTTGACCGGCTGATCTGTCTGATAGAAGGTCTCGATCATGGCCCCATTATAGGAGAGAGTCAGGCTGGGCGTAGCTAATTGTGTGCCGAATATCACCCGGCCTCAGTCATCATTCGGGCGCAGTGCTGCCATCTGGCGTGCGGAGTAGAGTGGAACCTATGAGTCTCTACTGCGCAGAAGGCGGTCCGGGAGTTGAGCTCTCGGCACGGGAAATGGGCGAGTTACTTGGTGAAGCGCTCGCGAAGCTCGGTTCGCGCAACAGGGTGCTTGCGGTGCCGCCGGACATGACACGCTTCCACTCGCAGGCCGGACAACTGACGCAGGCAGCATGGCGCTGCTACGGCGAACGGATGCAGGCGGTTTTGCCCGCTACGGGTACGCACGCTCCCATGCAACCGGCGCAAATTGCGCAGATGTTCGGTGAGGTACCTCAGTCGCTTTTTCACGTGCACAACTGGCGGACGGATGTTGAGACGCTGGGCGAGGTTCCGCGCGCGTTTGTTCGCGAACAGTCAGAAGGCAAGCTGGACTTTGCGTGGCCTGCGCAAGTCAACAGGCTGCTGATCGAGGGCGGCTTCGATCTGATTCTTTCCATCGGGCAGGTGGTACCGCATGAAGTGATTGGCATGGCCAACTACAACAAGAACATCCTGGTGGGCACAGGCGGGCGAGACGGCATCAATCGCAGCCACTACCTGGGTGCGGTGTACGGGATGGAACGCATCATGGGCCGCGCTGACAACCCGGTGCGTGCGGTGCTGAATTATGCGTCAGATCATTTCCTGCGTGAGTTGCCGATTGTTTATGTGCTCACTGTAGTGGGGCGAGGCGCGGATGGAGGTCTTGCGGTGCGCGGGCTGTTCGTTGGCGACGATGTGGAGTGCTTTCATTGCGCGGCGGAGTTGAGCCTGAAGGTGAACTTTGAAATCGTGGCCGAACCAATCCGCAAGGCGGTGGTCTATCTGGACCCGCGAGAGTTCCACTCGACGTGGCTGGGGAACAAGGCGGTCTATCGTACGCGCATGGCGCTGGCTAACTGCGCGGAATTGATCATCCTCGCGCCGGGCGTGAAGGAGTTCGGGGAAGACAGGACGATTGACGGGTTGATTCGGCGGCATGGGTATCACGGCACTGCGGCAACCCTGGCTGCGGTGGAACAAGACGCGGAACTGGCCGCGGAACTGGGGGCAGCGGCGCACCTGATTCATGGCTCGTCGGAGGGGCGGTTCACGATTACGTGGTGCCCGGGACGGCTGAGAAGGGAAGAGATCGAGGGCGTTGGATTCCGCTATGGTGAACTGGACGCGATGCTCCAGAAGTATGATCCGGAAAAGTTAGTGCACGGAATGAATATGGTGGATGGCGAGGAAGTCTTCTTCATCGCCAATCCGGGCTTGGGACTGTGGGCGCATGCTTCGCGGCTGGATACCAATTAGCCTGCTGCTCCGTGCGGGGACGTTAGAGGCAGCCTAACTCCCGCAGCAGAAACGCATAGTCGAAGGCAATTTCCTTCAAGTAGTCGTAACGGCCGCTGGCGCCGCCGTGGCCAGCCTGCATGTTGGTGACGAGCAGAAGCGGGTTGTTGTCGGTCTTGAGCGTGCGCAGCTTGGCCACGTACTTTGCGGGTTCCCAATACATGACCTGGCTGTCGTAGAGCGAGGTCTTGACTAACATGGAAGGATAACTCGCCGGTTTGAGATTGTCATACGGCGAGTAATTCAACATATAAGTGAAGGGTTTCTCCTCATTTGGGTTCCCCCATTCTTCATACTCGGGCACGGTGAGGGGTAACGAGGCGTCGAGCATGGTGTTCATCACGTCGACAAATGGGACATGCGAGAGTACGGCGCGGAAGAGTTCAGGGCAGAGGTTTACGACGGCGCCCATGAGCAGGCCACCCGCCGAGCCACCCTCGATGGCCACGCGGCTGGGGTCGCCGTAGCCGGTTGCGGTCAGGTGCTCCACACAGGCGATGAAGTCGGTGAAGGTGTTGCGCTTGACGAGCATCTTGCCCGCATCGTGCCAGGGCTCGCCGAGGTCACCGCCACCGCGGATATGAGCGTAGGCGAGCACCAGTCCGCGATCGAGCAGGCTGAGGCGGTTGGAGCTGAAGCCGACGGGCAGCGCGTAGCCATAGGAGCCATAGCCGTAGACGTAGAGCGGGCCGGATGTGGTGCGCTGGTCTTTGCGGTAGACGAGGGAGATAGGCACCTGCGTACCGTCGGGCGCGGTGGCGTGCAGGCGCTCGCTGGCGTAGAGCGTGCGATCGAAGCAGCCGGGGACTTCCACCTGCTTGAGCAGCGTGGATGTGCCGCTTGCGAGGTCGTACTCGTAGACCGAACTGGGCGTGACGAGCGACTGGTAGCTGTAGCGGTACGACGTCGCTTCAAAGATGCGGTTGACGTGCGGGTAGGCGTTGTAGGCCGGCTCAGGGAAGGCGATTTCGGCGGTCTGTTCGGCCTCAGGGCCGGCACCGCTGAACTGCCACAGACGCAAGCGGGGCAGGCCGTCCTCGCGCTCGCAGGCAAAGAAGAAGCTGGCGAACAGGTCTATGTCTTCGAGCATCACATCGGCGCGGTGCGGAATGCGCTCGGTCCAGTGGTCGCGGCCGGGAGTGGCAACAGGCGCGGTGACGAGGCGGAAGTTGCGTCCGCGATCGTTGGTGCGGATGTACCAGAGGCCGTTGCGGTGGTCGATGGAGTATTCGTGGTCGTCTTGGCGCGTGACGACGAGAATGAAGCTGCCCTCGGGCGTTGCGGCAGCGAGGAAGTGGCACTCGCTGGTGATGTGGCTGGCGGACTCGAGCACGAGGTACTGGCCGTCACGGGTGCGGCCCACGGCCACGTTGAATCGCTCGTCGACGTCCTGGTAGACGAGCACGTCGTTTGTGTGCGGCTGGCCGAGGCGGTGTCGCAAGAGCTGATACTGCCGCTTCTGCTCCTCGTCCTCGACGGTGTAGAAGAGCGTTGCATTGTCGGCGGCCCAGACGACGGAGCCTACGCGCTCAACGGTGTCGGTGAGGGTTTCGTCCGTGACGAGATCCTTGATATGAAGCGTGTACTGGCGGAAGCCGGTCGTGTCAGTGGTGTAGGCCAGCCAGCGGCCATCGTCTGTGATGGCGGTGGCTCCGAGCGCGAAGAAGGCGTGACCCTGGGCGAGTTGGTTGCCGTCGAGAAGGACATCTTCGGGCGCGTCGGCATCGGGTCCAGTGGCTGAGCCGCGCCGACGGCAGTGGATCGCGTACTGCAGACCCTCCTCGGTGCGCGTTGAGTACCACCAGTTGCCGTCGCGGAAGGGAACGGAGACGTCGGTCTGCTTGATGTGGCTGAGCATCTCCTTGTAGAGCTGTTCGCGCAGCGGGGCGAGCGCGGCGGTGTGAGCCTCGGCATACTGGTTTTCCGCCTCGAGGTAGGCGATGACCTCTGGATTGTCCTTCTGGCGGAGCCAGGCGTAGTCGTCGACCAGGGTGTGGCCGTGGAGGGTCGTCTCGGTGTGCTCGATGCGTGCGATGGGGGGCTGAATTGGGTCAGTCATGTCCTTTCCAGTGTAGAAGGCTAGGGTGGGAACCTTTTGCCGGGCGGACTCGTAGAATAGAGTGCGATGACTGTGATTCGCTTTGCACGAGGGCTTGCCTGCCGGCTGATGCTGGCCGTCTTCGTTCTTCTACTTGTGCCTGCCTGCCCGGCTTTCGCCGAGCAGGTGAAGGATCTGCCAAAGCCCACCGACTACGTCAGCGATTTTGCGCATGTGCTTTCTCAGGAGGCGGTAGCGCGGCTGGACAGCCTGTGCGCGCAACTGGACCACTCGAAGGCCAACGCGCAGGTGGCGGTGGTGACGGTGCGTTCGCTGGACGGTGAAGACGCGGCCGAGTGGGCCAATGAACTGGAAGACAAGTGGAAGATGGGCCGCAAGGGCTCGGACCGCGGCGTGCTGGTGCTACTGGCGATCAATGACCGCAAGCGGCGCATTGATGTGGGCTACGGGCTCGAAGGTATCCTGAACGACGCGAAGCTGGGCGACATCGGTCGTCAGATGGTGCCGTATCTGCGTGCCCGGGACTACGACGGCGCGGTGACGCTGGCTGTGGGCCAGGTGGGGCAGGTGATTGCCGCCGACGCGGGCGTGACGCTCACCGGGCAGCCAACAGAGGCGCCAGTTGAGCACGTGCATCACGGCGGAATCGGTCCTGTGCTGTTGTTTGTGCTCATACTGATCTTCTTTGGTGGTTTTGGGCTGCTGCGGTTGCTGCTGTTTCTGGGTATCTTTGGCAGCGGGTTCCGCGGAGGGCCGTGGCTGGGCGGTGGTCCGTTCATTGGCGGCGGCGGCTTTGGAGGCGGTGGAGGCAGTAACAACGGTGGCGGCGGAGGTTTCGGTGGCTTCGGCGGAGGCGGTTTTGGCGGCGGCGGAGCAGGCGGAGATTGGTAGCGACAGAGTTCAGTGAAGAGTGGTCGATGATTCGAGCTGGTGGTCTTTCGCATAGCGAGGGCCGGAGGAGAAGAGGAATCGCATGAAGGGACTTTTGATTGGGTTGGTTGTTGTTGTGTTGGCTTTGTTTCTGGTGGGTGGCAGCTATGTGAGTGCGAAGAACCAGATGGTGGCCTACGACCAGGGCGTGAAGGCCGCGTGGAGCGAGGTGGACGTGCAACTGGAGCGGCGTGCCGATTTGATTCCCAACCTGGTGGAGACGGTGAAAGGCTTCACGAAGGAAGAGAGCACGGTTTTCGGGGACATTGCCAATGCGCGCGCAGGCCTGTTGAACGCGCAGGGGCCAGAGGCGAAGATCGCAGCGAACGGACGGCTGGACTCGGCATTCGGACGGCTGCTGGCGCTGTCTGAGAACTATCCGCTGCTGCGTTCGAGCGACCAATTTATGCGGCTACAGGACGAACTGGCTGGGACAGAGAACCGCATCAGCGTGGCGCGTAAGAGGTACAACGATTCGTTGCAGACCTACAACACATACGTGCTGCAGTTTCCAAACAGCATTTGGGCGGGCATCGCCGGCTTCCATCAGAACAACGCCTTTTTCACGGCGAGTCCGGCGGCGCAGCAGGTGCCGAGCGTGAAGTTCTGAGCGGCGCACGTCGCAGAAACGCAAACAAAAAGGCCATCCCCTCGGGGATGGCCTTTTTCGCATAATTCTGGAGGCCGTAGCAGGCCTGATGGGTTACTTGTAGGACGCGATGGCGCTGGCTTCGTCGTCGTAGATGTCGAAGACGGTGTAGAGCTTGGTGAGCTGCAGAACGTCCTTCACCTTTTTGGTGAGACTGAGCAGCTTGAGCGCGGCGCCCTGGTTCTTTGAGGTGGTGAAAGCACTGACCAGCTCGCCCAGGCCCGAGCTGTCGATGTAGTTGATGTCGCCCATGTTGAGCAGAATGCTCTTCTGCCCTTTGCCGATGAGGTCGCGAATTGCTTCGCGCAACTGCACACTGCCCTCGCCGAGAGTGATCCGCCCGCTAAGATCCACAACGGTCACACCATCCACTTCACGGGAAGCAATTGTAAGTGCCACGGAAAATCCTCCTTGTTCAGGTATTACGGTTATAGCACCTTTGCAAGCGCTGGTGGAGAGGGTGGGGGACCTGCTTCCGGCGGGCAGCAGAATAAGCCTGACCGCGCGGCGCCTGCAGGAGCTTCAGGACTTTTCCTGCGCCGGAGCCAGATGCTTGACGAGCGTCAGTTCGGTTCCGGGATGGAGTTGACGAAAGTGTACCTCATCCATGAAGGAGCGGATGAGGAAGATACCGCGGCCAGTGCCGCGCAACAGGTTTTCAGGAGCCAGAGGGTCGGGGAGCGTCTCGGGATCGAGGCCCCTCCCTTCGTCGGCGATGGTGATGATCAGCGACTGGCCGTTGTTTTCGAAACTGGCACTGATGCGCTTGGAGGGGTCGTAGTCGTTACCGTGGAGGACCGCGTTGACGGCGGCCTCGCGGACAGCCATCGCGAGGCGGAAGCGCTCGTCCTCATCGAAGCCGGCCTCTGCGGCCATCTTGTCGGCGGCCGCTTCCACTTCGCTGACGCTTTCCATTGTGGAGCTGAGCGCGAAACTCAACTTTGCTGCCCGGGGCTTGTCCAAACGCTTCGTCTCCCGCTTTGCCGCTACGCTGCGGCTTGGTTGTACGATCGGTGGAACCTTAGGGGCAGTTTCAGGGCTGGGCGTGGTTGTGTCAAGGAGGCGATGCAAGCGAAGTCCCAAATTGCGGCTGCCGGTAACAGGAATCGTCAAGGGGGCTGGTGCGAATACGCCTTGCCGCGGCAGCACCTGGTTACATTGAGGATGCGTGTGCGCCAGGCAGCCCCCAAAGCAGCTACACTCAGCACATGCAGCCCCGCACCACAACGCGCGTGAGTTTGACGGCCCTGCTGGGCACGCCGGTAACGGATGCGCAGGGGCAACTGCGCGGTAGGCTGAAGGACATTGCCGTGGCCACGGGCCACGATGCGGGCAAGGTGGCCGGACTGGTGCTCAAGTCGCGGGCCGGGCTGTTCCTGGTGCCGGCGCAGGATGTGATGGAGACGCCTGCCGGGACTCTGGAACTGCGCTCGGTGAACGAACTGGTACCGCTCGGCGACCACGGCAACTTTCTGTTCTTGCAGCAGGACCTGATTGACCGCCAGATTATCGACATCAATGGGCGCAAGGTAGTGCGCGTGAACGATGTCGATCTGGAGTGGATGGGACAGGGCGCGGCGCATCTGCTGCGCGTGGCCGAGGTTGACGTGGGCCTGCGCGGAGCTTTCCGCCGGGTATTCAAAGGGCTGCTACCGCGGGTGACGCTGGAGGCTCTGTCGCGACGGTTCCGTGAGCGGGGAATTCCCTGGCACTTTGTCGACGTGATCGAGGTGGACCCGGCGCGGCGCGTGAAGCTGCGCATCGAGCACGAACGACTGGCGGAGATGCATCCGGGCGAGCTGGCAGACATTCTGGAAGACCTTGCCCCAGCGGAGCGCGAAGCCGTGTTTACCTCGCTGGACGAAGAGGTAGCGGCTGATGCGCTCGAAGAGGTTGATCCGAAGCTGCAGAAGTCGCTGCTTGAAAAGCTGGACGAAGAGAAGATCGCCGATATTGTGGAGGAGATGGACCCGGGCGCTGCGGCTGACCTATTGGCCGAGCTTCCAGAGGAACAGTCCGACGCGATTCTGGAGGAAATGGAGCCGGAGGAGCGCCAGGAGGTGGCCGAACTCCTGGAATTCGACGAGAAATCCGCTGCCGGCGCAATGACCACCGATTTTGTGGCAGTGAGGGCTGATGGCACGGTGACCGACGCGGTCCACGCTCTGAGGGCTTTTGACGGCGACCCGGAAAGCGTGACGGAAATCTACCTGCTGGACGAGAAACAGGTGCTCCGTGGCACCATCCCGCTGGCGCGGCTGGTGATGGCACAGCCTGAATCGCGGCTTGCAGTGCTGGCCGAGGCACGCTTTCTGAGCTGCCCGGCGGACCTGCACCAGAATGAATTAGCCGAGATGTTTGATAAGTACAACCTGCATGCGCTGCCGGTGGTGGACACCGAGGGATCCATGGTGGGCGTGGTCCAGGCCGATCATGTGATCGCATTCCTGCGTGAAAAACTGTAATTGACTGATCCGCTTAGCCGCGGGTGGTTTTCTAGGCGGTACCACTGTGCAAGAAAATACGCGAGAGTAGTGGATTTTGTGAAACAATTTAGGCATGCTGCAGTTTCCTAAAATAATTCAGGGCGGCATGGGCGTGGGTGTGTCCAATTGGCGCCTTGCCAACACCGTCTCCCGCCTTGGCCAGTTAGGCGTCGTCTCCGGCACGGCGCTCGATTCATTGTTTGTGCGCCGGTTGGCCGATGGTGACAAGGGCGGCTACATGCGCCGGGGACTGGACGCGTTTCCGTTTCCGGATATGGCCCGCCGCATTTGGCAGGAGTATTTTGTGTCAGGCGGCAAGCCCGCGGGCACTTCCTATGTGAACCTGCCGATGCACCAGCGGTTGGAGCCGCGCAAGCTGATCGAGCTGTGCATGGTGTCGAATTTCGTAGAGGTCTTTCTGGCCCGGGAAGGCCACCTGAATAAGGTCGGCGTCAATTTTCTGGAGAAAGTACAGCTGCCGCATCTGGCGTCGATCTATGGGGCGATGCTGGCAGGTGTGGGCTACGTGCTGATGGGCGCGGGCATTCCACTGCACATTCCCGGCGTGTTGGACGCCTACGCGGCGCAGCGGCCAGCCGAGTACAAGCTGGCGGTGGCGGGAGCCTCTGTCGAGACGGACACGATGATGCGCTTCGATCCCGCAGACTATGTTGAGGGTCCGTTGCCGAAGCTGGAGCGGCCGCAGTTTCTGGCCATTGTTTCGTCAAACACATTGGCGACTACCATGCTGCGGCGGGCCAGCGGCAAGGTGAACGGCCTGGTGATTGAAAGCCCTACGGCGGGCGGACACAATGCGCCGCCGCGCGGCAAGATGCAGCTGAGCGCCTCGGGCGAGCCCATCTACGGTGAGCGCGACCGCGTGAATATTGAGGAACTGCGAGCATTAGGTGTGCCTTTCTGGCTGGCTGGCGGCTATGGCAGCCCGGACAAGGTACGCGAAGCATTGGACCAAGGCGCTGCAGGTGTGCAGGTGGGCACTGCATTCGCCTTCAGCGAAGAGTCCGGTTTGCGCCCCGACCTGAAGAACCGGCTGATTGAGCAGGCGGCCGCAGGCGCTGGCGACGTGTTTACCGATCCGCTGGCCTCGCCCACAGGTTTTCCGTTCAAGGTTGCCCAGCTGAATGACACGTCTTCGGATGAAAGCGTCTACCAGTCGCGCAAGCGGGTCTGCGATCTGGGCTATCTGCGTGAACCGTATCAGACTCCGGGGGGCTCGATCGGGTATCGCTGCGCCTCGGAGCCGGTTGCCAATTTTGTGGCCAAGGGCGGCAAGGTAGAAGAAACCGTAGGCCGCAAGTGCCTGTGCAATGCGCTGCTGGCGAACGTGGGGCATGCGCAGTTGCGGCCGGACGGTTCGGCCGAGCCAGCGCTGGTGACCGTGGGCGACGATCTGAACACCATTGTTCAGTACCTTGAGCCGGGTTCGACGTCCTACTCTGCTGTGCATGTGGTGGAGATGCTGCTGAGCAAGGTGGCAGTGGAACAGCACGCATTCGCTGCGACCGCTTAACCCAGTTCTAGCGAAAGAACGAACAGCTCAGGAGCCTTGGTCCCTGAGCTGTTTTGCTGCGTACTGACTGCAGCATTAATGCGGTTGTGATCAGCTTTTCTTTGCTCCCGGGCCGCCAACAGCCATTACGCGCGGGATGCGCTCTTCCGCTTTGGGCAGGGCGGGGAACGGGCCGTGCGGCTCGGTCTGATACCAGTAGGCGGTGGAGTAGAAGTTGTCGGACCGCGAATTGGCGTGGCCGTGCTCAATGGTCACGCGGATCGACTTCTCAAACGGAATGGGGCTCTCGGTGTGCCAGCGGTAGAGGCAGTAGCGGCCGCCGATGCGCTCGGGGTCGACCATATAGGGTGCGCCATTGTGCGCGAAGCCGAAGGACTGGAATCCGAAGTCCCACGCGCCGTTGTAGTAGTCCTCTGTGCCGGTGCCATTGATCGTAGGCATCGTGTCGCCGTCGACGAAGATCATATCGTCGCCCTCGCCGAACCAGCCGTCCTGATTCTGCAGCACAGACTGGGTTACACCGAGGAAGTGGCCGCGGCCTTCGGCCTGAAGAAAGACATAATTGTCTGCACCAGAAAGATTCTTTGCGTTGTTGGCGGCGGGGTCCCAGTTGTGCTGCCAGTCACCCGTTGCGCCAGCACAGGGCGCGGCTTGGCGATACTGAGCATGGAATCGGCCGAGATTGGGCGGCAGGGCGGGGAGCGTGACGTAGTCGACTGCGAAGTAGAGGCTGCCGACGGGGATGGTGCCTTCATTGGCCACGGTGAGGCGTGCGGTGGTCTCAAAGGGCATTTTGAAGTAGGCGTTGAGGGCCTTGGCCGGGGCCACCGCCAGCAGAGCGGATTGATAGGTGTAGTACTCGCCGAGGCCGAGGCCGAAGAAGTCGCCGATGGGCACCTCGACGGAGGGCGTTCTCTCGCCGTCCCACCAGGCGCGCAGCACAAGGTTCTTGAGGTGCATGGAATCGTCGGTGGCTATGGTGAACCAGAGATGTGTCACGACGCCGGCTCCGGTGACGTCGAGTAATACAGCTTCCTTGCCCGGTGCGAGCGGCACAGCGTCGGCGTTACCGCCGGAGAGGTCCCAGCTAGATGAGCGACATGCCTTGTAAGTTCGCAGGCGTGCAGGGGCGAAAAGTTCCTCGGGAGAGTGTTGGGCGGGGGCGGATGGCTCAGATGCGGTGGCAGGTGCGGAATTGGCAGCGAGCAGGGTGGAGGCTCCGGCAACCGAGGCCAGGGCGCCAAGCATGCGGCGGCGCGAGGCAACGGGGGCGGGCGAATCATTCAGGGGCATAGCGGTCTCCTCAACACGGTGAACGGACGGTCCAACAGGACGCACGCCAAGGCGCGGTATGGCAGACCGCACCAGTCTAACCCCCGAAGGGTGCAGGGTTTCCCCCATCGCCCCCGGCCTGTTATGGTCGATAGGAAAGACGCAAATGAACCCACCATAGGAACCCGTCCCGGATGTGGAAGCGCTGGCGAACTCGAATCCTGCTGTTTCTTGCCGTGCTCGGTCCCGGGTTCATTACCGCCAACGTAGACAACGACTCAGGCGGAATCTTCACCTATTCTCAGGCAGGCGCCCAGTACGGCTACAGCCTGCTCTGGACCATGCTTCCCATCACCATAGCGCTGATCGTGGTGCAGGAGATGTGTGCGCGCATGGGGGTTGTGACTGGCAAAGGCCTGAGCGATCTGATCCGCGAAGAGTTCGGGCTGCGCCTGACGTTTGTGCTGATGGTGCTTCTGGTGGTGGTCAATTACACGAACGTGGTGACGGAGTTCATTGGCATTGCGGGCTCGTTGCACCTGTTCCACGTGGCCAAATTCATTTCAGTGCCGATGTGCGCGGCTCTGGTGTGGTTCCTCGTGTTTCGCGGCGACTACAAGAGCACGGAAAAGATATTTCTGGTCGCGTCGCTGGTCTACATTTCATACATTTTCGCGGGCGTATTGTCGCAGCCCGCTTGGAACGTGGCACTGCGCGCAACCGTGCAGATGCCGTCGCGGAGCGTATGGCAAGATAAGGCCTACCTCTACATGGCGATTGGCATTGTGGGCACTACGATTGCGCCATGGATGCAGTTCTACCTGCAGTCGTCGATTGTGGAGAAGGGCATTCGCGTAAGAGACTACGCGGCATCGCGGCTGGACGTTGTGGTAGGCAGTTTCTTTACGGACATCGTGGCCTGGTTCATCGTGGTAGCCTGCGCGGCCACGCTCTTTGTGCATGGAATGGGCGCAATCCAGGTGGCGAGCGACGCGGCCGAAGCAATGCGTCCACTGGCCGGTGACTATGCCTTCATTCTGTTTGCCTTCGGACTGTTCAACGCGTCGCTATTCGCAGCGTCGATTCTGCCGCTTTCGACGGCTTACACCGTGTGCGAAGGCCTCGGTCTCGAGTCGGGCGTGGATAAGAACTTCAAGGAAGCGCCCTTTTTCTACTGGCTCTACACGCTTCTCATCGCAGGCGGAGCGGTGACGGTGCTGCTGCTGCCGGACGCGCAGCTCATCAACGTGGCAATTCTGTCGCAGGTACTGAATGGCGTGCTTCTGCCGGTGGTCATCATCCTGATGCTTCTGTTGATCAACCGCAAAGACCTGATGGGCGAGCACAAGAACTCGCGGCTGTGGAACGTCATCGCGTGGTCGACGAGCCTGATCGTTATCGGCATGACAGGCGTTATGCTGTGGGGGATGATTCCGGGGCACTGAGCAGTGTTGTTCGGCGGTGCAGAATCGAGCTGACACCATGCGCCACTCGGGTTTGTACGTCCGAACTGGCAAAGATACTGATTTGTCTTCAGTTGTGGGCAAGGTATAATCCGCCTCACCCGTTCGTTGGTGAGCCATGATTGTGATCGACCGTCAGCAGATCGACCGGGCCATAGAATGCGGAGAGCTGGTTCCGCATTTTCAGCCGTTGGTGAGTCTGCGCACCGGGGAGCTGCAGGGTTTTGAGCTGCTTGCCCGCTGGCGGCATCCGGAGCGGGGCTGGATACCGCCGGAAGAGTTCATTCCAGCCGCGGAGAAGGATGGGTGGATTGGCGCCCTGACGCGTGCCCTGCTGCAACAAAGCTTTTGCGCTTTCTGCTGCATCCAGACCGACTCGATTCTTTCCGTCAACATCTCCGCCGTACAACTGCACGACTTGACACTACCGGAACAGATTCACGCAATCGCCGCCAAGTGCGGCTTGCCGGTCCAGCGGCTGACCATCGAGATTACCGAAAGCGCGCTGGCTAACGATCTGGAGCAGGCGCGGAAGACTGTGGCGGCGCTTAAGGAGATGGGCTGCAAGCTGGCGCTAGACGACTTTGGCACGGGCTACTCAAGCCTTTCGCAGTTGCAGTCGCTGCCTTTTGACGAGTTGAAGGTGGACCGGAGCTTCGTTGGCTCGATGATTGAACGGCGGGACAGCCGCAAGATTGTGGCCGCGGTGGTGGGGCTGGGGCAGAGCCTGGGGTTGTGCACGGCGGCCGAAGGCGTGGAAACTCACGAGCAGGCGGCGATGCTGCGCTGGCTGGGGTGCGAACTTGGCCAAGGCTGGCTCTATGGGCAGCCCGTGCCCGTGGGTAAGCTGGACGAGGTGGTGGCCGAGATCAAACGCAAGGTTGCAGCAGGGCCGCCTCCGGTGGTGGAGGGCCTGCTATCCCACACCACTCTTGACCGGCTGCCTGCACAAAGGCTTGCCCAACTGCAGGCTGTTTATGACGGCGCCCCGGTCGGTCTTGGTTTTTTGGATCGCGACCTGCGCTATATGGCGGTGAACCGCCAACTTGCCAACATGAACGGGCGCACTATGGCGGAGCATCTGGGAAGAACGGTGCAGGAAGTGATTCCTGAGATGTTCTCGAAGGTGGAACCCTTCATCCGGAGCGCGCTGCGTGGAGAGGCGGTCTCCGGGGTGGAAATGCTGAAGCCCTCGCCCGACGGCGGCGAGGACAGGAACGTCCTTCTTTCTTACGAACCAGCTCGCGACGAAGCTGGGGAAGTGGTAGGCGTGGCGGTTGCACTTGTCGATTTGACCCTCATGAAGGCCGCGCAGGAGGCTCTGCGGCAGAGCGAGGAGCATTTCCGTTTCATGTTGGAGCTGCTTCCGCATATTCCGTGGATCGTCGACCCGGAAGGCCGTGCCTTGGCCGTCAGCCGCCGCTGGCTCGACATTGCGGGAACCAACGGCGAGCAGTGGAAGGGCTTCGGGTGGCTCGATTCGCTGCATCCGGATGACGTGGAGCCGACCAAGGTGGCAATGCAACAAGCCTTTCAAACGGCAAAGCCGATCGATCTTACCTACCGGGTGCGAAGCTCTGCAGAGGCGCCGTGGCGGCGTTTTCGGGCCCGGGGAGCGCCACGCATTGGCCCAGATGGGAAGATTGTCTGCTGGTACGGTTGCCTGGATGATGTGAAAGAGGAGCCGCAGTCCTAAAGCAGCTTGCCTGCGGCGAGGTCCTTGATCAGGTTGCGGTCGGCGGCCAGAAAGTCGTAGGTGGGCAGTTCTTCCATCCGAACCCACTTGAGCTGCTGAAAGATGCGGTTCTCCAGCTCTCCCTCGAACTCATAGACAGCGAAGAACTGCAGGTCAACCGCTCCGCCGTGGCGATAGTTGTGGCGGATATGGGTGACACGGCCGCCAATCGTGGCTCGGATGCCGAGTTCCTCGTCGAGTTCGCGCGCCAAGGCTTGCTCGGGGGTTTCGCCGGGCTCAATCTTGCCGCCGGGGAATTCCCACTGCAGGGCCATCGGCTGATCCGGACGGCGCTGACAGATCAGGACTTCGCCCCCGCGCACGATGAGGGCGGCTGCCACAAAGCGCAGGGCGGGCCCGGCGGGCCGGGGATTAGATTGAGTCTGACCTTCGTCCACCCTTCCAGTGTAAACGCACCGAAAGGGGTGCACGTCAAACATGGCACACGGCGTTTCAGCCGGATGGAAACGCCGCGCGGGATTTTATTCTCCGGCTACGGCCGCGACCGCATCTTCAGCCGCCTGCGGGCGGAAGTACCCCCAGCCATGTTTTGCCGCTGCCTCAAGCAGGGCCGGCGAAGGGTTGACGGGATAGGCGCGTTTCGCAATCTTGAGCATGGCTTCGTCATGCACGGAGTTGCCGAAGACGGCGTCTGGACAAGGCAAGCCTGCGCGACGCAGGGCATCCGCCTTGCCGTCGTCAGTGGGCACGTCGATGAGGGTGCTGGTGATGACGCCATCAGCGACGGCGACCTCGGCAGCGAGCACACGCTCAGCGGGGATGCCGAAGGGGCGCACGCCCTCGGAAACGACCCAGCGGTTGGTGGAGCTGACGGCCCAGAGTTGGACGCCCGCAGCGCTAAGGGTGGCGAGCAGGCGCTCCATCTCATGAAAGACGCGGGTGCGAACGAATTCCTCAACGTAGCGTGCGGCGGCCGCCTGCAACTCCTGCTCGCGCAGTCCTTCGTAGATTTGCACCATCTCACCGCAAATGGCGAGCTCGCTCACTGTCCCAGACATGTATTCGCGATAACGGGTGTCGATCCAGTCGCTGGTGGAGCGGGAGACGAGTCCCTGCTCGAGCGACCAGTCCATAAAGTCCTTCCCGGAGTCGCCGCTCCAGATGGTTCCATCGCAATCGAAGACAGCAACGCGGGGCGTGTCGTCCAGAACCAAGCGTTCGAATTCCTTAGCTGTCCACTTTGTGAGTTGAATCTGTGTCGATGTCAATCGTCCCTCAATTCAGACCAAAACCTACCCAACCTTATTCTCTTCTATCGGACCATGTCTTTGCACGCCGGGCCACTGGGTGGAATCCACTTGCGCACCCTAAGCACCACTCTTCGATGATTTTGATGAAGGGCGTATGAACGGTCAGCGCGTACGGCTTTTACCACTAGGCTGCACTAGAATGAGCGAGGTTCCAGTATTAATACAGGAGGTATCCCGTATGTCGTTTGCTCGTTTGTTTCTTGCCTGTGCGCTGCTGGTTGTTGTAGTTCCGGCCCGCGCGCAGTTTGCACAGCCGGCGGCCGCGCCGGAGAGCGCAATGTCGATTCCGCAGGACCACGTAATGCAGATCGACGAGCTGAACGATATGCTCAAAGACGGTAAGGCAGGCAAGCCGCTGATCCTGCAAGTGGGCTCGCACGTGATGTTCGCACAGGCGCATATTCCCAGCGCGCAGTACGCCGGGCCCGGCTCGCAGCCAGAGGGCCAGCACCTGCTGCACGCCAAGGTCGTAAACCTGCCCAAAGATAAGGTGATCGTGCTTTATTGTGGGTGCTGCCCGTGGACGCGCTGCCCGAACGTGGGACCGGCGTACGCGCACCTGATGCAGATGGGCTTCAAGCACGTGAAGGTGCTGTACATAGCGAGCAATTTTGGCGACGACTGGGTGAGACGGGGCTATGCGGTTGAAAAGGGCGACTAGGGCGTGCGCGGTGACTCTGGCGCTGATGTGCGCGTGGGCTGCTTCGGCGCAGGGCCCGCTGGAGCATAAGCCCGCACCTGACTTCATCCGCACGGACTTTGACGGCAGGCGCGTGACGCTTAGCGAACTTCACGGCAAGGTGGTGCTCCTGAACTTCTGGGCGACTTGGTGCGCGCCGTGCCAGGCTGAATTACCGCATTTTGCGGAGTGGCAGCGGCGTTACCGGGCGCAAGGCCTGCAGGTGATCGCCGTTTCGATGGACGACGAACCGAAAGCGCCGCGCGCGCTCGCCAGCAAGCTTAAACTCGGTTTTCCGGTACTGCTGGGTGATGAGAAGCTAGGCGAACTCTACGGCGGGGTGCTGGGCTTCCCGGTGAGCTTTCTTATTGCCCGCGACGGCACGATGACAGCCCGCATTGAGGGCGAGGCCGATCTGCAGGCACTTGAAGCGCGAATTCAAGAGCTGCTGGCACAGAAATGATTGTGCGAGGCATCACGCTTCCTGATGTGGCATGTTGCACGTTCTGATTCCTTGACCATCGTGGTTCGGTGAGAGAGTGCGCGAACGGCACGGTACGTCTGTCGCCCCGATAATCGACATGTGGAGATTCAGGAACAACTTGCGCTGGGCAATCTTGCGCTGCTGAAGGAGTATCAGCTCTACCTCCGCGTAGAGAAGGGGCTGCGTCCGCTGACGTGCGAGGCCTACGACAGCGACTTGAAGACCTTCGCCGAATTTCTGGAAAGCCGCGATGTGAC
>DCFV01000093.1:6299-9246 GCA_002314435.1 Acidobacteriaceae bacterium UBA1795 | reverse complement strand
GACCGGCGCATGCACCACGATCCGACGATCAACATCGAGTCGCCCAAAGCCTGGAAGGTTCTGCCCAAGTCGCTGGCTGAGCCCGAGGTGACAGAGATGCTGGAACGCGCAGCACTGGCCGCCTCGCATCCGCAGGCCCGGGCTACTGCGCTGCGCGACCGCGCGATCCTTGAACTTCTCTATGCCGGCGGGCTACGCGTCTCTGAAGTCACAGCACTGGCCACGAGTGATCTGGCATTCGATGCTGGCCGCGTACTGGTGCGGGGCAAGGGCGACAAGGAGCGCATTGTGCCGCTCGGCCGTACTGCGCTGGAGGCGCTGGAGGCCTACCTGCGCGAAGGGCGGCCGCATTTGGCGCGCATCGGCACCGGGCGCAAGCGAGCTACACGTCCCGATACGGCGCGGTTGTTTCTTTCGCTGCGCGGCATGCCGCTGACGCGGCAATGGGTGTGGCATCTAGTGAAGGCGGCGGATGCGTCTGCGAGCCCACACATGCTTCGCCACAGCTGCGCCACGCACATGGTGGAACACGGCGCTGACCTGCGCAGCGTACAGACGCTACTGGGACACGCCGACATTTCGACGACGCAGGTGTACACGCACCTGGCGCTGTGCCGGCTGAAGGCGGTGCATCGCGCGCATCATCCGCGCTCCGCTGCGCGTCTGCGTCTGGTAGAGTCTGAGCCTGAAGTCACGGCCGCCGAACCCGGCGCAGAGCATAAGGAGACAGCGTGAGCTATTCCGCGGCGCCGGGGCTGAACGCGCTGGTAGTGGATTATCTTCGCATGCTGGCGAACGAGCGGGGTGCCTCGGTGCATACGCTGCGTGCCTATGAGCGCGAGTTATTGGGCTTTGTCGCCTATATTGGTGCACAGTACGAGGCGGATGTACGGGTGGAGAGCATAGAGCATACCCATATTCGCGCATATCTGGGTACGCTCTATGCGCGCGGACTTTCCAGGGCTTCGGCAGCGCGTGCGTTGGCGGCGATACGGTCGTGGTTCAAGTGGTTGGCGCGTACGGGGCACGTTGAGCAGAATGTGGCCTCGCTTGTATCGACACCACGGCTACCGAAACACCTTCCGCGTGTGCCGTCGATCGAGCAGTTGAATCGCGTGATGGATTCAGTGGACGACGAGGCCGCGAGCTGGCCGGCGCGGGACCGCGCGATTGTTGAAGTGCTTTACGGCTGCGGCATGCGCAACGCGGAGCTGACGGGACTGAACCTGGAAGATATTCATTGGGCAAATGAGGCGGTGCTGGTGCGCGGCAAGGGGCAGAAGCAGCGCTACGTGCCGCTCGGCGACGCGGCAGCGGAGGCCCTGCGGGCTTATCTTGAGGAGCGGGCTGTGCGGCTGGCGGCAGCCGATGGCGCGCACGCGACACCTGCTGTCTTTTTGAACCTGCGTCTGCGAGGGATCACTCGGCCGGGAGGACAGGCGCGGCTGACGACGCGCAGCGTGGGACGCATCGTGAAACGCATCGCGATCCTGCGCGGCCTTTCATCGGATGTGCATCCGCATACGCTACGTCATGCCTTCGGCACACACCTGCTCGAAGAAGGCGCAGACCTTCGCGCCATTCAGGAACTGCTGGGACACGAGCGACTCTCCACAACTCAGCGCTACACGCAACTGACGGCGACGCAACTTACCCAGGTGTATGACCGTACGCATCCACGCGCGCGCTAGCCCGGTGTCAGCAGATCAAGCATGAAAACGAGTGTGCGCATGGGAGACCACTGCGCTGCAAGCTCTCGAAAGTAACTTCCGTATCCCCGAAAAGTGTGACTCCGGTTTTTGTATAGCGGACCTATACTTCGAGGGTCGGGAGGGTTCCATGAGGAAAGCAGTCTGCTGCACCCGCTGCCAATCGGTGGGACTAATTACTTACATGAGAAACGGCTCGCCGCGCGTGGGCCTGCTGCTGCTTTGCCTCTTTGTGGTGCCGGGAGTTCTCTACTTCCTTGGCTACTTCCTCAGCGGTCACTGGGGCTGCAATACCTGCGGCTCGCGCGAAGTTGTTCCGCTGCTGGAGCGTGAGTCATTCCAAGTTAGACGGATGCAGGCCGAAGAGCGGCTGGCCTGAATGGGCGCAGTCCGCTGCAAGCGAGCTGGACTGCCGCGACCATTCACTACATTAGAAGCTGTCTTGATTAGAAGCTGATCTTACGCTGCGGGAACCAGGTGAGCTGAATCGTCGTTGAGGTCACCGTGTGATCGGGGGCAGGGTACGTCGGGATCCCGGTGGGATAGACCGGCGCCTTCCAGTGTTCCAGATCAAAGTTGCCATTGATCTCAAACGAGCGTCCTATGCGCTTGACGGCCTGAAATCCGAAGTCGTTCAGCGTGGTGCCGCCGGGGACAAAATCCTTGGCAACTTTTTGATTGCGCGCGTGCACCTGCAACCACTCGTTGCCGGTGAGGTGCCAGGTGAGCCAGGCCTGCCCGCCTTTCGCTTCACGCCCGAGCCAGTCGCCGATCAGATTGCCCTGGTTCGTATAGCCCTGTTTGAGAATGTACTCGTAGTACATGAACTGACCGCCTGTACTGCGCTCGACAGGCGGGTCGGTGGTGACCGCTTCCACGCGCAGATCTAGCGCAGGAGCTCCGGGCACATGCGACAGGTAGATGCCGGGCCGCCAGGACGCGCGGCGCGGCGCATCGATGGACGAAACGTCATCGTGGACCTCGGAATCGGTGTAGAGCGTGAGCCAGTGGCGGAGGTAAGGAAGTCGATAGGAGAAGTCAAAGGCACCAAAACGAGCGCCCGGATCGTCGCGTCCCAACTTGACTTCAGGATCGGGCGAGGCAAAGCTGAAGAAGCTCTTGAGGAAGCTGTGCAGGGTGATGGGCCCGTGACCCTCGCCGCCCCAAACGACACTGCGCTGGAAGCCGAACTCAAGATTCTCTGTGGGGCGGAAGCTCACCTTCTCAACATGAATCCA
>DCFV01000093.1:0-5976 GCA_002314435.1 Acidobacteriaceae bacterium UBA1795 | reverse complement strand
GGTACATACGTATGCCCTTGCAGCGGGCCGATGGAGAACTCGTAGCGGAATGGGCCGGTAAGGTATGAGAGGCCGGGGATGCGGAGGGGTTCGATGCGATTGATGTGGAAGCCGTAAAAGTTTTCGGCATTGTTGGAGTAGGCCATGCCCCCGCCGAGGCCAGGTCCGAGCCAGTCGTCCTGCTTGCCGAAAGAGATGACGTGGTTCATCATCTGCGCGGAAACGTAAGCCTCAATCCAGCGTCCGCGTGTAATGGAGTCGAGCGGCCCCTCGGGGATGGTGGGCTGCGGGTAGGGTAGGCCCGTGGCAGGGTTGATGTAGGGGATCTGGTCGATCAACGAGAGAGTCCGCGCGAGCCCTGAGCTGTAGCCAGCCGCCGAGGGCGAACCCTCGAACTCGCCGCGCGCGTAAAGCGTATAGCGGCCCGCGGTGACATAGCCGCTTGCACCGGAGTAGTTATTGAAGCCGTTCTCGTACGGGCGGCCGTAGTCGTTGATGATGGTTTGGCCAAGGTGGTAGCTGTCGCGCAGGGGAGTGCCGCTGATACCGCGCGCGACGGTGTATACGGACTCGACGTGGGCAGCGCCCTTCGCGGCCAGGCACGGGCTTTGGGTGTCAGAATGTTGTAGCTCGTGGCGGAGTGCTTCGTAGATGCCTTCGGCTTCGTCGGTGGCGGGGCTTGGATCAGCGTCCTGCAAGCGCGCGCCGATTTGGTCGAGCATGTTGCTCAGGCTGCCGCGAGTCCAGGGACGCATCCCGAGGAAGATGTTGTCGACAAAGCCGAGCCCGTAGAGGCGCAGCATAGCGGGATATGCCCAGCTGTCGACAGGGATGAAGGGCGAGCCGAGCCGCGCGGGCTCACACGGCGTAGCCGGCTGATTGGCAGCGGGCTGGACCTGCCCAGCTGCAACGGCACATGCACTTGCAACAACAATGGGTATCCCAGCTAATAGAAGTGCACATCGCAAAGCCGGGGAGCAGGCCACACCTAGGCTGGACTTCATACTTGTTCACTCTACCATTCATAAGTTGAAGCCCGGGCAAACAAAGATACTGCCCGGAACGACAAGGGAAGCTGAGTGATTTTTGACTAATGCGCAAGCGAAAGGCAAGCCGCTTCAAGCTTCGCGCTGAAGTCGCGCCTAATCCTAAGGCGGAGCGCAGGTCGAAAGAGGTCGCGCGCGCCGAGCCAGGCTTCCATTGTTTTGATGCAGTCTGCGCCGCTGGCGGTTACAGCGTCGATGAGCGTGGGGATGCGCAACTGACGCGCGCGGGCCATAGACTCGAAGGCAACGCGATATACAGCCACCAGGTCGTCGCCATCGACGGTAATGAGAGGTACGCCGAAGGCCATGGTTTCGGGCGTAACGGTAGGTGTGCCGAGGAAGGCCGGCGCCTCACCGGCGGAGCGTAGAGAGACAAACACGACCGGCAGTCCACGGCGGGCGGTCAAACCGAGGGACCGTTTCCACTGCGCCGCCGTAGCTTCAGTGTCGCCGCAGAAGACAACGGCGATGGATTGCTTTTTTGCCGTCTTGTGCTTCCGCGCAGCGTCGCATGCCGCACCGAGCGGGTCTGCGGCGACGCGCGGAGTGCGTTTGCTGCGATCGAGAGCGAGCAGTGTGCGGCGTACTGCGGCTCCGCGTACCAGACCGGCCAGGGCGTGGCGTGGCGCGGCGTGCAGTGTGTCCGTGCGTGCAAGATCCAGGGCAACGCCGGCATAGGTTGCCTCTGCGCAGCCCTGTTCTCCCGGCGTAACTGCGGCGGCCTGTGCGGCCATGCGGCACTTCATCATCGCGGTGTACAGCTCAAGCAGCTTTTCGCGCGAAATCAATCGTTCCGTCCTCGTTTATGTGGAGTAGTCCGCGTTGATGTGTATATAGGCATGGGTCAGGTCGGTGGTCCAGAAGGTGCATCGGCCGTCGCCTTGATGGAGCTGGATGCGAATGGAGAACTCGGACTGCTTGATGTAGGCGTGGGCGGCGATTTCGTCGAACTCCACGGCGCGTCCGCCGTCGCGGCAGATGGGCAACTCGCCGAACCAGATGTCGAAGCGATCAGGGTCGATCTGTGCGCCAGAGTAACCGATTGCTGCGGCGAGTCGACCCCAGTTGGGATCGCAACCGGCCCATGCTGTCTTGACCAGCGGCGAGTGCGCGATGGCCTTGGCCACGCGCAGGGCATCGGTGTTGCTGGCTGCCCCCTCAATATTCAATTCTACGACGTGTGAAACGCCCTCACCGTCGGCGACGATCTGTCGTGCGAGCGAAGTGCAAACCTGCTGGAGCACTGCGCAGAAGGCCTCGTTGTCTGCGCCCACAACGGCGCCGCTGGCTCCTGAGGCGAGCAGCAATACGGTGTCATTAGTCGAGGTGTCGCCGTCGACCGAAATGCGGTTGAAGCTGGTTTCGACAGCGGCGCGCAGAAAGCGGTCGAGCACGGGCGGAGCCACTTGGGCGTCTGTCAGGATGTAGACCAGCATAGTAGCGTGCGGCACCAGCTGAGGGTGAATCATGCCGGAGCCCTTGCAGGCTGCGGCGATGCGCACTTCGCGGCCATCGATTTCGACGCGTGCGAAGGCGGTCTTCTCCACCGTGTCTGTGGTGAGAATGGCCTGCGCCAGCTGCTGGAAGTGGTCGCTCTCCGAGCCGATGGTCGAGACCAGCTCCGGTAGCACTGCAATAAGCTTCTCTGCCGGAAGAGGTACGCCGATGATGCCGGTGGAGGAAGGGAAGACCTCTTCCGGCTTGCAGGCGAAGGCTTCAGCCGCCGCGGTGCAAACGGCATGCGCGGCATCCAGCCCGGCCTTGCCCGCGGCGCAGTTGGCGTTGCCGGCGTTGATCGCAACTACGCGCACGCGGCCGCCAGTGGCTGCCAGATGCTGCTTGTCCACGTGCAGTGGCGCAGCTGTTACGCGGTTGGCGGTGAACATGGCTGCCGCGCTGGCCGAAGCATCGGCCACGATGAGGGCAAAGTCGGTGCGGCCGCTCTGCTTCAGCCCCGCACGAGCTGCGCCAAAGCGAAACCCATGCGGAATCAAAAATTGCGAAATCTCGCTCATGGCTCCTTCCAGAACCCGGAAAACTGTCATCAGATTATCTCTTCGGGGCGGGCAAGCGCGACACCACGAAAAGGATGGGCCGCGCCGATGTGCCGATGATGCAAAGCAAGGCAGCGAGGAAATCACCGCAGTCTTAGGCGCGGGAGCCGCGTCAGTTACAGTGGAAGAACAGGCGTTTTCATGCAAACCATTTCCGCCGCTTCTTCCTTTGTGCAGCCCGATCCGGAGTTTCTGTCGCTCTGCAACGTGAACGTCGCGCGTGGCGACCGCGTGGTGCTGCACGATGTTAACCTGAACATCCGCGCTGGCGAGCACGTGGCCATCCTCGGGCCCAACGGCTGCGGCAAGTCCACGCTGATTCTCACCATCACCTGTCAGATCTACCCGATCGTGCAGCCTGGTATGCAGGTACGCATCTTCGGCCGCGAACGCTGGGATCTTACCCAGCTGCGCCAGCATTTCGGCGTGGTGGGCACGGACCTTCCCAGTGAGCGCACCGCCGTGACGACCGGGCTGGATGCGGTGATTGCGGGATTCTTCTCTGCGTCCACGCTGTGGCCCAACCTGCACGTAACCGACGAGATGCGCGAGCGCGCGGCCGAGGCGCTGGATCGCATCGATGCCACGCGGTTGGCGACGCAGTTGGTGGGCGAGATGTCCGCAGGCGAAAGACGGCGCATTCTGATTGCTCGTGCTCTCGTGCACCGGCCTCGGCAACTTCTGCTCGATGAACCATCAAACGCGCTCGACCTGGCCGCACAGCGAGAGTTGCGTGAGACAATGCGGCGGCTGGCGCAGGAGGGAACAGGGTTAGTGCTTGTAACACATCACCTGGGCGATATTCTGCCGGAGATAGAGCGCGTGATCCTGATGCGCGATGGCCGCATCGTGGGCGACGGGCCGCGCGCAGAACTGCTGACCGAGCCGCGGCTGAGCGAGCTGTTCGACGCGCCGGTCCGCATTGGCCGCGACGACGAGTGGCTGCATAGCTGGTAACCGGCTAGGCAAATCATGGTACTATTCCGCCATCCGGCCGCCCCTTCGGCCGGCAACGGGAGGTTCTTCCCATGAGTCCCTACACTCGTCGTGAGTTTATCCGTACTGGTGTGGCTGCCGGAGCGGTAGCTGCAAGCCTGCCTCTGCACGCAGCGCCGCGCTCGGCGACTGATACAGTGACGCTTGGTAAGTCCGGCATTCGTGTTACGCGTCTGGCCTTCGGTACTGGCACGAATAATGGCGCGGTGCAGGCTGCGCTTAGTCAACAGGATTTTTCGAAACTGATTGCCTATGCCTACGAGCGCGGCATCCGGTTCTTCGAGACCGCCGAGTCGTACTCCACTCCGGCCATGCTGGGCGAGGCGTTGAAGCCCTTTCCACGCGATAGTTATGTGCTCATGAACAAGGTCACGACAGATGAAGGCGTGGACCCCCGCCAGCGCTTCGACCAGATGCGGCGTATTTCGAAGACCGAGTACTTCGACATCATGCTACTGCACTGGCAGCACACCACTGGATGGATGAGCGAAACGCGACGTTGGCAGGATGGCATTGCGGAGGCGCAGCAGAAGAAGACCATTCTGTCGCGTGGCGCCTCTGTGCACGGGCTGCCCGCGCTGCGGCAGATGCCCGGCAACACGTGGCTCGAGGTGGCCATGATCCGCATGAACCACAAGGGCACGCGCATGGATGGCGCGTCGTATCAGGACGACAACAACCCCGAGCATGTGGACGAGGTGGTGAGCCACGTGCGCCAGGTGCACAAGGATGGCATGGGAGTCATCAGCATGAAGCTGGTGGGCAACGGCGTCTTTACGCAGCATGTAGATCGCCAAGCCGCGATGCGTTTCGCCTTTCAGCATGCGGGCGTGGATTGCGTGACGGTGGGCTTTAAGAGTAGGGCCGAGGTGGACGAGGCGATCGACAACCTGAACGTCGCGCTCGCCTGAGGCGCTGAAGTTTACCCTCATCGTGAGGACTATTCACGATGATTGCGATCGAACTCCCGAAGCAGACGCGCGAGGAAACCATTCGGTCACTGCAGCGCTACTTTGAGCAAGAGATGCCCGAGCCACTCGGCGACCTGCGCGCAGGCCTGCTGCTGAACTTCATCCTCGAAGAGATTGGGCCGGTGGTTTATAACCGTGCGATTGCCGATGCACAGGCGCGCATGACCTCGCGCGTGGCAGACCTGAGCGACGAACTCTACGCGGACGAGTTTACTTACTGGCCACGTGCCGAAGCGAAGCGTCACAGCCGGCGCTAACGCGGCAGGGCACGTCACTTGACGGGTCCTCCGTTTCCGTTTTACGTCAGCCGTACACGGGAAAGGAGGTTGATCCAGCCTATGCAAAGAGACTGTTCGAGTAGTTTTCAACGTGAGGTGACTGAGGCCTAGGGCATCGCGCCCCAGACCCGGATTTGCCCCGGCATATGCGAAGGAAACGGCCGGGTCACTTGGCTCTCGCGGTAGCGCGATGGCCTTAGTCCAATCCCAACAGATCACCGACAACGGCCCGCGGAGAATCTCCCGGGCCGTTGTTGCATTCGTGCTCTGTCGCTTGAGTTAGAACCAACTCGAAGACGCATGTGCGCCGCAGAAATACTGCGTCGTTGGGGCCTTCTGCGCATCTACTGGCTGCTGATCGAATATCGCTAGGAGAAGTACGCAATGATCAAGACCCCGCGGTTACGCCGCGCTGTCGGCTACCGCCTCCCCCGCACCCTTTGACTACGAACACCGCGAACCCAACGAGCCATCGAAGCCGAATCGGCCCAGATTGAGGCGATTCGCCAGTTCAACCGCTTCTATACGGCGCGGTTGGGGTTACTGCGCAAACGCCACCTGGACGGCCGGTTCTCGCTGACAGAACCCGGATCTTGTTCGAGATCTGGACGACACCTGGGAGCACAGCGAA
>DCFV01000013.1:10850-27934 GCA_002314435.1 Acidobacteriaceae bacterium UBA1795 | reverse complement strand
CCGTAGTGGACCAGGTCGCCGCCACGCTCATTCTGCAGTCCTTCCTCGACGAGCAGGCCCGCCCGCGTCCCGCTTAGCGGCCCTGTCTGGCAACCCGACGCGCGTATAATGGGGTTTCAAGTGTTTTGATCTCTCGCGGGTTGAGCGAGACAGCTCCCGCCACGGAACAGGAATGCCGGATCACATCAAAAGACAGCTGCTCAAAGAGATTGCCATTCTCGAGCACGAGCTTGCTCACGAGTTGCCCGCCGAAATCAAGAAGGCGGTGGCAATGGGCGATCTGTCGGAGAACGCCGAGTATCACATGGCCAAGCAGCGCCAGGAGTTTGTGAACGCGCGTCTGGGGCAGCTGAAGAGGCGCATGGCTGAGCTCTCCCTGGTGAACCTGGCGAACATTCCGCACGACAAGGCCGGCTTCGGCTCCACGGTGGTGGTCTTTGACTCCATCAAGGAAGAGGAGATCGAGTACCGCCTGGTGACCAGCGAAGAGTCCGACGTGAACAAGGGGCTGATCTCCACCACTTCGCCCATCGGCCGCGGCCTGGTGGGCAAGCGCGTGGGCGACGTGGCCACTATCGTCACGCCCAATGGCAAGCGCGAGCTTGAAGTTTTGAAATTGACTACGATTCACGATGAAGCCGACGAGGACGAGGAAGTCTCCGAAGCCGGCTCCGCGCAATAGTTAGGATTCTGGCATGACCTGGACCAGCGCTTTCGGCCGCACCTGCGGCTGGCTTCTTGACCGCATTGTGCACGGTCTGTCGCTTACCCGCATCTCGCCGAACGTGCTGACCTTTGTCGGGCTGATCATCAACATCGTCGCGGCGTTCCTGTTTGGCCATGCCAACGCGGCCAACGCTACGCGCATGTTCCTCTATGCCGGCCTCGTTATCATCGGCGCGGGCATCTTCGACATGGTGGACGGCCGCGTGGCCCGGCGCACGAACCAGGTGACAGTCTTCGGCGCGTTCTTCGACTCGGTGATAGACCGCTATTCCGACGTGGTGCTGTTCTTCGGTCTCCTGGTCTACTACGGCCGCATCAACCGCTTCCGCTACGTGGTGCTGGTGGCCTTTGTGATGGTCACCTCGCTGATGGTGAGCTACACGCGCGCCCGCGCTGAAGCCCTGATCGGCCAGTGCAAGGTGGGCTTTATGGAGCGGCCGGAGCGCATCGTGCTCGTCATCCTGGGCGCACTGTTCAATAAGTGGGGAGTGATGGCACCGGTGCTCTGGGTGCTTGCCGTGCTCTCCACCATCACCGTGATCCACCGAATCCAGTACACCTACTGGAATACCAAGCACCTGCCTACGCTCAGCTAGATTGTTCCGACGCTGCCCTTCTTCCAGTCGTCATAGCTGACACGCGGGATGGTCAGAAAAGCGTCGCGCGTGCGCACGTACTTGCCCAGGCCGTTCATGCGGCCCACGGCGTGCAACTCCTCCGCCTTGATGTACGGCCCGGCCGGGTCTACGTACTTGTCGTCCACATAAATGGCGACCACGCGCCCCAGAATGATGCGGGAGCGGCCGATCTCGAGCGTGGTGTGCTCGCGGCACTCGAGCGCGGCATGGGCCTCGGCGATGCGCGGGGTCTCGAGCGCCTGTGAGGGTGCGGTAGTGAAGCCCGCGACCTCCAGTTCGTTCGTGCCTTCTGGAAAGTCGATTGCGCAGAGGTTCATGCGCTCGGCAATGTCCTCTGTGACGACGTTGACCACAAACTCGCCAGTGCGGCGTATGTTGCGCGCCGTGTCCTTGGGCACAAACGCGCCACCGGAGCGGTTGGCCACGCCCACGCCGAGGATCGGCGGATCGGTGCAGAGGTAGTTGTAGGCACTGAAGGGCGCGGCATTCAGCCGGCCCTTTTCGTCCATGCTGGTGATGAGCGCAATGGGCCGCGGCGCCACCAATCCAATCAAGAGTTTGTAGATCTCCGCGTGTGAGGCTTGCTCCAGGTCGAATTTCAACGTATATCTCCGGAAAATGCGCCTGCTGCTAGCAGGTGATGAGGACTGCCGAGCAGCCGGGCTTGACCGGCTTCCACTGCACCAGGAAGTCCGTCACCGCCGAGGACTGCATGCGGCGCATGGCCTCGAACTGGCCGCTTTGCTGGCTGTAGAGCAGCTGGCCCTTGTTGGTAAGCACGGCCAGGGCAGGCACGCCCTTGTTCAGCGGCACGTTGTACTTGATGGCGATGTCGAGGTTCTCGTCCATGTGCCCGACGTTGATGTGAACCAGCACAAAATTGGCATCGAGGATGGGCCGGTTGGCCGGATCGTGGAAGTAGATGTCCAGCACCTGGCAGTCGCCGCACCAGTTGCCGCCAAAGTCGAGAAGAATGCGCTTGTGCGTCTCGGCAGCGGTCTTCAGGGCCTCGGCCAGATCGGCCCTGGCCTGCGCGGGTGCAGGGTAAATCTCACGATTGGCGGAGCTTGCAGCGAGGGAACCGAGTGCGACGACAGCCGTCAGCACCAGGAATGCCCGAATCTTCAGCACAGGGGAAACCTCCAACCTTACTCTTTAAGTGTGCCATATACGGCAATCTGCAGTACGCTTTCCAGTCCCACGGTGCGGGCCACTGGAGGTACCCTTAAAAAACATGAATGACCTGCGCAATCGCCTTGAGGCGCGAAGTTTCCCCGACCTGGGATCAATGATGGAGGGCTATGCCCGTGCTGCGGCCGACCTGGCCCGGACACGCTTCAAACAGTCCCTCGACTTCAGTTCCGACTCGATTGACGCGCTGGACGAAGTGCTGGTGATGGTGGGCGAGAGCCCAGAGCTGGACCTGGACTTCGAAGTGCGGCTGTGGGGTGCGTATCTGGGCGAGGTGTTGCGCCGCCGCTACGCCGGCTCGTGGGAAATGACCCCCTATCCCGGCGGGGCTGCGGCTGTTCCGGCCGTGGATGTGCGTGGATCCAGGCTGTTTCCGCTGGTAAAGGTCTATCGCCGGCTGACCATGGGCGAGGAGGAAGACTTGCGCAGCTTCTTCTCGATGGTGACCAGCCGGCTGGGCGAACCCGCCAAGGTGAACTGACCGCGCTACCGGTCCGGGGTGCCCTGCGTCACTGCCACCCGCGCTGTTGTGCGACAATAATCTGGAATTGCGGGGTGGCGTCTGCCACCACGTGGAGGATGAAGAATGGGTGATCTATTGCAGCCATGGCACCTGATCGTGCTTGCGATCGTGGCGTTTCTGCTCTTCGGCGCCAAGCGGCTGCCGGAGTTAGGCAAGGGCCTGGGTGAAGGCCTGAAAGGCTTTAAAGAGGGTTTGCGCGGCATCAACGATCCGGCGCCCCCCACGAACACGGCGCAGAACACGCCTCCCCCGCCACCGAGCTCCACACCAGCCGACCAGAAGTAGCCCGGCAGGCGAGTTCACAGCGCAGGGACCGAGGTGGTACTTGTGCCCGATCGTTGAAAACGAAAAAGGCCTGTGGCACGCGCCACAGGCCTTTCGTGTTTCTGCTGCCCTGCTGCCCTGCGAGTTTAGCGCAGGTCGCTGGCCGAGGGGTAGTAACCCGCCTTGGCGTTGACCTCGAGGCCGGGCCGCTCCACACGAACGTCGATCTTGCGGAACTTGCCGTCGTAGACCGACTCGTGCGTGGCATAGACCAGGGTGTACTGGGTACGCGCTTCTTCGGCGATTTTGGCGTAGCTGCGCTCAATGCCGTTCTGATCGCGCTCAGAGTGCGCTTCGCCGCCGGTCGAGTAGATGTACTTGACCAACAGGTTGTCATACATCTGGAACGGCAGGTGAAAGCGGCTCAGGTAGCCGATGCCCCAGCGGGCGGAGTCGCCCACCACCGTGCCCCACACAGCGATATTGTTGGTCTGCAGGTAGCGCAGAACGTCCTTGTAAGTGGCCTTGCTGCCGGCTTCCTTGCCGTCAGAGATGACATAGATGATGCGGCGGCGCCCCTTGGGTCGCGTGGAAAGCTCTTTGGCGGCAGCCAAAATGGCGTCGTTGAGAGTATGGATTTCCTTGGGAATGGTGATGGCACCACGGTCGCTGCCCACTGAGCGGCCTTCCTGCAGGTTGGGGTCAGCGCAGCTGCCATTCACGTGGATGCTGCAGCCAGCCAACGGGCCGCTGTTGACGGGAATCAGCTCTTCAGTGCCGGCGGACTTGGCCAAGGCGAAGACGGCGGGAACGCGAGCGCTCTGCGCGCCGGTAAATCCGGTCCATTCATGGGCCATGTGGCTGTAGGTAAAGATGGCCAGCTCATCGTAGGGTGTGAGCGCTCCCTGCACGGCACCCAGCGAGCTGTTTACCGAGTTCATCACGTCGGAGGTGAGGCCCTGATCGATCACAAAAGCGATAGAGAGGGGCGCCGGATCGACGGTGAAGATCTTCAGCGGCTCGTAGACGCCGTTTTCATACACACGAAAATCGCGCCAGGTGAGACCCGGGACCAGGTTGCCCTTGTTGTCCTTCACCGTGACCGGAACTTCGACATAGGTCACGTTCAGGCGGAAGATGTTGCCCAGTTGTTCCGGCGTGGCCGTCTCCGGCGGCGTGGTCTGGATGGGCTCCTTCGGCGGTGCCGGCGTGCTGGGTGCAGCCTGGGTGGGCTGCTGAGCAGAAGAAGAGTTGGGCGTCATACCCGGAGGCGTCGCGTCCTTTGTTCCCCTGGTCTCGGTCCCAGCCCCGCTGCCGGGTGTGATCGGGCCAGCGGTCACGTCAGAAAGTGGCACCGCGCTCTGCGGCGTGGGAGCGTCAGGGACAGCGGATTGCTGCTGGGCCGCGCCAGGCGCAGCCAAAATGAGTCCAAAACCGAGTCCCGCGGCCAGTGCCGCACCCTTCAAACCAAGGTTCACAGGTCTATCTTCCTCCGCTTACTATCCCATTGGCTGCCGGCCCCTGGAGGGACTGGCCCGCCGAGTGCAAGCCGCGATTCTACCGCACTCGTCAGAGTATCAGACGCGCGAGAGGCCCGCAGGTTGCCCTCATGCCGTTGGCTGGCTCGGCTATGCTGCCTTAAGGGCTTGAATCTCGTCTATTCCTATGACCATGCACATCCCTTGGAGAGCCGCTCTTCTGTTGCTTGCCCTGCCGATGACTTCGGCAACAATACTGGCCCAGCTTGCCCCATCGCCGGACGCACCGCCGGTAAGCAACGCTCCCGCCGAACCAGATGAAGCTCCAGTGGCGACCTTCAAGATCCAGGTCAATCTGGTCGATATCCTGTTTACGGCCAAGGACAAGAACGGCAATCTGGTGCCGCATTTGACCAGGGGCGACTGCAGCATCTCTGAAGACAAGGTGCCGCAGACGCTGAAGAGCTTTGTGGCCGAGACCAGTCAACCGTTGACGCTGGGCATTCTGCTGGACACCTCTGGAAGCCAGACCCGGGTGCTGCAACTGGAGAAGGACGCGGGCGGTGAGTTTCTGCAGCGGGTGCTGAAGCCCAAGGACCAGGCCTTTCTACTGGGTGTGGACGTGAACGTAGACCTGCTGCAGGATCTGACCAACAACGTCCGCCAGCTGGCCCACGCGCTGAACCAGGCGGAGATCAACGCCGGCGTCAGCCTTGGGCCTGGGCCGGTACCGACCGGCAATCCGCGCGGCACGCTGCTCTATGACGCCGTCTACCTGGCATCGCGCGAAAAGCTGAATCAGGAAAGCGCACGCAAAGCAATGATCCTGCTGACCGACGGCGAGGACCAGGGCAGCCACAAAAAGATCGAAGAAGCCATTGCCGCCGCACAAAAGGCGAACGCCGTCGTTTACGTAATTCTGATCGCGGATGTGGCGGGCTATCTGGATATGGGCATGGGCTACTTCGGCTATTCGGCCATGAAAAAGATGGCCGAGGAAACCGGCGGGCGCGTGATCAACGTGGGCAACAACGAGAAGAAACTGCGCGCCGCCTTCGACCAGATTGAAGCAGAACTGCGCACCCAGTACATGGCCACCTACACGCCCACCAACGCCAAGCAGGACGGCGCTTTCCGCCGCATTGCCGTGGAGTGTCGCGGCGACGGCGGCGACAACCTGAAGGTGCAAGTGCGCAAAGGCTACTTCGCTCCTTCGCCCGCCAACTGAGGGTTGGTCCTCCGGCAAATGCGGTCAATTCTTCCGCAGAAATCGGCTGCGTTCCTGCCAGAGTGTCCTGTTTCAGCACAAGTAAGTTACTGAAACCGGCGACTCCGTAATCTGGCGGCAATCCTCTTGTGTCGCTAGTATCGGCA
Organism: Acidobacteriaceae bacterium UBA1795; assembly: GCA_002314435.1. Classification (GTDB taxonomy): domain Bacteria; phylum Acidobacteriota; class Terriglobia; order Terriglobales; family Acidobacteriaceae; genus Telmatobacter. The sequence continues at coordinate 21,740 of DCFV01000013.1, read as the reverse complement.
GTGCAGAGGAGAACTTGAGCCATGTTGGAGAAAAAGTCATTGGCTCACGTTCCCTACCCGAGGTGCTGACGATGTGGAACGGTGATGCTCAGGAGGAAGTCGAAATCAGCCCGCGCTTTCGCCAGTCAATCGAAGAGCGCATTACGCGCCTGGAGAACGATGCTGCCTACGATGAAGCGCAGGTGGCGCAGCTCGAGAATCCCGACCACATCCGCCGTCAGACGCGCCTGGTGGCTGCGGAGCGCGCCGAAGCTCTGCGGATGCGCATCTTCCTCGACCGCGCCGGAACGCGCCTGCCTCGGCCACTGATCGCTCTCTAGATCCAACACGCGTCGCACGCACACGGGAAAGGCCGCGCTCGTGCTGAAGCCGCGGCCTTTCCCTTGTTGCCAATCTTGGAGCACCAGGCGGGGGTTGAACCCGCGAATACAGGTTTTGCAGACCTGCGCGTTAGCCACTTCGCCACTGGTGCCTTATTGAGAAGCCCAAACTGGTTCAGAAGCCCAAATTTAAAAACCCACCGCGCCGTGTGGCGGGTGGGACGTTGGGATTCCGAAACCTTGTCGAAATCTAGCCCAGCGAACACACCCGCGCGGCGCCGCTCTGACAGCAGCACAGACAAGTCGCGAGAGTGAACAGATGAGCCATAGACTCCTTCTACTGCCGAAGCAGTATTCGTAGAGTAGCGGCGATGCTGCGTCATGTCAAGCAAAGCGAACCAATGCATAATCACTGCATGACGCATGCACACGAGCTCGACTATTCCATCGTGGACGTCTTCACCGGCTCCGCACTCGCTGGCAACCCGCTCGCCGTTGTCCTCGACACCGTGGGTCTCTCCACTGAGCAGATGCAATCGATAGCACGCGAGTTCAACCTGAGCGAAACCACGTTTGTTGCGCGGCGTGAGGCCGCAGCGGAGCAGGCCGAAGGCGTGCGCGTGCGCATCTTCACCACGCAGGAGGAACTGCCCTTTGCCGGCCATCCCACGCTGGGCACAGCCGACGTGCTGCGCTCGCTGGCGCCGGAGACGATGCGCGATGACACAATCACGCTCGCGCTCAATGTTGGCCCGGTTCCGGTGCGCTTTGAAGAGCGCGATGGCCTCGTCTTTGGCGAGATGACGCAGCGCGATCCGGAGTTCAGCGTGGAGTTGGACCGCGGCGAGGTCGCAAGGCTCACCGGCCTTGCTCTCGACGACCTGCATCCGACGGCCCGACCACAGATAGTCTCCACGGGAACAGCCTTTGCTATCGTGCCGCTACGCTCGGCCGAGGCGCTGGCGCGGCTCAATGTACTGCAGCAGGAGTCGTCGCCGTGGCTGCGTGCACGCGGCGCGCGCTGGTTTTATGTGCTGGGCCCAACTGGAGCACAGAAGCCCGCTTACCAGGCCCGGATGCAGTTCAACGGCGGCGAAGATCCGGCCACCGGGTCGGCTGCGGGCTGCGCTATCAGCTACCTGGTCGCACACGGACTGGTCGAGCCCGACATAACAATTCACCTTCGCCAAGGCGTCGAGATGCTTCGTCCAAGCGAGTTGTACCTGAGCGCAACGCTCTCTGCGGGGAAGGTCAGCGATGTGCGTGTCGGCGGTAGCACCGTTCTTGTTGCAAAGGGACACCTTTTCCTGCCGTAATCAACACGCTTTCAACAGACGTTCACCGTCGCAACTCCATGCCTGTGTGGATGGTTCGCGATTTCCACTTGTTACACGTGATTTTTCACATGCGGTTTCGCCCCATCTTCCCTCTTTCGCTGCGCCTCTTCTCCTCGTACTCTTGCGAAGCATTGAGACAATTTCACCGGTTTGAATAAGCCGGCCTTGCCCCAAGGTTTCAGCCACAAACTGCTCGCGGTTGCCAGCGCACCGCGTGTCCGATGTGGGAAGCGACGCACTCAGTGTGCGCTTCCGGCTGTCGCACCCGTGCGGCGCATCGGCGCAACCTGCTCCATGAGCGGGACAGAGAACGTGTGCCTTGAACCTGGCAGGGAAAAACATTGAAGTGTAAGGAGTGGAACTAGCTGATTATGAGGCCAAAGAAAGTAATTCTCTGCGTAGACGACAACGAACAGGAACTCTCGGTACTTAGCTTTATGCTTTCCACGAACGGATATCGCGTGCTGGCCGCCAGTTGTGGCGAGGAGGCGATTACACTGTTCGGCGAAAATGCCGTGGACCTTGTGCTGGCCGATTTCTCCATGCCGCAGATGGACGGCAATCAGTTGGTGACCAAGCTTAAGCACATTGCAGGGCATGTTCCGATGATGCTGCTGGGCGACCCGCAGAAGACCGACGCGCAGATCCACGCGGCCGATGCCTTTGTGGGCAAGAGGACCTGCACTCCACAGGAACTGCTGGAGCGGATCAAAATCATGAGCGCCCGCAAGCGCGGACCGCGCAAGGGCGTGCAGCGCGTGGCGCCGGCGGTGCTAGCCGTGGCCTCCTAAAGGGCCGTTCCCCAGCGGCCTCCGGGCAATTCAACTACCAACTTACAAAGAACCCCGCCGTCGATTTGCCGACAGGTTTGGGGCCGGATGTGACTTCCCGCAACGTCGCGCGAACTGTCTGATTTGGTTCGCGCGGCGCGTTGCCTTCCAATCCCCTTGACTGAGCGGCCCAGCGACGGGCATACTCCGCAATTAGCCCAGCCGGATTTATTCATTCATCAGCCGGCGGAAGCAGGGTGTATGAACTTTGATCTTGTCCTGGTACGGCTTTTATTCGTGGCCTTGTTGTCCGGGGTCTGCTATTTTCTTCATCCCTTTGGCCTGAGCGATCCTCTTGCCGCGATTGTGGGTGCGGGCGCGGCGGGCGCTGTCATCGTCTTTGAACTGCGCGTACGGGCGCTTTCACTGCGTCGACTGATTGGCGCAGTGAGCGGCAGCGTGCTCGGCATCTTTGGCGCTGCGCTATTCTGCCTGGTGCTGCGTTCGGCACCGCTGAATGGGAGCACCTCAGCCGTGCTGCAGATCTTTGTCCTGCTTCTGATGACCTATGTGGGCCTGCTGGTCGGCGCCAACAAGGGCGATCTGTTGAATCCGGCGGCGTTGGGCACTGTGTTCAGCGGCGAGAGGCCCTCGCGGCGCTCCGCCAAGGTGCTCGACACCAGCGTCATCATCGACGGCCGCATAGCGGACATCGCGGAAGCAGGATTCATCGACGGCGCGATGGTGGTGCCGGAGTTTGTGCTGCGCGAATTGCAGGTGGTGGCCGACTCCACCGACAGTTCAAAGAGGCAGCGCGGCCGCCGCGGCCTGGACATGCTGCAGCGCATGCAGTCGAATGCCAACATCCAGGTGCAAATCGTGCCCGACGACTTTCCGTCGATCCGCGAAGTAGACCTGAAACTACTGGAATTGGCGAAGAAGTGGGAAGCAAAGGTCGTAACAAACGACTTCAACCTGAACAAGGTTGCACACCTGCACCACGTCGAAGTGCTGAACATCAACGACCTGGCCAATGCCCTCAAGCCCGTGGTTCTGCCGGGCGAGCGCATGACAGTGCTCATTCTCAAGGAAGGGAAGGAGTACAACCAGGGCGTAGGCTATCTGGACGACGGCACGATGGTGGTGGTGGACCACGCGCGCAAGATGATCGGCAAGTCGGTCGATATCTCCGTCACCAGCGTGCTGCAAACCGCCAGCGGCAAAATGATCTTCGGCAAGATGGACGACAACGTTCGCCCCACCGAGCCTGGGAAGCCAGCGCCGGTGGAGATGGCGAGGTAATCTCATCGGGTTCAATGCGAAGGGCGCTTCCCAAGGGAAGCGCCCCTTCTGTTTAGCGGATGCTGCTCAGTACTTGGGCACCTTCGGATCAATCTGATCGGACCAGGCGAGAATGCCACCGGCGAGATTCTTCACCTGCGTGTAGCCTGCCTGATGCAGAAATTCCGCCACACGCTGCGAGCGTCCGCCGCTCTTGCACTGCACCACCACATCGCGGTCACGGGGAATCTCCGCCATCCGCTGAGGCACATCGTTCATGGGAATCAGCGTGCCGCCGATCTGCGCAATCTGATACTCAAAGGGTTCGCGCACGTCGAGCAAAAAGACCTCTTCGCCCGCTTCGCGCCGCTGCTTCAGTTCCATCACACTAATCTGGGGAATGCCGTTCATCGTTCCGTTTACTTCCTTCGCCTTCGGCGGAATGCCGCAGAATTGCTGGTAATCCATCAGCTCTTTTATTGTAGGGTGCTCGCCGCACACAGGGCACTCGGGGTTCCGACGCAGCTTAAGCTCGCGGAAACGCATATTGAGCGCATCCACTAGCAGCAGGCGTCCGATGAGCGGACTGCCCTTGCCGAGGATGAGCTTGATGACTTCGGTTGCCTGGATGACGCCCACCAGTCCGGGAAGAATGCCCAGCACACCGCCCTCGGCGCAATTCGGCACCATTCCTGGCGGCGGCGGCTCAGGGTACAGGCAGCGATAGCAAGGCCCACCCGCCGTAGCGAAGACGCTGGCCTGACCCTCAAAGCGGAAGATTGCCCCGTATACGTTGGGCTTGCTCAGCAGCACGCACGCATCGTTCACCAGGTAGCGCGTGGGGAAATTGTCTGTGCCGTCGGCAACCACGTCGTAGTCCTTCAGGATGTCGAAAGCGTTGGCGCTGGTGAGCATGGTCTCGTGCTTCACCATGCGGAGAGCGGGGTTCAGCGCGGTGAGTTTTTCCGCGGCGGAGTCGAGTTTGCTGCGGCCGATGTCGCGGGTCGAGTGGAGAATCTGCCGCTGCAGGTTGCTCGCATCCACCACGTCGAAATCGACCAGCCCCAGCGTACCCACGCCCGCCGCAGCCAGATAGAAGGTGAGCGGCGAGCCAAGCCCGCCTGTGCCCACGCAAAGCACCTTCGCAGCCTTAAGCCGCTGCTGCCCTTCCATGCCCACCTCCGGCAGGATGAGGTGACGCGCATAGCGCGCCTGCTCCTCGGCCGTCAGTTCGGGCAGCGGAACGGGGTCAGTCGATCCGGAGTTAGGGGAATCATTGTCCATCGATCCCAATGCACAGTCTGCAGTTCAATGTACACCGCCGCCGCGCGCATGACTGGTCTTCTGGATGCTACGACTTGCGTTCCGGATGATAAAAAGCAGACAGAAAAGAGCGGCTCCGGCCAAGCCAGAGCCGCTCTCCAGTGGCATTGTCTCAGTGTGCAGAAGGCTTGTCATCCGCTGGTTTGGCAGCGGGCTTGGCCATGGGAGCCGCCCTTGGCTTCCAGAAGTCGGGATCAGCCTTGATCCATGACTCGTCCACGTAGCTCTGCTTCGGGTTGAACGAGAACAGTTCGGAGTGCGACGTGTCCACAGTCTTGCCGAATAGCTCGTTGAGCTTGGCCATTCCTTCTTTGCCGCCCATCGCTTCGACAAACTTCTTGCTTTCCGCAAAGCCCTGATCGATATCGGCCATCGACTTATCAGCGCTGAGCATAATGTAGGTGCCGTCCTCCCCACCGTAGGCTATTTCAAAGGTCGCCCAGTGTGCGCTGGTTCCGGCCTTTTCCTGACCATCCTTCACCATCTTGACCAGATCGTGCCAGTCATTGCGGTGACCGGGGCGCACATGAAACACGCTGATCTCCAAGTAGCGCGTGTGTGAAATATCGGCATGCGGGTGGTAACTCAGATCGGCATCGTAGATATAGACCACCGAATCCATCCCGTCCAGCAACTCGCCGTCCGCAACGGCGTCGCGGTCCAGTTCGGCGCTGAGCGCCGGGTTCTTGTCGACGATCTGGTTGGCCTTTTCCCAGTCGGCAAACGAAGCGTACTGGGAGATGTACAAGGCGCGCGACTTGCCCGACATGGAGTTCAGGCCAAGGTAGTGTACGGGGAACTTGGCGCGGGTCATGGCAGTGACAAAGGCACTCTCTGTCTTGTCATGCGACGCACCGGACTTGCCGGGTTTCAGAAATTCCCGGGTGATTTGCAGAACCTGGGGGATCGACTGGTTCATTGATGAATCCTGCGCAGGGGCCAGCGACGAGCAGGCAAGCGCGAGAGAGAGTCCCAACAACATGGGCCCTTTTTTGACCATGGATAACCTCCTTGACGTGCTCAGAGATTCACTCGCGATTGGGGGAGAGGGAAGTACACTGCGCGAACGCGCGTGATCTGGGGCTGCGCGCATGGTACCCTCGGGACTTTCAGGGAGTAAAGGGAATTGTCAGTGAATTGAGGACCTGGCGTCGAGTGCGATCTCCTGTGTCTCGAAGTGTTTGTCTTCTTCCGTGGTACCGGCAAGCAGGAACGCGCTGGTCGCCGCGGCCCGCCCCGCGGCTACTTCAGTAATCACGTAGACACAGCCTATCCAGTGGGCCCCAGAGAGGTCGGTCTGCGACCACTGCGCAGGATGATCCGGGTGTGAGTGATAGAAACCAGCAATCTCCAGCCCCTGATCGCGCGCCTGGCGCGCGATCTTCACCAGCTCGGCCGGAGCGATCTGGTAGCGGTTGTGTTCTGAACCGGTTGCGGCATTGGCAGACGGCACCAGCGCCTCAACCCGCCAACCTTCCGGCACCCGGGACCCGAGCAGCGCACCGCAGCACTCCTGCGGATAGGCCTGCTCGCCGTGGACGCGCAGGCTCTGGAGGAGCGCGGACGGGAGGTGCAGCACGCTCATGCCAGCCTCGCAAAGGACTTGGACAGACGGGTTTCCGTTGCGGACAAGGTGTTGCTCATTCCGCGGCTCCTTGAACCGAGTGGGAAACGGGCGGGCGGGAACATTGCGGCGGCTGCGCGCGGTGTGCGAGATTGGAAACAGAGAGAAGCCCGCTTCCCTCGCCTCAATCTTCGCAGACAGGACGGCAGCCATGGCCCGCAAGCTCCCTAAACCCACCTTCGACCAGACCCTCGAAACACTGCGCGCGCAAGCGTTCGAGGTGATCCCCTACGCGGGCGTGCCGGGAGGCATGCTGGTAAGCAAGCACGGTGCGGCAGCGGTGCTGACTGAAGGCGACAAAGAGACGCCGGTGGTGATCGCCGTGCATCCCGGCGCGCTGATACGCGGAGAAGTGGCGCGGCTGCTGGATCGCGGCTACCAGAAGTTCATTAAAATTTCTCAATTTGAGCTTCCCGCGACGGCTGCGCAATTGCATGCGATCCATGCATTCAGTGAGGAATTGAAGCTGTGCTGCGGCGTCGAGAGTCTCTACAACCAGTCGCTCGGCACCACTAGTGATCTCTACCAGTGCGACCGCCTGAAGGGCCGCGAAGAAGAGCCGGCTCCTGCGGTGCGGCCCTGGGAGCTGGCTGGCAGCCACTGAGGCACTGCTTCCGCACTCGCACAGGTGGGAGGAGCATGGAATCAATCCTTGAGGCAGGCGCCACTTCCGCGCCTTGCCTGAAACGCCGCGCACATCCGCGGTATCCAGTCGACACGCGAGTAACTTTGCACCTGGTGGATGTGGGAGCGCGTCTGCCGGGACGCATTCTGAATGTAAGCCTGGGCGGCTGCCTGATCCACACTGACAATCGCTTCCCCACCGGGGTCTTCCGCCGCGCGGAAGTGGAGTTCTGTCTGCAGAACATGCCCTTCCGGCTGGCCGCCGTCACCCTGAGAGTCTACGACCGATACAAGGTTGGCATCCGCTTCGTGGAAATGAGCGAACGCAAGTTCGAGAACCTGGCAGGACTTCTGCGCGAGATTCAGGAATCCATGGCGCCGGACCCATTCCCGGGCGGTGCGTAGCGAGTCCTAGTTGGGCGCGCCGGTCGTTTCCTCGGCGGCAAAGGTGCACTCCTGGCACTGGCAGTGCCGACGCAGGTATTCCCACGAGTAGATGCCGCCGGAGTGCCCGTCTTCCCAGTTGAACTGCAGCGCGTAGCGGCCCACGCCGTGTGCACTGGCGGGCCGCGCCGGTGGCTTGTACATGGGCAGCAGTTCGGCCCCTTTAGGCCGCGGCTGGCCGGGCTTGCGGTCTTCGTTCTTGCGCTCTTCAACGCATGTGGCGCAGGGACAGGCATCGCGCAGCCAGGCAAAGCCCCATGCGCTGCGGTGGCCATCCTGCCAGTCGATTTCCAGGCCCTTGCCCTCGGTCAGCCGAACGCGCACCTTTTCCGGCGTCATGGCGATATGCGGCAGCTCGGCCTGTTCGGCCCGCGCCGACTCTTCCTTGCTGACGAAGCGAATGCCTTCGTGACTCATACCACCAGTTTACCGTGAACAGGGATCAGGCATCCGTCGCATCTACCTGCGCACGATTCACTCTTCACTGCTCAGCGTCGTACTTCAGATTCAGCACAAGAATCGCCAGAGCCGGCGCCAGGGTGACGGCTTTCGCGACCGTGGCAGGCCATGACCCGATGCCCAGCACGTAGACCAGCCAGCAGACCGTGCCAAAGCTGAAGAACAGAAACATAGTGAGCGAGATATCATCTGCCCGCTTGTGCCGCCACACGCGCACCAACTGCGGCAGAAACGAAAGCGTTGTGCAGAAAGCGGCTATGGAACCAATCCTGTCGAAGACCGCGCGAGGCGCTGGGGCGTGCGCATAATCATCTCAGCCGTTCTTCCAGAAGAACCATGCAGCCATCGAAAGGCCGATGACCACCACCACGGCGCGCAGCACTGGTTGGGGCACGCGGCGCGCCAGGCTCGCCGAGGTGTAGCCGCCGATGGCGCACGAGACCATAGCCACCAGGCAGTAGTGCCACTGCACTTGCCGGTCGACAATGAAGATGACGAAAGCGATGCCGTTGGCCATGGTGGTGGAAACGACTTTGAGCGCATTGATCTCGGTCAAATCCTGAAAGCCGCACAGTGACAGCAGCGTAATGATGAGGAATCCCGCGCCCGCGCCGAAGTAGCCAATGTAGAAGCACACCACGATGGTGGCCACAAACATCAGCGACAGATGCGTACGGCGCGCCGGTCCGCTGCGTCCTTTGCGCCGCTCGAGCCAGCGCGACACCGGGCCACTCGCGGCAAAAATGGAGGCTGCCGTCAAAAGCAGCCACGGCACCAAGTGCAGAAAGGTCCTCTGCGGCGTATTGAGCAAGACCACGGCGCCCGCCGTACCCCCCAATAATCCCGCCAGCCCCAGCCAAAAGGCCAGGCGTAGGTTGCGGCGGATGTCGTGGCGATAGGCGACGATCGAAGTCAGCTGACCCGGCCACAGCGCAACGGTGTTGGTGGCGTTGGCCTGCACAGGCAGCATACCCGTGCCAAGCATGGCGGGAAAGACCAGAAACGAGCCTCCGCCGGCTACTGCGTTGAGCACGCCGCCCAAAAAGGCCGCTACGACGAGCCACGCCAGATGCCAGTCAAGAACAGGGGAAAGGAGTGCGAGCATGCGTCTTTATTGTAGAGGTGCAACGGCGCTAATCAACGCCGAGCACGTGATCCGCTGAACAGCCAGCCGCATCGAAGTGCTGGCCCTCCGCTAGCGGTAGCACCGCTGGCTTCCGCGTCATTTCTTTGGAATTTCAGTCGTATAAGGCTCTTAAAATAAACGTCTTAAATTGCTACATTAATTTTATTAGCGCATCACGCTCATATTTTATGAATTATTTGTGCTATAGTTTTATCAGATTAGTTGAGCGGTCGGGAGCCAACCTCCCAGATCCAACTTCACTCTCTATTTGGAGGAAACACATGGCAATCACTCGTTGGGATCCGTTCCGCGAAGTCGTCTCTATGCAGAACCGCCTGAATTCGCTGTTCCGCGATTTCAATGAAAGCGAGGGCCCTCTCACCACCGCCAGCTTTGTGCCGGCCGTTGACATCTACGAGGATGCCGAGAAGGTGGTGCTCAAGCTCGAAGTCCCCGGCATCGAGGAGAAAGATTTGGATGTGCGCGTGGAGAACCACACGCTGACCGTGAAAGGCGAGCGCAAGTTCGAGAAGGAAGAGAAGCAGGAGAACTTCCATCGCATCGAGCGGAGCTACGGCAGCTTCTACCGCGCCTTCACCCTGCCCTCCACCGTGGATACCGAGAACGTAAAGGCCAACTATCAGGCCGGCGTGCTCAAGCTGGAGTTGAAGAAGAAGGCTGAAGCGCAGCCCAAGCAGATCAAGGTGAACCTCGCCGCGTAACAAATGTGCGCCGGGAACGGCTCCCGGCAACCGTGATCTGCTGATCGAGGCCGGGAGAACGCGTCGTGCATCTCCCGGCCTCGCATTCCCAGACTGCAACGGCAATTGCACAGGCTGTACCACTTTAAAGGAGCGCCTCTGGGGGCGCTCGCACTCTTTACGGTTGCAAAGTGCATCGAACGTACACTGGAAGGCGCCGCGCAGGCTGCGCACGAGCAAGTTCATTCTTCGCTGTCAATCGAGGCAAACATGGCAATTCGTTGGGAAAAACTCACTGTCAAATCGCAGCAGGCAATGCAGCAGGCGCAGACTCGGGCCGCGGAGTTCGGCAACCCTGAGATCCAGCCCGTGCACCTTTTGCTGGCGCTGGCCGAGGACCGCGAGGGCGTAATCCCTGCGGTGCTGGAGAAGATCGGCGTACCGACGGAGCGCCTCGAAAGCGACCTGCACCAGATTGAGGAGAAGCTGCCGCGCGTGGCCGGTGAGGCTGCGCAACCGAGCTTGAGCCAGGCGCTCAATAAGGTTGTGGACCAGGCCTTCCGCGAAGCGCAAAACTTCAAGGACGAGTATGTCTCCACCGAGCACCTACTGCTGGGCGCGGCGTACCTCAAGGGAGACGCGGCAGGCGCGGCGCTGTTGGCTCTGGGCGCCTCGCACGACGCAATTCTGAAGGCGCTGACCGCCGTGCGTGGCTCGCAGCGCGTAACAGACCAGAACCCCGAGGGCAAGTTCCAGGCGCTTGAAAAATACGCCAAGGACCTTACAGATCTAGCGCGCCGCGGCAAGCTCGATCCCGTGATTGGCCGCGACGAAGAGATACGCCGCGTGATCCAGGTGCTGAGCCGCCGCACCAAGAACAA
>DCFV01000013.1:10246-10578 GCA_002314435.1 Acidobacteriaceae bacterium UBA1795 | reverse complement strand
GTGCTGATCGGCGAACCCGGCGTGGGCAAAACAGCCATCGTCGAGGGTCTTGCGCGGCGTATCGTCTCCGGTGACGTGCCGGAGCTCCTGAAAGACAAGCGCGTCATCTCGCTGGACCTGGGTTCCATGCTCGCCGGCGCAAAATATCGCGGCGAGTTTGAAGACCGCTTGAAGGCCGTGCTCAAGGAAATCGAGGAGTCGAACGGACAGATCGTTCTCTTCATCGACGAGCTGCACACGCTGGTGGGCGCGGGCGCGGCTGAAGGCGCCATTGACGCAAGCAACATGTTGAAACCGGCACTTGCTCGCGGTGAACTGCGGGCCATCGGCGC
>DCFV01000013.1:9005-9963 GCA_002314435.1 Acidobacteriaceae bacterium UBA1795 | reverse complement strand
CGCAAGTACATCGAGAAGGACGCAGCCCTGGAGCGGCGTTTCCAGATCGTGTACGTGGGCGAGCCCAACGTCGAGGACACTATCGCCATCCTGCGCGGCTTGAAGGACCGCTACGAGGCGCATCACAACGTGCGCATCAAGGACGCTGCGATTGTGGCTGCGGCGACACTCTCGCACCGCTATATCTCGGACCGCTTCCTGCCCGACAAAGCCATCGACCTGGTGGATGAAGCTGCTGCTTCGCTGGCCATCCAGATCGGCTCTGTGCCAACAGAGATCGACCAACTCGAGCGGCAGGCAACTTCGCTAGAGATTGAGCGCGCCGCGCTGAAACGCGAAACCGACGCCAACAGCCGCGGCCGCCTTGACGAGGTGGAGCGCGAACTGGCGACACTCAAGGAACAGACCACCGCTCTGCGCGCGCGCTGGACCAAGGAACGCGAAGCGATTAGCCGCATCAGCGAGCTGAAGAAGAAGATCGAAGCGCTGCGCTTTGAGGCCGAGGAGCAGACCCGCAGGGGCCAGCTCGACCGCGCCGCGCAGATCCAGTACGGCGAACTGCCCAGGCTCGAAGCCAAGCTGAAGCAGCTGAACGCCGCGCAGGACGGCGCCTCAGGAGCGGCGCGCATGCTGAAGGAAGAAGTAGACGAGGAAGACATCGCCGGAATCGTCAGCAAGTGGACCGGCATTCCCGTGTCGCGCATGCTCGAGGGAGAAGTGAAGAAGCTCGTTTCTATGGAAGACCGGCTGCGCGAACGCGTGGTCGGGCAGGACGCGGCGCTCGGCGTGGTGGCGAATGCAATTCGCCGATCGCGCGCAGGCTTAAGCGATCCCAAACGGCCCATCGGCTCATTCATTTTTCTTGGACCCACAGGCGTAGGGAAGACTGAAACCGCGCGTGCGCTCGCCGAGTTCCTCTTCGATGACGAACAGGCCATGGTGCGCATCGACATGAGCG
>DCFV01000013.1:0-8664 GCA_002314435.1 Acidobacteriaceae bacterium UBA1795 | reverse complement strand
GGCTACGACGAGGGCGGCCAGTTGACCGAGGCCGTGCGGCGTCGCCCTTATGCGGTCATCCTGTTCGACGAGATCGAGAAGGCGCATCCGGACGTGTTCAACATCCTGCTGCAAGTGATGGACGATGGCCGGCTGACTGACTCGAAGGGTCGCACCGTGGACTTCAAGAACACGGTACTGATTATGACGTCGAACCTGGGCTCGGCGGCCTTGACCCCCGATGCGCTCAAGACGGAGCAGGACTTTGACCGGGCGCGTGAGAGCGTGATGCGCGTACTGCGCGAGAGCTTCCGGCCGGAGTTCCTCAACCGCGTGGACGACATGGTGATCTTCCGTCCGCTGGGTCACGCGCAGATGGATGCGATCCTCGAACTGCGCTTGAACGAGGTGCGCAAGCTACTTGAAGACCGTCAGATTTCGCTGGAGTTGACAGACCCGGCACGGCAGCTGATTCTGGCTGCCGGCTCGGATGCAGCCTACGGCGCGCGGCCGCTGAAGCGCGCGCTGCAGCGGATGGTGCAGGACCCGCTGGCGATGAAGATCCTCAACGGCGAAATCCTGCACGGAGCGCATGTGCGCATCGACGCGGACCGCAACTCCAACCAGTTGCATTTCGAGTCGATGACGCGCGAAGCAATGGCGTGAGACGCAACTCAACAAGTCGGCAAACCGAAGAGGCTCCGCAATGCGGAGCCTCTTTCGGTTTCCCGTTTCCATGCGGATCAGGAGGCCGAGGATTTGCGACCGGTCTCTGCATTGCGCAGGGCCTCATGAATGATCATTTTCAGATAGGTCTGGTAGCGCAGGCCACGTTCAGAAGCCTGCACGCGTGCCTTGGCAATGTCGTCGGGATCGAGGCGGATTGTGGTCGAGGGCAAGGCTGCGCGTTTGGCCGCTGTGCCGATGCCGACGCGGCCTTCCTTCGTGGCCTTTTCAAACTCATCGGCAAGCTCATCCTCGTGGGACTCCCACCAAGCCACTTCTTCGGCCTCATTCGCGAAGGTCTTCTTCTTCAGCTCTTCCAACATGGCCACTCCTCTTTTGGGTCAGGAAGTATCGCCGGAATCGTTCCTTTGCCGGCCAAGCGGTAACCACTCGAACTTTCTCATTCCGCATCGCCGAGACGACAATCAGGATTCGCCCGGCATCAGTTTCACCTATCTGAACGAATCGCTCTTCGCCGTTGCGAAGTTCAGCACTCAGATCGACGGGCCGATTCAGGATGACTTGCTCGGCCTCTTCCGACACGATTTGATGAAGGGCTAAATGCCCTATATTCTGCTCGTCCCAATCAAAAAAGATAACCATGACCTCTCCAACAATCTAGACAAACGTTGTTTGAGGCCATGCCGATCTCCTCGAGCGGAGGAGGCGGTCTGGAATCTCTGCCTATATCGTAGCTACGTTGCAGCTATTTTGCAACTACTGCCGCAAATCCACCAGCGTTGCGCCCTGTCCGCCTTCATTCTGCGGAGCTTCTTCTATTCCGGCAACGTGCGGATGGCTCTTCAGAAATTCGCGCACGCCGCGGCGTAGAATGCCCGCGCCGTGGCCGTGGATGACACGCACGCGCGGCAACCCTGCAAGGAACGCGCGGTCCAGATACTTCTCCAATTCCTCTGTAGCCTCGTCCACGGTGCGGCCGATCAGGTTGATCTCCATGCGCATGTCGTCCGTGCTCTCACTCGACACGCTCACATGCACATTCCTCTGCCTGCGTGCGGCAGCCAGAGGGTCGTATTTCGGTGTCGCCGACGACTCTTCCTGCCGCGCGGCCGCAGCGAGATCAGAGCGCTTGACGCGCATCTTGATAGGCCCGAGCGCGACCTCGAAGACGTCCTTCTCCACCTCGCGCTGCACCACAGCGATCTTATTCATTGATTTAAGCAGCACCTTGTCGCCTGCACTCACATGGCGCAGGACATGCGGCTCGGCGTTCACGTCTCCCTGATCCGCGCCGGTGCGATGCGCGACAACCGTCTGGTTGAAGCTCTCCTGGAACTCGCGGCGCAGGCGATTGATGCGGCGCTCTGCTTCCTTGGATAGCTTCTGCTGCGCAGCGCGGTCCTCGATGGCGCGTACGTTCTCGCGCATCTGAAACTCGAACTCCTTGAGCAGCGAAGCCAGTTTCCCTTCCAGGTCGCGGATCCGGTTACGCAGCTCAACGTCGCCCTCGCGCGCCAGCTTTGCCTTTTCCTGGTTAAGCGCGTACTGCAGTTCGCGCGCAGCCTTCTTCTCTGCTTCGAGCGCGGTGAGTTCGTAATGCAGCTTGTCGAGAAAGCGCGCGATGTCTTCCTGCTGCGAGCCGAGCCGCTGGCGAGCCGCTGCGATAATGCCTGCGTTCAGGCCGAGCCGTGCCGCGGTTTGGATGCCAGCCGATGCGCCGGGCACGCCGAGGCGCAGGTGGTAGTTGGGCACCAGCGTGACTTCATCGACGCCTGCTGCTGCGTTCAGCACGCCGTGCGTATTCGCGGCATAGACCTTGAGCGACGTGTGATGCGTCGAGATGAGAGACCAAGCGCGTGCCTCGAGGAAATAATTGGCCACGGCGACAGCCAGCGCCGAGCCCTCTTCCGGATCAGTCGCAGAGCCAAGCTCGTCGAGCAGCACGAGCGAGCGAGCGTCCGCCAGACGCGATAGACGATCGAGATTCGTGATATGCGCGGAGAACGTGGAAAGCTCTGCCTCGATTGATTGCGCATCGCCGATGTCGGCCAGAAACGCAGAGAAGGTGGGAAAGCCTGCCGCCTCAGCAGGCACAGGCAGACCGGCCTGCGCCATCATGGCGAGCAGCGCCGTGGTCTTGAGCGTAACCGTCTTGCCGCCCGTATTGGGGCCGCTGATGATGAGCTGGCGCGCCTCAGCCGTAAGTTCGAGCGTGAGCGGAACCACGCGGCCGCCGGTTGTGCGCAGATGCTTTTCGAGAAGCGGATGGCGTGCGCCCGCGAGGGTTAGTCGATCCGGCTGAAGAGACGGGGCAATGCAGTCGTAGTCGCGTGCAAAGCGGGCGCGGGCCAACAGACTGTCGACCAGCGCGAGCACACGCGCACCTTCCACCAGTGCAACGGAGTAGCCGCCCACCTGCCGCGTAAGCCCGACAAAAATGCGGTGAATCTCGGCCTGCTCTTCTTCAAGCAGGCGTACCAGTTCGTTGTTCTGCTCGATGGTTTCGAGCGGCTCCACGTAGACCGTCTGGCCCGATGAACTGGCACCGTGCACCACGCCGGAGACCCGCCGCTTGAGCTCGCTGCGCACGGGGATTACGAATCGGTCGCCACGAATGGTGATGACGTCGTCCTGCGTGGCCCCGTCGCTCGAAAGCCGACGCAGCGCGGCACGCAGAGATTCCTCTATCAGCCGTTGCTGGCGGTCCTGCTCGCGGCGAATGCGATGGAGTTCGGGCGAGGCATCATCGGCGAGCGTGCCGTCGGGCTGAATCTTGCGCTCGATGGATTCGGCCAGCGGGCGCAGCCCTTGTGTGAGTCCAGCGGAAAGCGCGGAGAGGCCCGGCACTTTGCCGACTACGCGCACGGGGG
The DNA here is from genome assembly GCA_002314435.1 of Acidobacteriaceae bacterium UBA1795. Lineage (GTDB taxonomy): Bacteria > Acidobacteriota > Terriglobia > Terriglobales > Acidobacteriaceae > Telmatobacter. The sequence goes on along the minus strand of DCFV01000013.1, from coordinate 5,128 downwards.
GCGATTGCAGCAGTGCTTGCCAAGCCGCCACGTCGTTGGCCAGACGGGCAATGGCCTGCAACTCGTTGGCTTCCAGTGCAGCCTCGGGGATGCGCGCCTTGGCAGCGAGTTGCGTGGGATCGAAGAGCCCTCCAAGCGGAATGGAGACCTGCTCGGCGAGCAGCAGCCGCACTTCGCCAGTGAGCTGATGCTGGCGCTCGATCCAGGCTTCATCGGTGGAGGGTCGCAACGCCAGAATCTCCGCGCGGCCAATGGGCGAAGCGGCAAAGCCCGCAACGAACGCGAGCAGCGGCTCCCACTCGAGCGCGGCAAAGTCAGCGTGTACAACCGGGTACGGAATCGGATCGAGCAGGGACATGTCCAGCCACCATCTTAACGGCGCGGGCGCGCCGACCGGCTGCCGCAGCGGGTTACGAAGCGGCGGACGGAGGGGTACTGGGCGCTGTAGCAGTCGGCGCAGGCTTTGCAGACTCCACGGGCTTGGCGTCCGCAGCCGGAGTGGACTCGGCTTTGCTGGAGCCTCCATTGGATGAGCTGCCCGACGACTTGGCGGCGTAGTCGTTCACATACCAGCCGGCTCCCTTGAACTGAAACGCTGGCGCACTGAGAGGACGCTCCAAAGCGCCTTGGCACTCCGGGCACTCCGTCTGAGGTGAAGATTTGAAACTTTGGATCTTCTCAAACTCGTAGCCGCACGCTGTGCAGCGGTATTCATATAACGGCAAGGTGCTTGAACCCTCCGAAAATCAAAAACTCTATCTCTTATTGTAGCGGCAGGGCGAAATGCGTGTACCGCGCATCGCCCCACCGATGTTGCTAACCTCAATGCACAGTAACTGGTACAGCGGCCACATGGTTCTCCCAGGCAAGTGTGACCTTGCCAGAGCTGGCCCCGGTGCTATCCACCGAATACTTCAGATCTTCCACCAGCGCTGCGGGCTTGGTCATCTGCATCTTCACTTTACCCAAGTCCTTCGAAGGATCGTACGCAAGGCCCCACTCGCCGGTCTGTTTGCTCACAATCAGAACCCAGGCGTCGGGGTCGGCGATGTCGACGAACAGCGTGTAACTGCCTTTGGGAACGGCAAGATCACCGATCTTCAGGTCGGCATCGGTTTTCAGAGTAGTGGCTGCATTGGCGCCTGCGCGCCACACAGGGTAGTGCGGATCACGGCTGATGAGGCCGTCCTTGGTGAAGATATGGCCCTCGCGGCCCTTCACGCGCGGTGAGTTGTAGGTGATCGAGACGGTCTTGCCGGCGATGGTACCGGTGGCCGTGGCCGCCGGACTGGCGGGCGGATTTTGCTGAGCGGAGAGACTGAGTGCTGCGGCGATAAGGACGCCGGCGCATGACAACAGACGCTTCATAGGGATGTTCCTCCGGGCAGAGCTTTGGAATAAAGCAGATAGCTTCGCCGCAAGCATTGTCGCATTGCGCAGTGCCGCTGGGAAGGCGCATGCGCGGGCCTGCTATGATGCAGCGCAAGGAATGAGTATGACCGACCAGCCGGCACAGCTGTCCCCGGGCGCACGGTTTCGCGCCGCAGTGCTCAAAGAAAGGCCCCTGCAGGTGGCGGGCGCCATCAATGCGTACACGGCGCGATTGGCCGAAGCGGTGGGCTTTCGCGCGCTCTACCTCTCGGGCGGCGGCGTGGCGGCCAACTCCCTGGGCATGCCGGACCTGGGCATCAGCACTCTAGACGATGTGCTCACCGACGTGCGGCGCATTACGGACGCGAGCGCGCTGCCATTGCTGGTGGATATCGACACCGGCTGGGGCGGCGCATTCAACATCGCGCGCACCATCCGCTCAATGAGCAAAGCAGGCGCAGCCGCGGTTCACATGGAAGACCAGGTAAGCGCTAAGCGCTGCGGTCACCGCCCCGGCAAAGAACTTGTCGCGGCCGACGAGATGGCCGATCGCATCAAGGCCGCGGTGGATGCGCGTACCGACGCTCAATTTGTCCTCATGGCGCGCACCGATGCGCTGGCCAGCGAGGGTCTGGAGGCTGCCATCGCGCGTGCGCAGGCATACGTGGATGCTGGCGCCGACATGATCTTCGCGGAGGCCGTGACGAAGCTCAGCCAATACACCGCCTTCCGGCGCGCGGTCGGCGTGCCCATCCTGGCCAACATTACGGAGTTTGGGCAAACGCCGCTCTTCACGCGCGACGAACTCGCCGCTGCGGGTGTCGATATCGTCCTCTATTGCTGCGCGGCCTACAGGGCGATGAACGCTGCTGCACTCAAGGTGTATGAAGCGATTCGCACCGAAGGCACCCAGCGCAGCGTTCTGCCGCTGATGCAGACGCGCGCCGATCTCTACAAATATCTCGACTACCACGCTTACGAGGCAAAGCTCGATGCACTGTTTGCCCGGGAGCGCAAAGCGGAGTAGACAGTGGCTGCGCTGGTCCGGTAGCGTAGTGCTCTCCGGAGGGATTCCATGAGCAGTAAGGAGGTCAACCCCTCGGCTGTGGGCTTCAAACCCAAGAAGTCCGTAGCTCTTTCTGGCACGGTGGCCGGCACCACGGCGCTCTGCACCGTTGGACGCAGCGGCAACGACCTGCACTATCGCGGCTACGACATCCGGGATCTCGCCGTGCACTGTTTATTTGAAGAAGTCGCGCATCTGCTGGTGCACGGCACGCTGCCCACGGCGGCCCAGCTTGCGGCTTACACCGCGCGCCTGCGCGCCCTTCGCAGCCTGCCCGACGCAGTGAAGAGTGCGCTCGAGCTGCTGCCCGCAACTGCGCATCCAATGGACGTGCTGCGCACGGGCGTCTCCGTGTTGGGATGCGTGCATCCAGAAGGCGAGTTCCATGATGAATCCGGTGCGCGCGCAATTGCGGACAAGCTGCTGGCATCGCTCGGCTCCATGCTGCTCTACTGGCACCACTTTGCACATAGTGGAAAGCGCATCGACGTGGAAGCGGGCAACGACTCGATTGCCGCCCACTTCCTCCACCTGTTGCACGGAATCGCGCCGCCTGCGGAGTGGGTCGCGGCGCTGCAGGCTTCGCTGATCCTATATGCCGAGCATGAGTTCAACGCATCTACTTTTACGGCCCGTGTAATCGCCGGGACGGGGTCGGATATGCACTCGTGCATCGCCGGAGCCATCGGCGCGCTCAAAGGACCAAAGCACGGCGGCGCTAATGAGGTCGCGCTGGTAATTCAGCAGCGCTACGCAACGGTGGAAGAAGCCGAGGCTGATATCCGCCGTCGCATCAGCGAACATGAAGTCTTGATCGGCTTCGGACATCCGGTCTACACGATCTGCGATCCGCGCAGCGACATCGTGAAGAAAATTGCAGAGGGTCTCGCCGTCGACAACGCAGGCAAGCGCCTGTTCGGGGTGGCCGAGCGCATTGAAGCCGTGATGCATGAAACCAAGCGGATGTTTCCTAATCTGGACTGGTATAGCGCAGTCGCCTATCACCTGATGCAGATTCCCGTTGAACTCTTCACGCCGCTCTTCGTAATGGCGCGCACGGCGGGCTGGTGCGCACACGTAATCGAGCAGCGGCAGGACGGCAAGATCATCCGCCCGTCAGCGAATTACGTGGGGCCGAACGAGTTAAAGTTTGTTCCAATCGACGAGCGCGGTTGAGCACCGTACAAATGCACACAAGGAGAACCTGTGTCGTCGTTCGTGAGTAATGAACGCCCTGCGCCAGACAGAGTCCTGACCGACATTGCCGACTACGCACTGCAGTATGAGATCATCAGCGACCTTGCCTACAGCACAGCGCGCGCCTGCCTGATCGATACGCTGGGGTGCGGTCTGGAGGCGCTCGAATATCCGGCATGCACCCGTCTGTTGGGTCCAATTGTTCCCGGCACGACGGTACCGCAGGGCGCGCGTGTGCCGGGCACTCACTATGAACTCGACCCCGTGCAGGCAGCGTTCAACATCGGCGCCATGATCCGCTGGCTCGACTTCAACGACACCTGGCTCGCGGCTGAGTGGGGACACCCGTCAGACAATCTCGGCGGCATTCTTGCCACCGCCGACTGGCTCTCACGCGCTGCGGCTCAGATGGGTCCCCCTTTGCCGATGAGGCGCGTTCTTGAAGCCATGATCAAAGCCCACGAAATCCAGGGCTGCATCGCGCTCGAGAACTCGTTCAACAAGGTCGGCCTCGACCATGTGGTGCTGGTGAAGGTTGCTTCCACCGCGGTGGTGTGCGCGTTGCTGGGCATGAGCCGCGAGCAGACCGTGAATGCGCTCTCGCTGGCGTGGGTTGACGGGCAGAGCCTGCGCACCTATCGCCACGCGCCCAACACAGGCTCGCGCAAGAGCTGGGCTGCGGGCGACGCCACAAGTCGCGCCGTGCGGCTGGCGCTGATGGCGCGCGCAGGCGAGATGGGCTACCCCTCGGCGCTGACCGCGAAGACGTGGGGTTTCTATGACGTGTCGTTTCGCGGTCAGGAGTTCAAATTCCAGCGGCCCTACGGCAGCTACGTGATGGAAAACGTACTGTTCAAAATCAGCTATCCCGCCGAGTTCCACGCGCAGACCGCGGTAGAAGCGGCCATGACACTGCGTGGACGGATGGCAGCGATGGGCACGTCCGCCGAAGCAATCCGACATATCACACTCCACACGCACGAGGCCTGCCTGCGCATCATCGACAAGAAGGGACCGCTGGCGAACCCCGCCGACCGCGACCACTGCGTGCAATACATGGTGGCCATCCCGCTTATCTTCGGCCGGCTCACCGCTGCAGATTACGAAGACGCGGTGGCAACCGATCCATGTATTGATGCGTTGCGCACGAAGATGGAGTGCATCGAGAACCCAGCCTTCTCCGCCGACTATCACGACCCCGACAAACGCTCCATCGCCAACGCCATTCGCGTGGAGTTCGAGGACGACACAGTGCTGGAAGAGACAGTCGAGTACCCAATCGGTCACCGGCGCCGGCGCGCGGAAGGCCTGCCCCTGCTGGTGGAGAAGTTCAAGACCAATCTGCGGAGACGCTTCAGTCCGGCGCAGCAGAAGCGCATCCTCGACGTCTCTCTCGATCCCGAGCGACTCGACACAATGCCCGTGCACGCCTATGTGGACCTCTACATACCCGACTAGGCCGCACCACGCAGCGTCTTGCCGCACTGCACCCCG
>DCFV01000211.1:552-2925 GCA_002314435.1 Acidobacteriaceae bacterium UBA1795 | reverse complement strand
CGCAGCCGGTGCTGGACCTGATAGCCAGCTTTCAGCATGCGGTGGTGGGCGACCTCAAGAAGAAGACCTTTGCGGCGGCCGAGGCACTGGGTGCAGGGCGGATTCTGGTGACGGGCGGGGTGGCGGCCAACCGCGAACTGCGGGAACGGTTTACGGTGGAGGCCCAGCGGCGGGGGGTGCAGGTGGCGTTTCCGGCGCTGGCGCTCTCCACGGACAACGCGGCGATGATTGCTGCGGCGGCGTGGCCGCGGTTCGCGGCGGGCGAGTATGCCGGCGCGGATTTGTCGGCCGATCCGGCGCTGACGCTGGGCCGCTGAGGCGGCAGACCGGCTCGTTCCTTCCATTTCTTACCGTGCACTTTTTGGTGCGGGATGTAAAAAATACCCAATATTTGGTCTTTTCAATAGAGGGGAGCGAGAGCAGTGTTTCTCAAGTGATAGAAACGTCTGGACTACCAGCCCCTGCGTGGTTTGGTCCCGGACGTGCAATCGATTTACTCATTGAGGAACACGGATGGCTACTCACGTTCTCATTCATTTTCACGCAGCGGGGCTGGAGACTTCTTCGGAACAAGACACACGGCTTGAGAGCGCGACGCCACTCGGACTGCGCTCCTCCCACGGATTTGTCCGCGACGCCGACACGGTGTACGTGACGACCGCATCGGGGTTGTCGGCGGCCAAGGGCGTTCTGTCGGCGATTGGGCTGCAGACGCTGCTGGCGGCCAGCGCCTGGCTGATGTGGCAGCTGGTGCGCTAAAGGGCGCGGTTCAGCTAACTGCTTTGTGAAGAGGCAGGAAGGCCGGAGTACGTGCCGGATCAACCCTGCTCGGGTGGGGTGGACTCCAAGGGCTTGCGGAAGCTGACGCACTCCAGCGCGCCGCCAGCGAGCGAGCGCACTTCCACCTGTTCCATCTCCTCCGGAATCCACTGAACAAGAGATTGAGTTTGCGAGGCGAGCACGGGCTTGCCCGGAATAATGGGCTGTGGCGCGTCTTCAACAATCACAATTCTGGCGCCGGGACGAGCAACCCAGATCATTTCAGCAATGGCGCGCTCGGGCGAAGTGAAGGCGCGAATGCCGTGGCTGTGCAACACGCAATCGAAGACGGCGGCGCGGAAGGGCAGGCGCCCGGCCTCGCACTGGAAGAGGTGAATGTGGCGGCGCAATTTATCCGCATTGCTGCGGCAGCGACGGAGCATTCCCCAGGCGATGTCGACACCGTAGAAATCGATATCGTCGGGCAGATAGGGCAGGTTGGCACCTGTACCTACGCCCACCTCGAGCACGCGGGCGTGGGGCGGGGGGTCGAGCAGGGCGAGGTATTCAGGGCGCGGGTCGGGAGCCTGGCTCAGCCACTTGTGGACCTTCAGCAGCAAACCGTAAAAGGGCGCGAGGCGGTCGTAGAGGGTCTGCGAGCGGAGGTCACGGCCGGTGAGAGAGCTGACGAAGAGGGGAATCCCTTCGCGTATCGGATAGACGCGTCCAGTGGCGACGTTGCGCAGCGTAGCGCCTTCCTGCTCAAACGAATAGCGGGAGTCCGGGTCGCAAAGCAGGGACAGCAGTTCGCTTTCCATGGCGTTTCGGTCGAATGACAGCTTGGGAACCTTTCCTATCTATACACCACAAACCGTGGTCAATGTGCGTCGAGGGCGCACTGAGTTACCTGTAAGTTGCACTGCTACAATCGGAGAGGCCCCATTGCGGCCGAAATTGGCGCATTTTGTGGGAGCCGCACGACGCATGACCCTTCGACTGTTCAATACACTTACGAGTCAGTTAGACGAAGTTCTTCCGGCAGATGGCGAGGCGCTGCGCATGTACGCGTGCGGGCCGACGGTCTACGACTACGGGCACATCGGTAACTTCCGCACGTTTCTGCAAGTGGATGTGCTGCGGCGTTTTTTGAAGCTGACGGGTATGCAGTTGCGCCACGTTATGAACATCACGGACGTGGACGACAAGATCATACGCAACGCGGCGCAGGCGGGCGTACCCATTGGCGAGTACACGCCGAAGTATGTGGACGCGTTCTTCGAGGATCTGGATTCGCTGCGCGTGGAGCGGCCGGAAGTGATTGCGCGGGCCACTGAACATATTCCGCGCATGGTGGAACTGGTGGAGAAGCTGGCCGCCACGGGTGCTGCGTACAGGACCGAGGACGGCAGCTGGTACTTCCGGCTGGCGGCGTTTCCTGAGTACGGCAAGCTGAGCAAGAAAGACCTGAGCGGCATGGAAGATGGCGCGCGGGTGGACGTGGACGAGTACGAGAAGGACTCGGCACGGGACTTTGCGTTGTGGAAGGCGGCGAAGTCAGGCGAGACGGCATGGGACACGGAGATCGGTCGCGGGCGGCCGGGCTGGCACATCGAG
>DCFV01000211.1:0-293 GCA_002314435.1 Acidobacteriaceae bacterium UBA1795 | reverse complement strand
CACATCGAGTGCTCGGCCATGGCGATGGAGTACCTGGGCGACAGCTTCGACCTGCATGCCGGCGGCGAAGACCTGATGTTTCCGCACCACGAGAACGAGATTGCGCAGAGCGAAAGCGTGACGCACAAGCCCTTTGCGCGGCACTGGATGCATGTGCGCTTCCTGCTGGTGGACGGGCGGAAGATGTCGAAGAGCGAAGGCAACTTCTACACGTTGCGCGACCTGCTGCTGAAGGGCTACAAGGCTTCGGCGATCCGGCTGGCACTCATCTCAGTTCCCTACCGGCATCAGCT